>JBBDNU010000080.1:0-29957 GCA_040877365.1 Planctomycetales bacterium
GCCTCGGCAGAATGACGAATGCCATGTCCCACGCCCTCCTCGCCGACTTCGACCGCATCATCCGCCGCGATCCCGCGCGGCGCGGGTTGATCGGCAGCGAGTCACAGTTCGGTCCGCTGTGCCCGGGGCACCTGGCCGCCGCCGCCGTCGATCTCGCCGAATCGGCGCGGAGCGTGGCGATCGTCACCGGGTTTTACGTGCCGCGGGCCACGCCTCCCGCCGCCGAGACCGACGGCCCGCCGGGGGCCGTGTTGCTGGCGGCGGCGCTGGCGGGCATCGGGATCGAAGCGCACGTCGTGACCGACGACTGGTGCGCGTCCGCCGTCCGCGCGATGGCCCGCGCTTTTCCCTATCCGCAGGAGCGCGTGCTCGTCTATCCGCACGGTTCGTCGGACTGGCGCGACGAGTTCTTCACGACCGGCCCCGGCGCGCGGCTCACGCACCTCGTGTCGATCGAGCGCGTCGGCCCGAGCCACACGTGCGAATCGCTCGCCGCGCAGTTCCGCACGCTTCCGGCGCCTCTCGACGATTTTCGGGCCCGCGTGCTCGCCGACGGGCACGACAGGTGCCACAACATGCGGGGGGACGCGATCGACCCGCACACGGCCGACCTGCACCGCCTGTTCGAGGAATTGCACCGCCATCGACCCTCGGCGCGGACGATCGGCATCGGCGACGGGGCGAACGAGATCGGCATGGGGGCGGTCCCATGGGAAGACCTTGTCCGCCGGCTCGCCGGCGAGCACGCGCCCCGCATTCCGTGCCGGATCGCCACGCACTGGAACATCATCGCCGGCACGAGCAACTGGGGCGCGGCGGCGCTGGCGGCGGGGGTGCTGGCGCTCCGCGGCGAGACGCAGGTGCTCGCCGGGTGGGACCGCGAGCATCAGCGGCGGGCGCTCGAGCGGATGGTCGCGGAAGGGCCGGCCGTCGACGGCGCGACCGCCCTGCAGGAAGCCACGGTCGACGGGCTGCCGTTCCTCACGTACATTCAACCCTGGGAGAGCATTCGCCGATTGCTGGGCCTGGAGGAGACCGCGCAGGCAGTCGGCAGTCGGCAGTCGGCAGTCGGCAGTCGGCAGTCGGCAGAAGGCCCAATCTCACCGCGACCGACGACTGACGATCGACAGGATGCAGCCATGAAACCTTCTCGTGCGTCGCGGGCGCGTGCCCGACGTTTCCAGTCCGGGCGGCGTTCGGTTCCCTGCCGCACCGGCTACACCGTCCACACCGGCGCGAACGAGAAGTTCGTCGCCGGCTGGGACCAGATCTTCGGGGGCAAGAAGTCCGCCCGCAAGTCGGCGGCGAAGAAAGCGGCCGCGGGCAAACAGCCCGTGAAGAAGACGGCGAAGAAATCCCGCCGCCGCAAGTCGTAGGGTGGGGCTGTGCCCACCAAACCGCGACGGAAACCTCACCCATCACGCTGGTGGGCACAGCCCACCCTGCGATCCGCGCGCTCGCGGACGTTCGCATTGCCCGGTTCGCGGAAATCGGCATAATGCCCCGCCATGCGCGCCCGCCTCGGCACCCTCTATTCCCGTCTCGCCTGCCGGTTCGTGAAGCGCGCGGTCGGCCGCGTGCCGACCGGGGTCCCGGGCGAGAAGGTGCTGTACCTCACGTTCGATGACGGGCCGACGGACGGGACGCCGGAAATCCTCGCGGTCCTCGCGGCGCACCGCGTGCCGGCGCTGCACTTTCTGGTGGGCGACCGGGCCGGCGCGCAGCCGCGTCGCGTGCGAGAAATCCTGGGGGCGGGGCACGCGATCGGCAACCACACGCAGTCGCACGTCGACGCCTGGAAGGCGCCGCTCCGCCGCGTCATCCGCGAACTGTCGGATTGCGCGAGGCTCCTCGAAGGAATCGCCGGAGAGCCGGTCCGCTGGCTGCGCCCCCCCTTCGGACGGCTCACGAAGCCGCTCGTCCGCTGGAGCCGCCGCCACAACCAGCGGCTCCTGCTGTGGGACCTGATGCCTCCCGATTTCGAATCGGGAGGCGACCCGGCGCAGGCCGGCCGCGTGGCCCGCGTGTTGCTGCGCGGCGTTCGCCCGGGCGGAATCGTGGTGTTCCACGACAATGCCAAAGCCGGTCCGGTGACGGCCCGCGTGCTGCGGGAGTGTCTGCCCCGGTTGATCGACGCCGGCTGGCGGTTCGAGGCGGTGCCGGCGCACAATCCGTAGTGCGGACTTCAGTCCGCACATCCCCTCGACTTGTACGGACTAAAGGCCGTACTACAAAGATACACCCGCCCGCGTCGACTTTTCGGGTAAACGCGGCAGTCCGATCAGCCCGCAGCGCAAGCAAGGGAGAATCGCTCTGGGGGCTTCCTCGCAGCGGATGGCCGGCCGGTCAAATGGCGTTCCCTCGCTGGCGCGTCGGGCTGGAGTGAAATGGGCCACGATCGATTCACAAACTCCCGACGCGCGGCGGCCCCCGGATCGCCCCGCGCGTCCCTCAGCGATTCCCCGGTTCGCGCATACGGCCCCGTGCCGGAGAATGCGAGCATGCTGCACAAGTTGTCGACGCTCATCGGCTACACGATTCGCGCGACCGACGGGGACCTGGGGACCGTCGAGGACGCTTACTTCGACGACCGCACGTGGGCCGTCCGCTATTTCGTGGTCGATACCGGGGACTGGCTGCCGGGGCGGCTGGTGCTCGTCTCACCCGAGTCCATCCGCAGTCTCGATGCCGATGAAGAAGCGGTCGCGGTCTCTCTCACGGTGGCGCAGGTCGAGGCGAGCCCCGACATCCGCGAGCACGAGCCGGTCAGTCGCCAGCACGAACTGGAACTCCGCGCCTACTACGGTTGGCCGGTCTATTGGGGACAGGGGGCCGAGGCGACGCGGACGCTCAAGGCGCTCCGCGAAGACGCGATCGAGACCGAGCGGCCGGACGACATGCACCTCCAGAGCGCGCGGGACGTGTCCGCATATTTCCTGCACGCGAAGGACGGCGACCTGGGGCGGATCGAGGACTACCTCTGCGACGACGCCGGCTGGATCATCCGCTACCTCGTCGTCGACACCGCGGACTGGGGAGGCGGCCGCCGCGTGCTGATTCCGCCGGACTGGATCGCGAGCCTCGACTGGGACCGCTCGCAGGCGCGGCTCGAGCACACGCAGGAGGAGATCCGCAACTCCCCCTTGTACGACCCTTCCCGCACTCTCGAGCGGGAAGAGGAAGCCGATCTCTACGCGCACTACCGGCGGCCGCCGTATTGGGATTAGTCAGCGACGACGGCGGTCATTGTCGCCGGAACGACGCATTGACTCATCGGCGGGGGTTGATATATTCGGGCATTGCCGATCTCGCGCAGACGATGTGCGGCGTTCGGACCGCAGGCAGCGCCTTCGACTCTCGCGGTCCGCGGCCCTTCACCATTTCCCGAAGGAGTCCGTCATGCTCTCGGTCCTCGGCGGTCGTGCTTCGCGCGGCGGGTTTTGCGACGGGCTCTCGCGACGCGAGTTTCTCCGCATCGGCGGGTTGACGCTCGGCGGATTGTCGCTGCCCGGCATCCTGCGGGCCGAGGCGCAGAGCGGCGCGCGGAACCCGCGCAAGGGGATCATCAACGTCTTCCTTCCCGGCGGGCCCCCCCACCAGGACATGTGGGATCTCAAGCCCGACGCCCCGAAGGAAATCCGCGGCGAGTTCTCCCCCATCGCCACCAACGTCCCCGGCGTCGAGATCTGCGAGTTGTTCCCGCGGCTCGCGAAAATCGCCGACCGGCTCACGTTCATTCGCTCGGTCGTCGGCGCGAAGGACCGGCACTACGCCTTCCAGTGCGCGACCGGCTGGCACACCGACGATCAGCCGCAAGGGGGATGGCCCGCGCTCGGCGCCGCGCTCTCTTATCTTCGCGGGCCGGCCGATCGCGGCGTGCCTCCCTTCGTCGGCCTCGCCCCGAAGATGGGGCACATGCTCTGGGCCGACAATGGGCAGCCCGGCTTCCTCGGCCTCGCCCACGCCCCGTTCACTCCGAACGGCGAGGGCAAGGACGACATGGTCCTCAACGGCGTCACGCTCGATCGCCTCGACGATCGCCGCAGCGTGTTGAACTCGCTCGACCGCCTGCGCCGCGCCGCCGACCTCGACGGTTCGATGGACGGACTCGACGCCTTCACCCAGCAGGCGTTCGGCATTCTCACGTCGAGCAAGCTCGCCGAGGCGCTCGATCTCTCGAAGGAAGACCCCGCGCTCCGCGACCGCTACGGCCGCGGGACGGCGAAGCACCGCGACGACGGCGGCCCCGAGTTGCTCGACCACTTCCTCATGGCGCGGCGGTTGATCGAAGCGGGGGCGCGGTGCGTGTCGCTCGCGTTCAGCCGCTGGGACTGGCACGGCGGGAACTTCAAGCAGGCCCGCCAGGTGTTCCCGATGCTCGACCAGGGGACGAGCGCCTTGGTCGAGGACCTCGAGCGGCGGGGAATGCTCGACGACGTGACGGTCATCGTCTGGGGCGAGTTCGGCCGCACGCCGAAGATCAACAACGGCGCCGGCCGCGACCACTGGCCGCAGGTGTCGTGCGCCTTGATGGCCGGCGGCGGGTTGCGGCACGGGCAGGTGATCGGCGCGACGAACCGGCTGGGGGAAGTTCCCGTCGAGCGGCCGGTCCATTTCCAGGACATCTTCGCCACGCTGTACCACGCGCTGGGGATCGACGTCCAGCGGGCCACCGTTCCCGACTTGCAGGGCCGCCCGCAGTACCTGATCGACAACAATCAATACGGCCTGATCCGCGAGCTGGTGTGATGCGGCCGCGTTATCTTCAAGCCGCGCCGCACCGGTCCCATCCGCGTCGATCTCGTTCCCGGACACCCGGTCGCCTCCCCCATGACTCACCCCTGGCACGACGTCACCCCCGGCGAGCTGTTGCCGCGCGAGTTCACCTCGGTGATCGAGATCCCCTCCGGCTCCAACGTGAAGTACGAGCTGGACAAGACCACCGGGCTGTTGAAGCTCGACCGCATTCTGTACTCGGCGGTGCATTACCCCGCCAACTACGGCTTCATCCCGCAGACGTTCGCGGAGGACGACGACCCCCTCGACGTCCTCGTGCTCTGCCAGGAGCCGGTCGCGCCGCTGACGCTCGTCAAGTCGCGGGCGATCGGGCTGATGACGATGATCGACGCCGGCCGCAAGGACCACAAGATCCTCGCGGTCGCCCTCGACGACCCGGAGTTCAACCGCTACCACGAAGCGAGCGAACTGCCGCAGCACCGGCTGGAAGTGCTCCGCCGCTTCTTCCAGGACTACAAGACGCTGGAAGGCAAGAAGGTCGAAGTGGACGATTTCCAACCGGCCGACTTCTGCCTGCCGATCATCGAGCGGGCATTCGAGGAATACAGCGCCCGCCGCCGCCGCGGGTTCCCCCGCTGAATCAACCGCAGCGACTCCTTCGCACGACGACCACTGCAATGCCGAGGATCCGCGACGACCCGAATTGGCGGCGGCGGTATTTATGGACCAATGCGGTCGTGGTCGCATCGCTGCTTCCATTCTTCGTGTACGCGATCTGGCGGGAGTCGTGGATCGCGTGCGTGTTGTTTGGTTTAGGTGCTCTCCTCGGTTTCTGGAACCAGAAGCGGCGCGAGAGTCGCTTTCGTTGTCCCGAATGTGGCGATCTGATCGTCGGGCCGGCGGATGATCCAGGGCCCGGCGATCCGATCGACTTCGTTTGCGAACGATGCGACATCCGGTGGAAGACAGGCGCAACGGTTGACGATTCCTGACGACGACGCGATCGAAGGCCACACCGCGCCCACCTGTGCGTCTACCTCCGGCTGAACGACGTCCCCGTGCCCGGGATGTACGGCCCGTCGGGGGATGAATAGAGCGCCGCCGCCCGGCGCGGCGATTCAATGGTGCGCGAGGTGCTGCGGCGGCTGTTCCGGTTCCGGCTCCTCGGCGGGGCGGCAGCGATCGACCGCGCCGGAAAGCTGCACCGCGCCGCACAGGAACACGATCGTGAACAGGGCCGCCACGTACACCGTCTTGCCGACGAAGTTGCTGACCGTCAGACCCCACAAGTGGTGCTGCCCTCCCTCGGGAGGCGCGACCGCGCCCCACACGAGGACCATCACCAGGCCGATCAGGAGGACTGCGATCCAGCCCCCTTTCAACAGCACCTCCCGCAGCCGCACCCAGTCCACCGCGAACGTCCAGAACCCCGCCCACGCGACGAGCGGCAGCCAGGGCAGCAACACCGCTCCCAGCGAGGCGAGCACGTCCCACACGGCGACGAACAGTTGGATCAGGCTGTCGAGCAGTTGTTGCATGGCAGGATCGGTTTCGAGTTGGATTCAGGATTGGACACGATCACACCAGCCCGACGCGCCAGCGAGGGAGAATCGCCGAACGGGCCAATGAAATCTTGCGATCGGGCCGCCACAGTGATTCTCCCTTGCTTGCGACCGCGGAAGTAGCTGAATTCGCAAGAATTCGGATGCCATCGTCTGAATTCTTGCGAATTCAGCTACGAGGCGCTCCGCGCGTCTTCGAGGTCCGCCAGCGACACGCCCAGATTGTCCCCCAGCTCGACCAGGAGCTTCCACGTGCCGTCGGGGACCGGGATCCCTTCCCGCTCGCGGACCTTGCGGCGTCGGAGCTCGATCTCGCCCGGCAGCAGGATCTCTTCGCAGCCAGGGACGCGCTTCGAGCTCTTGATGTGGGCCGCGTATTTCACCATTTGCTTATCGAACTCGTCGCGCGGCAGGAACTTCTCGATGTCGACGAAGTACATCCACAGGCCGTTCGCGCCGGGGGGGAGGTCGGTGCGGGCGACGCCGCTGCCGGAGAGGATCCCGCCGAACACGTCGATCATCACGCTCAGCCCGAAGCCCTTGAATCCCATCGCGCCGCCGAGCGGCAGGATCGCGCCGCCGGGGGGGCCGTAGAGGTCGGCGGGATTGCACGAGGGACGTCCCTCGCAGTCGATGATCAGCCCTTCGGGAAGCATTTCCCCCTTCTGCAGGGCGACGCGGACCTTGCCTTCGGCCGTGGCGCTCGAGGTCATGTCGAGTACGATCGGGTCGTCCCCACGGGGGGCCGACATGGCGATCGGGTTGGTCCCCAGCCGCCGCTCGGTCCCGCCGAACGGCGCCGTCCCGCCGGGGCCGGGAGCGTTCACGCACATCATGCTGCACAGGCCCTGCCGGGCGGCCTTGTCGGCATACGCCCCCAGTCGCCCCACGTGGTTGCAGTTGCGGGCGACGACGGTCGCCGAGCCCGCTTCGCGCGCCTTGGCGATGCCGATCTCGAGCGCCTTCGTCGCCGTCACCTGCCCGAAGTGAAACCCGCCGTCCACCGCCGCCAGCGACGGCTCGTCCCGCAGCACCCGGAACTCGCCGTCCGGCTTGATGAACCCTTTCTCCATCTGATCGACGTACTGCACCAGCCGCATGATGCCGTGGCTGTCGTGGCCGACGAGGTTTGCGTCGCGGAGCTCGGCGGCGACGACCCGCGCGTCGGCGGGGGCCACCCCGGCGGCAATCAGCACGCGCTCGGCGATCGTCTGGACCTGGCGGGAATCGAAGGTCGGCATGGCAGGCGGAAAACAGCGTGGAGGGAACTGCGGGCAGGACACGGCAAACGGGATTTCGGGAGCGACAGCATAGCAACGGAGGGGGCCGGAGTCGATTCGAACGGACGGGAAATGCAGGGATGGTGGTTCCAAGAACGCGACTCCCGTCATTCCCGCGCGGGCAGGAATCCAGCCCGTCCGCGCCGCCGCTGGATGCCCGCCTTCGCGGGCATGACGCGCCGTCGCGAAATTGGAAGTACTGAGTGACGGTGCCGGACGCGAACTCATCTTGGGGCGATCTCCCCCCCTCGGTATGATCCCGTTCCGATGTCCGACTACCGCGTCCACCTCGATCTCTACAGCGGCCCGCTGGACCTGCTGTTGTATCTCGTCCGCCGCAACGAGGTGGACGTGCGGGAGCTGGCGATCGCGCGGATCACCGCCCGGTTCATCGAGTTCCTCGAGGTGCTCGAGTTCCTCGATCTGGACCTGGTCGGGGAATTCCTCGTGACGGCCGGGACGCTGCTCGAAATCAAGAGCCGCCTCGTGCTCCCTCAGGCGGAAGAGGAGCCGGAGCCGGAACTCGACGAGGGGCCGCGGGGGGACTTGATCCGGCAACTCCTCGAATACAAGAAGTTCAAGGAAGCGGCCCTCGCCCTCGCCGAGCGCGCGGCCGCCTGGCAGGACCGCTTCCCGCGCCTCACCGACGAGCGCCCGCGGCAGGGGAAAGACCCCGCGACCGACCGCATCAAGGAGGTCGAGCTGTGGGATCTGGTGAGCGCCCTGTCGCGCGTGCTGCGGACGAAGACGATCGAGCGCGAAGGGAGCATCCGCTACGATGAAGTCCCGATCGGCGTGTACGTCGAGCGGATCGGCGCGCGGGTCCGCGCGGAGGGGCGCGTCCCGTTCAGCGCGTTCTTCGAGGGGACCAACCGCCGCAGCCGGATCGTCGCGATCTTCCTCGCCGTGCTGGAATTGCTGCGGCATCACGCCTTCCGCGCCGAGCAACCGGTGGACGGCGGCGAAATCTGGGTGCTGGCGCCGTTTGCGCAAATTTCTTGACCACGGATTTCACTGATGGGCACTGATGAAGAATGAAAATCAGTGTCGATCCGTGCCATCCGTGGCGGAAAGATTTCGATCGGTTCCGCGTCCCCCCAGTCGACTTCCTCTCCGCGCCCTCGGCGTTCTCTGCGGTTCGATATTCCGATATTCCACGGTTCGAACGGCCGAAGGTTCAACCGCCGAGGACGCGGAGGGCGCGGAGAAAATTCGACGCATGAACCTGTCGTTCCGTTTGGCCAGCCGCTCGCCTGGGCGCCTTCGCCTGAGACCTTTGGTCATGAATTCCGTGCGCGACGAACCGCGCGGGTGGCGTCTCCTCCCCCCGCTCACGCGGGAGGCTCGCTGATTTTCTCTTTGCGCGCCTTTGCGATCTTTGCGGCTTCGCGTCGAAAATCGAATTTCGGTTGCGGCTTCGCCGCGCTGGGCGTGTCGAGGCTTCACCCGCATGGTCCCGGCTGGTTAATGACCGAGCCCCGCCGCGGTTCCTATCCGAGAGAGGACCGCCGCCATGACCGCTTCGCCTGACCCGCTCGCATCGCTCGTGTTCGCCGCCGGCGTGGGGCAATTGCTGCTCGCCGCGGGGAGCGTCGCCATCCCCCGCGTCCTCGGCTGGCGAGGGAAGCTGTCGTCGCTCGACCCGCTGCTGCGGCGGCTGTTCTGGGTCTACGCGGCGTACATTCTCGGGACGAACACCGCGTTCGGGATCGTCTCGGTGCTGCTGCCCGCCACTCTGACGGACGGCTCGCCGCTCGCCCGCAGTGTGTGCGGGTTCATCGCCCTGTACTGGGGCGCGCGGCTCGCCGTGCAGTTCGCCCTGTTCCACAAGGCCGCTCCGCCAGGAGGATGGTTCCGCATCGCGGAGGCCGCGCTGACCGGGCTGTTCCTGTTCCTCGCCGTGACGTACGCAGCGGCGGCGTTCGCGGCGTAACGCGCCGGGCGAGGTCGAGATGGACGCATTCCTGCCACGCGATTCGACGACCGTCGCGCGCGTCGCGCTGCTGCTGGCGGCGCTCGTGGGAACGGCGTTCCTGCTGTCGCGACTGCCCGCGCGACCGTGGAACCGGCTGCCCGCCTGGATCGCCGTGTTCGCGGGCGTGATCCTGGCGGACCGGCTGACGCTCGCGGAACCGGCGGGGTTCCGCATGCTCGCGCTGATCGCCGCGCCGCTGCTGGCGCTGAAGGGGGTGGTGAGCGTCGAGTCGCGGCTCGCGGGGCGGCCGCCGCTCGGTCCCTTCGCGTGGTGGGCATTCGCGCTGGGTTGGTTCGGGATGCGGCCCGCGCTGTTCGCCGCGGTCCCCGGGCCGGCGCGGCCCGGCGCCGTCGCCCATCTTCGGAAAGGGACTGCATTCGTCGCGCTCGGCGCGTCGCTCGCGCTGGCGGTCCGCGCGTGGATTACGTACGGCGATTCGGCCGGCGCGGCAGCGCCACGACTCGCCGGCATCGCGTCGATGATGCTCGCGTTCAGCCTCGTCGTGCATTTCGGCGTGTGCGACTTGCAGGCGGGACTCTGGCGTTCGCTGGGGGCGGATTGCCGGTCGCTGTTCCGCGCCCCCCTCCGCTCGACGAGCCTCAAGGAGTTCTGGGGGGGCCGCTGGAACGTCGCCTTTTCGGAGATGACCGCCCTCGCGGTGTTCC
The DNA here is from genome assembly GCA_040877365.1 of Planctomycetales bacterium. GTDB lineage: Bacteria > Planctomycetota > Planctomycetia > Planctomycetales > Planctomycetaceae > JBBDNT01. The sequence continues at coordinate 10,220 of JBBDNU010000080.1, forward strand.
GCCCGCTGAGATCGGTGCTCGGCGAGAGAATGGCGGCGACGACGGCGTTCCTGTTCTCGGGACTGCTCCACGAAACGGCGATCAGCCTCCCGGTGCGGGCGGGGTTCGGCCTGCCGCTCCTCTACTTCGCGCTCCACGCCCTGGCGATGCGACTCGAAGCGCGTTTCTTCGTGCGCGCCTTCGCCCGCCGCCCGTGGCTGGGCCGCCTGTGGACGCTCGCCTGGCTCGCCCTCCCGCTGCCGCTGCTGTTCCACCCGCCGTTCGTGAACGGCGTGATCGCGCCGCTGCTGCCGAAGTCGGGTAGCTGAACTCGCAAGAATTCAGACGGTTCGGGCTGAATCCCTGCGAATTCAGCTACGGGTCACAATGCTCCTCAGTGACCCGGACGCTTAAAGCGTCCGGGTCACTACTTGGCGTGTGCGGCGGATCACCGCCCGCCCTGCTGCGCCAGCGCGCGGGCCTTCTTCACCAGCTCGACGAACTCGGCGCGGTAGCCGAACGGGTCGGGGCCGACGGTCGCCTGCGAGACCTCGACCACGTGGTCGAAGTTCGCCTCCCCCTTGTGCTCGGAGCCGCGGAGCAGCATCCCGAACTCGGCGACGCTCGCCGCGAACTGGTAGTCGTCGCTCGCCTCGTCGAACCGGGCCGGCTTCTCGACCGTGACCGCCGCGCGGATCTCGGTGCTCGTGTCGCCGTCCGGCCGCTTGTGCCGCAGGCGGACGGTGAGCAATTCGTTCGTGTCGGCGGCGGGGGTCGGCTCCTTCGGCGCCTGGTACTTCGACGGCTCGACGTCCGGGATCTTCGCGGCCGATTCGACGCCGACCGGGACGATCTCGTACAGCGCCGTCACGCGGTGCCCGGCGCCGATTTCTCCCGCGTCCTTGGCGTCGTCGCGGAAGTCCTCGTTCTTGAGCATCCGGTTCTCGTAGCCCACGAGCCGGTACGCCTTGACCTTCGCCGGGTTGAAGTCGACTTGGATCTTCACGTCCTTGGCGATGGTGATCAGGGTGCCGGTCATCTGGTCGACGAGCACCTTCTTGGCCTCGTTGCGGGTGTCGACGTAGGCGTAGTTGCCGTTCCCCTTGTCGGCGAGCTTCTCCATGTTGGAGTCCTTGTAGTTCCCCATGCCGAAGCCGAGCACGCTGAGGAACACCCCGCTCTTGGCCTTGTCTTCGATGAGCGACACCAGCTCGCTCTGGTTGGTGACGCCGACGTTGAAGTCGCCGTCGGTGCAGAGGACCACGCGGTTCACGCCCCCCTCGATGAAGTGCTCGACGGCGGTCTGATAGGCGAGCTGGATCCCCTGCCCGCCGTTGGTCGAGCCTCCCGCCGAAAGATTGTCGAGCGCCGCAAGGATGCTCTCCTTGTTGTCGGCGGTGGTCGAGTCGAGCACCAGCCCCGAGGCCGACGCATAGACCACGATCGCCACCCGGTCGTTCTCGCCGAGCTGTTCGACGAGCAGCCGCAGCCCTTCCTTCACCAGCGGGAGCTTGTTGGGGGGGGACATCGAGCCGGAGACGTCGATCAGGAACACGAGGTTGCTCGCCGGGCGCTTGTCGGTCTCGATCGTGCGGCCCTGGAGCGCGATGCGGGCCAGCAGATGGCTCCGCGTCCACGGGCAGCCGGCGACCTCCACGTTCACGCTGAAGGGCACGTCCCCTTCCGGCTGCGGATACTCGTAGGCGAAGTAGTTGACCATCTCCTCGATGCGGACCGAGCCGGCGGGAGGCAGCATGTTCTGCGTGAGGAACCGCCGCACGTTCGAGTACGAGGCGGTGTCCACGTCGATCGAGAAGGTCGAGAGCGGCTCCTGCTTCGCGACGCGGAACGCGTTCTCGGTGATCGAGTCGTAGGCCTCGGTGTTGTGGCCGGGATCGACACGGAAGGGATCACCGAGCACGAGCGGAGCGGGAACGGCGCCGTTCGCCCGGTCCGCGGGGACCGCGACGCCGCGCACGGGGGCGGGACGCGCCGCGGTCGGCGCGGCGCGGTTGTCCTTCTCCGCCGACTCGAGTCGCAGAACCTCGCCGCGGTATTCTTGAAGACGCTCCACACGATTCTTCTGCGCGTCCGACGATCGTGGGAGCGATTGCTCTCCGCCCACTGCGGACTGCGCCGCGGGGCCGCTCGCGCGACCGGCCGGTCGCGCAGCGGACGACTCCGAGTCACCCGACTCCAATTCCCCCGATTTCGAGTCTCCCGACTTCGAGCCGGACAAACCATCGTCCCGGCGCCCATCGCCCCGGCGCGCCACGTCGTTCTCGTTCGAAACCTCCCGTGCGGCGCCCGGTGCGACGCTGTCGAGGATCGCTTCATCGACGCCGTCGAAAGACCGCCCCCGCGCGAGCGATTCCGGTCCCCTCGCGGCGACCTCGTCCGCCGGCGCGCCGGGGGCGGCGTGCGTCGCGCCCGACGGCTCTTCGCGCGTGGCGACGCGGCCCTCCGCGTCCCCCGCGCCGCGGCCGCAACCGGCCAGAAACGCGGCGCCGCAGGCGAGGCCGCACAGGATCGTCGCAAGCCGATGGGAACGCCGCATGACTGGCTCCTCCGGGAAAGGGCGCGCACTCCAAGCGCAATGGTCGAAACGGGAATCGGAATCGCTCGATCCCGACGCACGGTCGCGAACTCCACCTACAGGACGCGCCCCGCGCCGCGTTTGTTCCCGGAATGAAAAAGTTTTTCCGGGAGGGTCTCCGCGACTTGTCATGGTCCGCGCAAGAGTCGGTTGCTCGAACGCGACTACGTTTCCACGCTCAGCCGGAATGTCGCCTGGCCGGATCGGGGCGGATCGGCCAGCCGGCTGCTGACGAGGGCGATCGAGAACCAGTTCTCGATCGGGTCGTCCTCCTGGAGGTTGGCGTGGCCGACGCCGGTCTTGATCGGACCGTGCACCCGGCAGAGCAGCCCCCGCGGAACTTCGAGGCGAAACCGGGCATCGAATGGGCCGCCGCGGACCAGCACTTCGCTGCGGACCTCACGACCGCCATCGCGGCGGGCTTCGGCACGGGCGTCCGGCAGCAGTTCGCCGCGGTGCGGGACGACCAGCGGCACTTGCAGACAGAGCGCCTGGACGTTGTCGAGTTCCTGCCAGTCCGCGACGAGATCGACCTGCGCATCGCTCCGCACGTGGATCCGATAGCGGACCGTCCCCTGCGGAAACGTCAACGTCAGCTCGGGAACGCCGTCGCGGACGCGGGCTGCGACGGCGCGCGGCATGTAGGAGTCGATCCGCTGCGGCCGGAGCAGTTTCGGATCGGGGACGCCGAAGTCGCCGTCGCCCGACTGGTCGGTGACGAGGAACGCGTTGGCGATGGGGATCGGCCAGTCGCGGTGGCTGTGCCCGCCGCCGATCGTCAGCCGGGCCTTTTCATGCCACAGCTCGAGGCGGGACTGCCCTTCGAGATGGAACGGACTGGCCGCCTCGCGGGAGTAGTTCGGGTCCTGTCCCGAGATCGCGATCGACCACGCGCCGCGGCGGACGAGGACGCCGTCGAACCGCGGCGAATGGTTCTCGATGACGCCGTCGCGATCGACCGGCAGTTCGCCGCGTGAAGCGACCCGGACGCTCGGAGCGTCCGGGTAGCTGCCTGCGCCGTAGCGGCCGAGATACCGCGCGGTGTCCGCGACGTAGAACGCGAACCGCGGCAGATCGCGGGTCGAGATCACGACCCGCGTGATATCCTCCGCAGCGCCCACCTCCCGCCACAGCTTGAACGCCCGGGCGGCGAAGGCGCGGCCCGACGGGGTCAACTCCAGACCGGCGCAGGTCGGAAAGTACGCCAGCACGTTGCAGTTCCGGCAGTCGAACGGGCCGACGCTGGTCCCGTCGGGGTGGACGTACCTGGTTGCGAAGTCGGCGAGCCGCTCGGCCGCCGTGCGAAACGCGGCGTCGCCGGTCCAGCGGTACATCCAGGCGAGCGAGGGGAGCATCAGCCCGTGATAGCGGAACGACGGCCCGCGCTGCTCGACCCAGAACCCCTCGGGGGCTTGGGCTTTCAACATTTGGTTGAACAACTCGATTCCCCGCTCCCGCCATTCCGGCCGGTCGAACGCCTCGCCGAGCCGGTACAGGCCGGTGAACCGCCACGAGTCGTGGTAGTTGCCGGTGCGGAACAGGGGCCGCGTCATCGCCTGCGCGGCCCAGGCTTCCTCGTGGTCGATCCAGTTCCGGCGGCGCTGGCCGGCGAGCTTGTCACCCAGCGTCTCGAATAGATACGCAGCGACGTAGTGCGGGGTCTCCCAGGTGTTGATGCCGCGGCCGCGGCGCGCGAGCCGGCCGTCGACCTCCTGGTCGTACAGCCGCATGGCGAGTTCCGGGCACCACTCGGCCTGGAACAGCGGGTTGTCCGCGTGCCGGGTGGACCAGAGGTGCATCAGGGTGTAGGCGGGCCATTTGAAGCCGTAGTCCGCCCAGGGGATCGCCGGGCCGTTTCCGCCCGGAGGCGCCTGGAGGATCGGATCGCGGTGCGCGCGGATCCACTCGGCCAGCCGGACTTCCCAGCGGACCAACTGGGAGACGGGATCGACCGCGGCGCCGTCGGAGGCTTCCGCGTCGGCCGCGAAACCGCAAGCGTTCGGCAGGATCAGCGCGCCGGCGGCGCTGGTCGCGAGGAATTCGCGCCGGTTGAGCGCAGCGGCGCGCGCCAACGCCGAGTTCATCGACGTTCGATATGTCGCTCTCGACATCCGATCTCGTCTCCTACGATCAACCAAACCCTCATACTTCGACCAGCATCCGGGCCGGCTCTTCCACCGCTTCCTTGATGCGTTTCAGGAACGTGACCGCCTCGCGGCCGTCGACGAGGCGGTGGTCGTAGGTCAGGGCGACGTACATCATCGGGCGGATCGCGACCTCGCCGTTCACCGCGACCGGGCGGTCCTGGACGACGTGCATCCCGAGCACGCCGCTTTGCGGCGGGTTGACGATCGGCGTCGAGAGGAGCGAGCCGTAGATCCCGCCGTTCGAGATCGTGAACGTCCCGCCGCGGAGTTCCTCGACCTCGAGGGCGTTCCGCCGGGCGCGCTCGCCGAAGTCGGCGATCTTCTGCTCGATCTCGGCGAAGCTCAGCCGGGCCGCGTCACGGAGCACCGGGACCACCAGCCCCTTCCCCCCACCGATCGCGATCCCGATGTCCTGGTAGTTGCGGTATGCGACCCCTTCCTCGCGGAGCTCGGCGTTGAGCTGCGGGAACTGCTGGAGCGCGTCGACGACCGCCTTCACGAAGAACGACATGAAGCCCAACTTCACCCCGTACTTCTCCTTGAAGGCTTCCCCCTGCTCGGTCCGCAGCCGCTTGACGGCCGACATGTCGATCTCGTTGAACGTGGTGAGCAGCGCCGCATTCCGCTGGGCGGCGACGAGCCGCTCGGCGATGCGGCGGCGGAGCGGGCTCAGCGGGACGACTTCCTCTTCGCGGCCTTCGGCGGGCTCGGCGGGAGCGGTCCGCTCTTTCCCCTTCATCCGCTCCTCCTGATGCTCGACGTGGCGGATCACGTCTTCCTTGAGCAGCCGGCCGCCGGGACCGGTCGCGTCCACTTCGTCGGCGCGCAGGCCGTGCTGTTCGAGGGCGCGGCGGGCGGCGGGCATGATCCGCGGCTCGGTCTCGATCTCGGGGACGCGCTCGGCGGCTTCGCCTTTCGGTCTCTGTTTCTCCGGCTCGGCGCGATCCCCTTGTTCTTCGGCTTCGGGCGCCTCGCGGCGCTTGGGTTTCGCGGCCTCTTTCGTCTTGCCGTCCCCTTCCTTTTTCTCGGCCTTCTCCGGCTTCTTGCGCTCCGTGTGGGCGGGTTCCCGCTCTTCTTCGCCGGCGGCTTCGGCGCCGTCCTCGTCGATGTAGGCGATGACTTCGCCGACCTCGGCCGACTCGCCGCTCTGCTTGAGGATCTTCGACAGCTTGCCGGCGGCGGGGGCGGGGGCGTCGAAGGTGGCCTTTTCCGATTCCAGCTCGACGACGTCCTCATCTCGTTCGACCCGGTCGCCCACCGACTTGTGCCACTCGCCGATGTAGACCTCGGTGATCGACTCGCCGACCTCGGGGACTTTCAACTCGACCGGCATGGCTGCGTTCCTTCCGTTCGATGTCCGCGACGTAGTGAAGGAAAAGCGATAGAATTCGACGCAAAGGCGCGAAGACGCAAAGAATCGCAAAGGGAATGACTGGCAAACACGACTGAAAGCCAGCGAAAACGGCAATCGCATTGTTACCACGGATTTCACTGATAGACCCGGATGATGAATCAATATCCGTGCTCATCCGTCCCATCCGTGGTGGATGATCGGCTCTGTGGTTGGAAGCGGCTGTGCCGATGCGGTCTACTTTGCGTTCCTTTGCGTCTTGGCGGCTTTGCGTCGAAAACTGATCGCCGAAGTCGCGCCGCCTCTCAACTCCCGCCGAACGCGTGCGCGACGAGTTCTTCCTGTTCGAGCCTATGGCTCGCGGCGGAGCCGGTGGCGGGGCTGGCCGAGGCGCGGCGGGAGACTCCGGCCAACGGCAGCCGCTCGAACAGCGAGTTCCCGAACCGCACCCGCAGGAACCGCCAGGCCCCCATGTTCTCCGGCTCCTCCTGCACCCACCAGGCGGGGGCCCCGTCGCGGTAAGCCGCGAGCGCCTTCCGCAACGGCTCGTCGGGGAACGGATACAACTGCTCGACGCGGACGATCGCCACGTCGCTCCGCCCGAGTTCTTCGCGCTTCGCCCGCAGATCGTAATACACCTTTCCCGTGCAGAGCAGGATGCGGTTGACCGTTTCCGCCGGGATCTGCGAATCGTCGGGGACCACCCGCCGGAACGTCCCCGTTGCGCAGTCTTCCACAGATGAGGCCGCCTCGCGGTGCCGCAACAGGCTCTTGGGGGTCATCACCACGAGCGGCTTCCGCCACGGGCGGAGCACCTGCCGGCGGAGCAGGTGGAAGTATTGCGCCGGCGTCGTGGGATACGCGATCTGCATGTTGTCTTCGGCGGCGAGCGTGAGGAACCGCTCCAGCCGGGCGCTCGAATGCTCCGGTCCCTGTCCCTCGAAGCCGTGCGGCAACAACAGCACGAGCCCGCTCAATCGCCGCCACTTGTCCTCGGCCGCCGCGAGGTATTGGTCGATGATGACCTGCGCCGCGTTGACGAAGTCGCCGAACTGGGCTTCCCACAGCACCAGCCCCTCGGGACAGTCGAGGCTGTAGCCGTACTCGAACCCCATCACCCCCGCCTCGGAGAGCGGGCTGTTGATGATTTCGATCGGGCCTTGGTCCTCCGCGAGATGCGCGAGCGGCATGTACGCCTCGCCGGTCTCGGCGTCGTGGAGGACGGCGTGCCGCTGGCTGAACGTGCCGCGGGCCGAGTCCTGCCCGCTCATCCGCACGCGGATCCCTTCGGTGACGAGCGAAGCGAAGGCGAGGCTTTCGGCGGCGGACCAGTCGAGCGGGCGCTCGCCGCGGGCCATCGCGCGGCGGGTTTCCATCCCGCGCTCGATCTTGCGGTGCGGAGTGAAGTTTTCCGGAACGACCGTCTGCTTGAGCAGCAGATCGGCAAGCCGGTCCGCAGCGACGCCGGTTTCGACCTCGGGCACGTCCGCCTCGTGACCGCCGAGAAATCCCTCCCAGAAGCCGCCGAGCAGATCCGGGCGGTACACGTATTCCTCGCTGCGGGCGGTCGCGAGCTCCCGCTCGAGCAGCTCGCGACGCTCATCGACGATCCGCTCGGCCTCGTCGGTGGTGACTTCCCCCAGCATGATCAGGTGTTCGAGATAGTTGTGCCGGACCGACTCGCGCTCGCGGATCGCCTGGTACATCACGGGCTGGGTGAAGGCGGGCTCGTCCCCTTCGTTGTGCCCGCGGAGGCGGAAGCAGTACATGTCGATCACCACGTCGCGCTGGAACTTCCTGCGGAAGTCCATCGCCAGCCGGACGACCTGCGCGACCGCCTCGGGATGCTCGCCGTTCACGTGGAAGATCGGAATCTGGAGCATCTTCGCCACGTCGGTCGCGTACACGCTCGAGCGGCCTTCCCCCGGCGACGTGGTGAAGCCGAGCTGGTTGTTCACGATCACGTGGATCGTCCCGCCGGTGCGGTAGCCGGGCAGCTCGCTGAGGTTGAGCGTCTCCTGGACGATCCCCTCGCCGGCGAAGGCGGCGTCGCCGTGGATCAGGAGCGTCATGCTCCGTTCCCGCTCGAGATCGCCGAAGCGGTCCTGCTTGGCCCGCGTGCGCCCGAGCGCCACCGGGTTGACGTATTCGAGGTGGCTCGGGTTGAAGCACAGCGAGAGGTGGATGATGCGGCCGGAGGCGGTCTCCCAGTCGCTGCTGTGGCCGAGGTGATACTTCACGTCGCCGCGGCCGGTGTGCAGCGCGTGGTCGAGGTCCTCGAACTCGCGGAAGATGGCGGCGGGGCTTTTGCCCATCACGTTGGCGAGCACGTTGAGCCGGCCGCGGTGCGCCATGCCGAGCACGATTTCCTCGACGCCGTCTTCCCCCGCCTTCTCGATGGCGAGATCGAGCAGCGGGATCAGGCTCTCGGCCCCTTCCAGCGAAAAGCTCTTGGCGCCGGTGAACTTCTTCTGCAGGAACTCCTCGAACACGACGGCGTCGGAGAGCTTGCGGAGGATGCGGAACTGCTCCGCCCGCTCGAGACGGAGGCGGTTCTGCGCGCTCTCCATCCGGTCCTGAAGCCACAAGCGGACCGTCAGCGAGTCGATGTGCATGAACTGCACGCCGATGTGCCAGCAGTACGTGTTCTTGAGCCGCTGGAGGATCGTCCGCAGCGTGCGGACGTCGGGCCCGCGGTCGGTGACGGTCGAGATGGGGCGGTCGAAGTCCTCCTCGGTGAAGCCGTAGAAGGCGGGGTCCAATTCCGGCGGCTCGGCGGTCGGTTGATTCAGCGGATCGACGCGGGCGACGATGTGCCCCCGCACCCGATAATTGCGGATGAGCTGGTCGACCCGCTCCTGGAACGCCGCCGTGTCGCGGGCCACGGCGGGGGCGGGCTTGCGGCCGTCCGCCGCCGGCGGCGCGAACAGGCTGCGGCGGGGAAACGACGGCCCCAGCTTCACCGGCCCGCGGCCGTTCCCACGGGGCAGCTTCTGGAAATATTGCCGCCAGTCGGCCGGGACCGATGCGGGATCGTTGACGAACTCCGCGTACAGCCGCTCGACGAACTCGAGGCTCTGGCTGTTGAGCTCGAGATCGGCGACGGGGAGAGACTCGGATTTCCGGGCGCGGTGCATGGCGATCGAACGGGCGCCGGTCGAGACCGGCGAGGGTGCGGTCGGAATGATGACGTGCTGTCCGACTCCCATTCTACACCCGCCCGCCGACGTTTCACGTGAAACGTTCGACGGACGGGAACCTCGGTGGTCGCGAAACCGCTGGTTGCGATTCGCAGTCCCTTGATCCTCGCCGGCCGAAATGGACAATGCAATTCATCACTTCCATCCACCGTTTCCTGAAGCCCCGCCGATGACCGACCTCCACGACCTCACCCGCCGCCTGCAACGCCCCGGCGACTCGAAGATCGTCCTGATCGTCGCCGACGGCCTCGGCGGGCTGCCCCTCGAACCGGGCGGCAAGACCGAGCTCGAGGCCGCGAGCACCCCGAACCTCGACGCCCTCGCCCGCCGCGGCGTTCTCGGGCTGAGCGTTCCCGTCCTCCCCGGCATCGCCCCCGGCAGCGGTCCCGGCCACCTCGGGCTGTTCGGCTACGACCCGCTCCAATATCAGATCGGCCGCGGCGTCCTCGAGGCGCTCGGCATCGACTTCGAGCTCGGCCCCGACGACGTGGCGGTCCGCGGCAACTTCTGCACCATCGACGAGAGCGGGAACCTCACCGACCGCCGGGCCGGCCGCGTCGCCAGCGACGTCGGCCGGCGGCTGTGCGCGAAGCTCGACCGGATCGAGATCGAGGGCGTCGAAGTCTTCGTCCGCCCGGTGAAAGAGTACCGCCTCGTGATCGTGTTCCGCGGCGAGGGACTCGGCGGCCACGTGGACGACACCGACCCGCAGCGGACCGGCGTCCCGCCGCTCGAACCGGTCGGCCACGATGCTCCCTCGCTCCGCACCGCCGACATCGCCCGCGAGTTCCTCCGCCAGGCGCGGGAGGTCCTCGAGGACGACGCGCCGGCGAACTTCCTCACGCTCCGCGGCATCGACAAGAAGCCGGACATCCCGCCGTTCCAGGAAGTCTACGGCACGCGGGCCGCCGCGATCGCGGTCTATCCCATGTACCGCGGCCTCGCCCGGCTCGTCGGGATGGACGTGCTCGACGCCGGTGCGACCATCGACGACCAGCTTTCCCGACTTGAAGCGGCCTGGAGCGACTACGACTTCTTCTTCGTCCATTACAAGTACACCGACTCGACCGGCGAGGACGGCGACTTCGACGCCAAGGTGAAGCAGACCGAAGCGGTGGATGCCGCCATGCCGCGGATCACCGCGCTCGGTCCCGACGTGCTGATCGTCACCGGCGACCACAGCACGCCGTCGAAGCTCCGCGCGCACAGTTGGCACCCCGTCCCGGTGCTGCTCGCGGCCGACACCTGCCGCTTCGACGGCAGCGAGACGTTCGGCGAATCGACCTGCCTCCGCGGCGGCCTGGGGCAGTTCGAGGCGAAGTACCTGATGCTCCACGCGCTGGCCCACGCCGGCAGACTGGAGAAGTTCGGCGCGTGACGGACTGCAACCAGCCGCTCGTAGTGCGAACTTCAGTTCGCACGACCGCGCATTTCGCCGCGTACCATCCGGTCGACTACAAGCCAAGCCTGGAATGAAGCGAAAATGGGCCTGCCAAGGTATTCCTGCCCTGATCGACTGGCCGATCGAATCGCGGATTTGTTCTCCGGAACAGGGATCGCATGTGTCAAGATGGAAAGCGAATCCCGCTACCGACTCACTCGGGGCTGGGGAACCGTCGAAGTCATCGTGATTCATCGCACGGACGGCGACAGTTGCGAATTCTACCTTGTCTGCGGCAGCAAGCCCCTGTTTTGGCCGTGGGACATGCGCCTTCACGCGGCGGTTCATCGAGTTCTTGAGCGGCACGGCGCCCATTTGAAGAGCATTTGAATCGAGTCTGAGAACAGTCGGCGGCCGGACCTCCGAGACCGATGGCATAAAAGCATGGCACTGATCCGATGCGAAGGATGCGGCGCGGTCCTCGAATCCACGCTCGCCGCGTGTCCGGGGTGCGGCCGTTGTCCCGGCTGCGGAAGGAATCGCGCCCAGCGGAGATTGTTGAAGGAGCGGTCGTCGTGTCCCCGATGCTGCGTTCCATACTGCCCCGGCTGCGGGCGTTGCCACGCCTGTGGCCTGTTGCGCGTCTTCGACGTCGAGCCTTGCGACTGCGGGCACCCTTCCGATCCCGCACTCCTCGCGAAGGTGGAGAAGACGTTCGGCCTACCGACTTGAGCCTGTCATGCCGAAGTCGCCGCGCGGTCCGGCAGGACGGTGACGATGAGCAGGCCCAGCGGCCCGATCACACCCAGCGCGACGCCGAGCGCGACGTGATGCCCTTTCTCGACCGCCACGAACGCCGTCCCGACCCAGAGGCCGGCGGCCAATGCCAGAAACGCCACGTAGACCAGCAGCACTTCCGCGGCGCCGCTCGGCTGCAACAACGCCCCCAATCCGATCAGCGCCAGGAACGCGGCCAGGCCTCCCACCGCGATCCAGTATCCCAGCGACATCCGCTTCCGCGCCGGCCCGTCCGGCGCGTTCCGCCCCGGCGGCGCGGCGATCTCCTCCGGATCGGACGCCGGCACGGCGAACACGTCGCCGCACCGCGGACACTTGATCCGCTTCCCCGCCATTTCATCCCGCACGCGGCCTCGATGCCCGTTCCCGCAGACGACGGTCAGCGCCATGTTCCGGCTCCCGAACGTGGATGCGAAGCGACGAAGTAAAGCACCTGCTAATTCGCCGGGCGGGCCACTTCCAGGTCGTCGAAGAACGCCGCGTTCGTTCCCGGCGGATTGCGGCCCTGGATGATCACGCCGATCTTGCCGTCGCCGAGGTCCGGCTCGTCGTCGAGATAGCGTCTCTCGAACACGCCGGGGTTCCCGTCGCGGTCCGGCCCCTCGATACGGATGCGGACCAACAGCTTCTTCTCCACCGGCGTCACCCGCACCGTGACCGTGTGCTCCGCTTCGAGCGCCGGGATGAAGGGCATCCCGACCCCTTGGAATAGCGGTTGCTGCTTGCCGTCCACTTCCTTGCGGAGCGTCACCGCCCCGAAGTCGCCCGAGCCGCCTGGCGCGGGGTGTCCCGGATGGAAGTCCAGGCAGTAATTGCCGAACAGCAGCCCGATGCTCGACCCGCCGGGGACCGCCCCCTCGGGCCGCCCCATGCGGGCCGAGTACTTCAACCCCTGCTCGTCCAATTCGAACGACTGTTTCGAGCGGACCGCGAACGAGCGCGGCCCGTCCGGCAGCAGCGTCTCTCCCCGCAACGCTCCCCCCTCCACCGCCCAGCGATGAAAGTTGACGTCGAACGAAAGATCGAATCGTTGCTCCAAGGAGTCGTCCTCGAACGGTTCCCGCAGCAACGTCCCTTCCGGCAGTCGTCCCCTCCGCGCCGCGTGCGGGTTCTCGTCGGGGACAGCGCCGCGGTCGCCGTTCGCGTCGCCGACCGGTGCGACGCCGCCCGGCGTCCCGGGCTCGTTCGGCGAAGCTGAGCGAGGCGTCTCACCCGAAGGAAGCAGCAGCGGGACGGCGACCGCGACCGCGGCGACGAAAACAAGCACGCCCGCCAGCAGCAGCACGCGCGACGCGCGGCGCGAACCGGATGACATCGCCTCGCCGCGCCCGTCCGCGTCTGCACCGCTCGTCGCAGCGGACCCGGCGGAGCCATCATCGAGCCGCGCGGCGATCGCGTCGAGCGCCGCGGCGGCCTCCCGCATCGACGCCGGCCGCGACATGGGCCGCTTCGCCATCATCGCCAGGCAATACGCCTCGAGCCGCGGATCGACGCGCGCCGCGACCGTCGAGGGCCGCGCGGGGTCGCGGCTGACGATCTGCCCGATCACCGACGCGGCCGAGCCTTGGAACGGCGGCCGGCCGGCGAGCATCTCGTAGAGCACCGCCCCCAGCGCGTACACGTCGGTCGCCGGGCCGACCTCCCCCCACGCGGGATCGACCTGCTCCGGGGCCATGTACGACGGCGTGCCGAGCATCGCCCCCGCCTGCGTGAGCTGCGCGCCGGACTCGCCGTGCAGCGTGCGCGCCAAACCGAAATCGGTGACGACCGGCTCCCCCCGCGGGTCGATCAGCACGTTCGAGGGCTTGAGGTCCCGGTGGACCACGCCCCGCTCGTGCGCTTCGGCGAGCGCCAGCGCCAGTTTCCGCGCGAGCCGGGCGGCGTCGCGCTGCGACGGCGGCCCCGGCGAGCGGATCCACGCGGCGAGCGTCCGCCCTTCCACGAACGCCATCGAGATGTAGCTCACCCCGTCGATCTCGCCCACGTCGAAAATCGGGCAGATGTGCGGGTGCTGGACCTGCGCGGCGGCGCGGGCCTCGCGCTGGAAACGGGCCAGCGCCTCCGCCGGGTCGCTCCCTTCGAGCTTCGGGAACTTGAGCGCCACGCGGCGATCGAGCCGCATGTCGTGAGCGAGATACACCGCGCCCATCGCACCCTGCCCCAGCAGTTCCAGCAGCCGGTACCGCCCGAACTCGACCGGTCCCGACTGCACCCGCGAGAGCGGCGGGTCCGGCACGGTCGATCCCGACTTCGCCGAATCGGAGGAAGACCATGGGAGCGTGTCCGCTTCCGCCGCGACCGGCGCCGCGCCGCCGCTCCCGCCGAAGTCGCCGTGCACCGTCGCGGCAAGCTGTTCGAACTCCGCCAGCGATGCGAAGTAATCGCGGAGCCCCGCCGCCTGCCGCGGGTGCTCGGCGATCAGCCGCTCGGCGTCGATCGTCTCGCCGCGATCGACCCGGCGCATGCACTCCGCGATCAGCCGGTCGAGCTCCGCGTCTTCCGGCGGCGTGACGGGGTTGGTCATCATCCCTCGGCTCCCTGCGAGGTCGAACGGGATCGGCTCAATCGGACTGCTGCTCGCGCTGTGCCGCCTCGCTGCGGAGCTTCATCAACCCCCGCTTGACCAGCCCCGCGACGGCGAGTTCGGTGCGGCCCAGGTGCTTCGCGATCCGGGGCAGCGCCCAGCCTTCGAGGTGCCGCAGCCGGACGGCGGTCCGCTGGTCCTCGGGAAGCCGGTCGAGCATCTCGTCGAGCTCCGCGAGGTTCTCCTTGCGGATGACGTGGCCGCTGGGAGTGGACTGCCCGGCATCGGCGTGCCGGGACGATACCGGCATCCGGTCCCCCAGCCGCTCCTCGCTCGCCAGCGCCCGCTTCTCCGCGCCGACGTGATCGCGGATGGCGTCCTGCACGTTCCGTTCGTGGATCTGCTTGAGCCATGCGATGAACTCCCCGGGCTCGCGCCCTCGGAACCGGCCGAAGTTGCGGACGGCGGAGGCGAGCGTCTGCTGCACGAGGTCGGAATCGCCGACGCGGACCCGCAGCCGGTCCCCGACCGTCCGCCGGGCGAGCCGGCGGAGGAACTCGCGATGTCGTTCGAGCAGCCGGCCGAGCGCCTCCGCCTCCCCCCGCCGGGCCTGCTCGATGAGGCGGCGCAGTGAATCGTCTCCGGAGCGGTCGTCCGCGGAGGTCATCGGCCGCCGCTCTCCTCTGAAGTCGCGGAACGCCCGCCGCCGGGGCGCGCCGTTCGGAAGGAATTCGGATGTTTTCGCAGAATCGAAGATACGGCGGTTCACAACCATTCGCCAGCCGAATCCGCGGGAGCGTCCGATTCGCGCCTCGGAGTCCCCTCCCTCCTTCTCAGCTGGTGCGGGGACTGGTCCTCCGCAAATCGCAAAGTGCGTCGTGCGCCCCGTTCGCCGAGCGGGCCCATTTCGAGCACGTGCTGACGCTCGTTCGATCAATGGGCGTTTCTCGCCGTGGCGATGGTGCAGACCCGCGAGCCGCGCCCGATGGCACAGGCGACCAGCACGTGATCGCCGACCTGGCGAGCCGGCTGCGCCGCTGCGGGAGGGGTCGCCGTTTCGAGACGCGCGGCAAGCGCGAAGAGCCGCGGTGCTTCGGCAGGTACGCCAAATCTGGCGTTCGGCAGAACTTACGACGAATATCCCCGGGAGGATTCGAACCTCCAACCTCTGGCTTCGGAGGCCAACGCTCTATCCAATTGAGCTACGGGGACTCGCATCCGACGATCGCGGCCGCGACGGCCGTTCGCGGTTCTGGGAGTCATTCTACCCGCCGATTCGGGAAAAGCTACCGTTTTGCGTCATGAAAGAGAAGGACGAGGAACGGCGGACGAATTCGACAACCACTCGCTCCCGCCCCTGTCCGGTTTTTTTGCCCGCGTCCCCTACGCGCCGGAGTGAATTCCGGGCAAACTGTTGAGATTCCGATGTGCGTCTCGTGCCGTCCGAACAACAACGACCTGCCGGAGAAGCGACATCATGCGACTGGCCACTATCCGAACGAACGCCGGCAACCGCCTCGTCGGAGTCGCGGGGCCGGCGGACGAGCCGAAGTTCGTCGACCTGAACGCCGCCGACGGCGAACTCCCGCGGTCGCTGATCGAGCTGTTGGCGGAAGATGACGGCCTCGGCCGCGCCGCGGCGGCGTTCGAGAGGGGGTTGGCGAAAGGGGCCTTCCTCGCCGGGGAGCTGATCGCGCCGATCCCCCGCCCTGGAAAGGTGATCTGCATCGGCCTGAACTACCGCGACCACGCGATCGAAAGCGGTGCGGCGATTCCTTCCGAGCCGGTCTGCTTCGCCAAATTCTCGAGCGCCGTCGTCGGCCCGCGGGCGCCGATCGTGCTCCCCGCGGTCGCGCACAAGGTCGATTACGAGGCCGAGCTGGTGGCGGTGATCGGCCGGCGGGGAAAGAACGTTCCCGAGCGCGACGCGCGGGCCTACATCGCCGGCTACATGAACGGCAACGACGTCTCCGCCCGCGATTGGCAGGTGGGACGCCCCGGCGGACAATGGCTGCTCGGCAAGACCCCCGACACCTTCGCCCCCACCGGACCGTGGATGGTGACGGCCGACGAAGTCGGCGATCCGCACCGGCTCGACATCCGGCTGCGGCTCAACGGCGAGACGCTGCAGGAATCGAACACGAGCGAGTTCATCTTCCGGCTCGACCGGCTCATCGCCCACGTCTCGCAACTGATCACGCTCGAGCCGGGGGACATTCTCTTCACCGGCACGCCGTCCGGCGTGGGGACCGCGCGCAAGCCGCCGGTTTATCTGAGGCCGGGGGACACGGTCGAGGTGGAGATCGAGGGGCTGGGGGTGCTGGCGAACCCGGTGGAGGCGGAGTGAGGGAACGCTCCGCTGCGCCAAGCCTCCGCGTCGCGGCTAACCGATTGGTCGCGGCTCACCGATGGACCGACCGTGTGGCCGATCGGAATGGCCGCGCCGGAGTGTTCCGCGTCGATCGCCGCGTACATCGTGCGCGGATCTCGTTGGCGAGGATCGCGGCGGATCGCCTGGTCGAGGGCGAAGTCCGCGAACTCCATCTGTTCCGCCTGCAGGTGGGCGTGGGCGAGCCGATACCAGTCGTCGGCGGAGGCGTCGGGCCGGTGATCGAGCGACTGCCGCAGGGCGGCGGCCGCATCCCGCCAGCGGTGCTGCCGCCCGTAGGCGATTCCCAACGCCCAGGCGGCGCGGCCTTTGCATTCGGCTTCGGCATCGCCGTCGTCACAGATCGCCCGCAGCAGCGGGGCCGCCCGGTCCGCCCTTGATTCGCGGAGGTGGATCTCGGCCAACCGCAGCCGGGCCTCGACGTTCTCCGGATCATTGCGGAGCGCGCGGTGGCAGGCTTGCGACGCTTCGGCGGAGTCGCCCCGCTGTTCCGCCAGCCGTGATTGCAGCAGGATCGCCTCGATGTCGTGCGGGTCGTGCCGCAATGCCTGCTCGATCGCCTCGTGCGCGGCTTCCGAATCGCCCAGCTTCGCGTGCGCCGCTCCGAGTCGCCGCCAGGCCTCGACGTCGTCGGGCGCGAGGGCGGCGACCCGGCGGTAACTCGCGGCGGCGGCGGCGAAATCCTCGCGCTCCCAGGCGAGCCGCGCGAGGTGCCGGTGCAGCTCCGCGTCCTGCGGCAGGATGCCGGCCGCCTGTGCGAGGAGCGATTCCGCCTGCGCTGCGTCCCCTTCGATCTCGGCGAGCCGCGCCGTTTCGGCGAGCCGCTGCGCTTCGCCGCGGCGGTCTCCGGTCACGGCGCCGAGCCAGGCGCATCCGGCCGCGGCGGCGCACACGACCGCGACGAGGAGCAACGGTGTGGGATGAGGAGCTGGCGTCATGCCGGGGGGGCCCGCGGAAGGGGACGGAATTTAGCACACCCTCCGGCACGCCGGAAGACGATTCCGAGTCGCTTCCATTCCCGCGGTCACCCGCAATAATTGAACGGCGGCCTCCCGACGCCCCGGGTCCCCGAACCCGCTCGGATCTTCTGCGTGATTCATCCCCAGTCCCCCCCCATCCTCGACCCTTCGCTGGCGGACGGCGCGGAGACGTTGCGTCAGGACGAAGAGGAAATCCGGCAGGCGGCCCAGCTCAGCCGACGCCGCGAGCAGCCGCCCGGCCGGATGCCGGGCTACAGCATCTCCCGCTGTCTGGGGGAAGGGGCCTACGGGTCGGTCTGGCTGGCCCGCGAGGAGAACACCGGCAAACAGGTCGCGGTCAAGTTCTACACGCATTGCCGCGGCCTCGACTGGTCGCTGCTGAACCGCGAGGTCGAGAAGCTCGCGGTGCTGTACACGTCGCGGAACATCGTGCGGCTGCTGGAAGTCGGCTGGGACAGCGATCCGCCGTACTACGTGATGGAGTTCCTCGAGAACGGCTCGCTGGAGCAGCGGCTGGCGGAAGGGCCGCTCCCGGCCCACGAGGCGGTGCGGCTGGTGAAAGCGGTGCTGCACGCGCTCGTCCACGCGCACGGAGCGGGCATCCTGCACTGCGACCTGAAGCCGGCGAACGTGCTGCTCGACGCGAACAGCGAGGCCCGACTGGGGGACTTCGGCCAGTCCCGCCTCTCCGGCGACCAGACGCCCGCGCTCGGCACGCTGTTCTACATGGCCCCCGAGCAAGCGGATCTCAAAGCGGTGCCCGATGCGCGGTGGGACGTGTACGCCGTCGGGGCGCTCCTCTACCAGATGCTCTCGGGCCAGGCGCCGTTTCGGACGCCCGAGCACGAGGAGCGGCTGCGGGGGGCGAAGACGCTGCCGGAAAAACTGGCGATCTACCGGGAAATGGTCCGCGCCTCCCCGAAGCCGGCCGAACATCGCGGGCGGCCGGGGGTCGACCGGCAGCTTGCGGAGTTCGTGGACCGGGCGCTGGCGGTCGATCCGCACAAGCGGTTCCCCAACGCGCAGGCGATGCTCGACCAGCTCGAGCTTCGCGACCGGATGCGGTCCCGGCGGCCTCTCATGGCGCTGGGGATCATCGGCCCCGGATTGCTGCTGGCGGCGATGGCGCCGATTTTCGCCGACGCGCTCCGCAGCGCCGTCGCCAGTTCGGAACGGATGCAGGCGGAGACGTCGCTCGACAACGATGCGTATCTCGGCGGGCTGTTGTCGCTGAGCCTGAAGCGCGACCTCGACAATCGACTGTCGGAGCTGCGGAAGGTGGCTGCCGACCCAGAGCTGGTCAAGGCGATCGACGATGCCGCCGGGAAGACGAAGTGGGAGGACCGCAAGCTGCTGCAGCGGGTGATGGCCGCTTCGAAAGCGTCGGTACTGGCCGTTGGTAATGCGGGCGACGACCGCCATCTCGACACGAGCTGGTTCGTGACCGACGCGGAGGGGAAGCAGATCTGGCGCGACCCATTCAATGCAGGCACAATCAACAAGCCGTTCAAGTACCGGGACTATTTTCACGGCCGGGCACGGGAATTCGCGGGGAACGAGCTTCCGTCGGACTTGCAGCCGATCAGCGGCCCCCACATTTCGACGGCCTTCCGCAGCCGGGCGACCCTGCGGTACATGGTGGCGCTCAGCGTGCCGATCCACCGGCTCGACGCGGAGGGCAACCGGGGAGAGTTCGTCGGGATCCTGGCCCGCACGACGCACCTCGGGCAGTTGCTCGAAGAATATGGGCAGCGGATCGCGGCGGAGGAGGAAGGGCGGAACGTGCGGTTCATCACGCTCGTCGATCGCCGGGAGGGAAAGCTGCTCGACCATCCCTGGATGACCAGCGAGAACGTCAAGCCGCTCGAGGACGCCACCTTCGAGAAACTGACGCTGTCGGACGACGTTCTCGCCCGGCTGGCGAAGCTCCCGGAGGACGAGACGAACGGCTCGCTCCGGCTCGACGACTATGCGGACCCGGTCGGACGGATCGCGCCGGAGTACGCCGGCGCGTGGCTCGCGGCGTTCACCCCGGTGGGGGACACCGGCTGGATGGCCGTGGTGCAGGAGCGCAAGGACTCCGCGCTGCGCCCCGTGGAGAAGATGCGGGGGGAGATGATCCGTTACGGGATCGGCGGCCTCGCCGTCGCCTGCGGGCTGATCGCCCTGGTCTGGTACTTCGTCCTGCGGGCGCTCAACGATCGCGGCCTGATGAAGTGGCGCGGCGAGGCGAATGGGGTCAGCGGTCAGCCGCCAGCGGTCAGCGGTCAGCGGTCAGCGGTCAGCAGTAGGCAGTAGGCAGTAGGCAGTAGGCAGGGGCGCCAACCCTCAACCCTCAACCCTCAACCCTCAACCCTCAACCCTCAACCCTCAACCCTCAACTCTCAACTCTC
>JBBDNU010000081.1:0-29575 GCA_040877365.1 Planctomycetales bacterium
GTTCGAACGTTTCGGAGCGGTGAAGCCGAAAGCTCTGAACCGCGGAGAGCGCCGAGGACGCGGAGAAAGCTGGAATTGGGGCCCAGGCGAATACACCGAAAGGCAGTTCACCACGGATGGCACGGATGACCACGGATTTCTGCTGTCATCCGTGCCCATCCGTGAGATCCGTGGTCCAGAGTTTCTTGAGCGCGCGGGTGAAAAGTGGGACCGGCGCGCGCACCATCCGGGATCGCCGCCTGAAAAATTCGCGCAAAAAGAACAGAAGTGAAACGTTTGCAGTGCAAAGGACGCGAAGGTTCGCAAGGCATTCGATGGAATGATTGCTCAGGATGCGCCGGGCGTTCTCGGTTTGCCATTGATGCTCGTTGGCGGAATCCTCTTTCTCATCGACTGGTTCGGCTCCCATCGCAACGAAACACCCTGACATCCCTTTGCGCTGCTTTGCGTCTTCGCGGCTTTGCGTCGAAATGCTTTTCGATCGACTCGATCCCGCGCTCGCCGTTGGCTCGCGGCTAAACAATCCTGATTCCTGAACTCTCCCCCATGCCCACCGAACGCACTCTGATTCTCGTCAAGCCGGACGGCGTGAACCGCCGGCTGGTTGGTCCGATCATCGCCCGCTTCGAGCAGCGGGGCCTGAAGATCGTCGGCCTGAAGATGCTCCGCGTCTCGCAGGAGCTGTCGCGCGAGCACTACGCCGAGCACGTCGAGAAGCCGTTCTACCCGCTGCTCGAGGAGTTCATCACGAGTGGGCCGGTGGTGGCCCTCGCGGTCGAGGGGCCGTCGGCGATTTCCGTCGTGCGGGGGATGATGGGATCGACGAACGGCCGCGACGCCGCCCCCGGCACGATCCGCGGCGATTACGGCGTCAGCCGGCAAATGAATCTCGTCCACGGCAGCGACGGCCCGGAGGCGGCCCAGCGCGAACTCGCGCTCTACTTCCGCCAGGAAGAGCTGCTCGACTATAAGCCGACGCTCGCCGGCTGGGTCTGCGCCGACGACGAGAAGTGACGCAGACAGCCGGCGGTCAACGACCGCCGAACGTCGCGCTTGCGGTCATCCATGCAGGAGCCTGCGCGAGTGGAAGAAAGGATTCATCCACCGATTTCGCAGATTTCACGGATGGAAATGAGACGGCGGGAACTCGAGGAGTGGAGCCCACCGGCCGGCTGACGCCGGCCGCTCGCCTGGTTCACGCTTCCCAGGCGGGGAGCACGTCGCCGCGGGCGAGCAGGAGGCGGTCGCGGTCGTTGAGGCGGGCTGATGCGGTTTCGCCGGCCCGCAGTTCCTCGGCGGTGAGCCAGACGTTGGCCGGGTCCGCATCGACCACCTCCAGCGCTCGACCGCCGAACAACTCGACCGCGAAGAACTCGGCGAACAGCCAATCCTCCTCGAGTTCCGGCTGTTCGGCTTTGCGGAGTTCGAGATGCACTCGCGGCACGCTCGACACGATGAAGTCGCGGTCCCGCGCCAGGCCGAGCGTCCACGCCACCTCGCGGACGAGGCACTCGCGGTAGCTGTCCCCTTCCAGCCGATCGGAGACGAGCAGCCCGAGCGCGCCGGACTCCGCGTCCCGCCGCACGAGCCACCGCGGCGGGTCGGCGTCCGGATGCCGCACGAGCGCAATCGAGCGAACGGTCTTTTCCATGCGGGAAATCTCCCCCGGCGAGCGGGGCGGCGTCGGCCCCCCCGGTGGCTCGCGAAACACAGCCCCGCCATCATATAGCCGATCCGGCCATCTCCGGCGAATCCGCGTGCGATGCGCAAGGATTTTCCCCACCGCGGAATCCGCTCGCCTCCCGATGCGCGGCGGCGGTTGTCCGCGCGAACAATTGTCGTGCGACAGAGAATGGAGCGGTCCGGTGGCCAAAGCGCGTGAGCGATCGAAGGGTAGCGAAAAGCGCTGGTCGCGGCGCGTCACCGAGGGGAGCAACGCGCTCGATCTCGAACAAGGGGTGTTCACGAAGGACGACCCCCGCGCGATCGCCCGCTCGCTGAAGCGCTCCGCCGACAAGAGCCGCCGCCGCAAGAGCGAGCCGTTCCGCTCCGCCATGTCGATGCTCACGTTCCACATCAATCGCGCCGGCGGGGGCCTTTCGGCGACGCGCCGCCGCAAGCTCGAAGCCGCCAAGGACGAGCTCCGCAAGCTGTACGGCCGCGAGCCGGCGAAGTGATCCGGGTCACTTTCTCGCGGGAGGATGATATGCATTCGATGTCGATACGGGCCGCCTCGACATGGATCGGGGCAATCATTATCGCGCTGGCGTCGTCCGCCTTGTTCGCGCCCGCGGCACAGGCCCAGAGGCGCTGGACCGAAAGTCCGCCTGGGTTGCAATCGGAGAACTTCAACCGCTGGCCGCAGTACATGAACACCGGTCCGCGGCATTTGCGGGACTACTGGCAATGGCACGACCAGCAATTCGGAGATCGGTTCTCGCGTCCGCGGAACACGAGCTGGGAGGCGGAATGGTATCTGCGACGGAACTGGAGCGAGGACCCGAGCGGTCGCCGTTACCGGGCGCGGGAAGTCGAGCCGCCGCCTCCGACGATCAACCTCCCGCGGCGGAGCACGCTGCGGGGGACGGGCACGCGGTCCTGGCATTGATGCATCACCGTCCCTCGCGGGCCGGCATCAGGTCGAGCAGGGCCGCGCTCATCGTGACGACGCCGGTCCGCAGCGTGTCGGCGGCGTCGGGGTAGTACAGGCCCGAGTGCAGCGAGGGGGGCGTCGCGCCGCGATTGGCGAACGCGTCGAGCCGCTTGGCATCGACCGAGCCGAGCCGGTACATGAAGATCGGCACCCCGGCCCGGCCGTACTGGCTGAAGTCCTCGCCGCCCATCGAGCGGTCGATCGGGACGACCTTCTGTTCGCCGAGCGCCTGGCGGAACACGGGGACGACCCGCTCGACGAGCCGCTCGTCGTTGAACAGCGACGGCGTTCCTTCGCCGAAGCGGACTTCCGGCTCGGGGGCGCGGTGGCTTTCGGCGATGGCCCGCGCCTTGCGGGCGATCGCGTCCTTCACGCGCTTGCGGCTCTCGTCGCCGTAGGTCCGCACCGTGAGCTGCAGGTGGCAACTGTCGGGGATGATGTTGTGCTTCGTCCCGCCGTGGATCGCCCCGACCGTGACGACCACCGGCTCGAGCGGCGAGGTCTCGCGGCTGACGATCTGCTGCAAATCGACGATCAGGGCGGCCGCCTGGGCGATCGGGTCGATCGTGAGGTGCGGCGCCGAGCCGTGCCCGCCGCGACCCTGCATCGTGATGTCCACCGAATCCACATTGGCCATCGCGGCCCCGCCGACGTAGCCGACGAACCCGGTCGGCAGGTCCGCGCCGACGTGCAGGGCGAGTGCGAAGTCGGGGCGGGGGAATTTCTCGAACAGGCCGTCCTGGAGCATCGCGGCGGCCCCCGCGCCGCGCTCCTCGGCCGGCTGACCGATGCAGATCAGCGTCCCGGACCATACATCGCGATGGGCCGCCATGTAGCGGGCGACGCCGATCTGGTTCGCGATGTGGATGTCGTGTCCGCAGGCGTGCATCACCGGGACCGTGACCCCCTCGTCGTTCTTGGCGACGACCTTCGAAGCGTACGGCAGGCCGGTCTTTTCCTCGACGGGGAGCGCGTCGAGATCGGTGCGGACCATCACGGTCGGCCCGTCGCCGTTCTTCAACACGCCGACGACGCCGTGCCCCCCGACGTTCCGCGTCACCTCGAAGCCGGCCTTTTCGAGATGGCCGGCGAGCCGGGCGGCGGTCTCCCGCTCGTGGAACGACAGCTCGGGGTTGCGGTGGAACTCCTGGTAGATCGCGACGAGGGACTCGAGCTCGCGATCGATCCAGGCTTTGGGTTCGGCGGCTGCCGCATGGGGGGCCGGAATGCACAGTCCTGCGCAGGCGAACAAGAACGCGATGCGGGCTCGGCACGGCATGATACGGTGTCCTGTCATGGACCGCTGACGGGAAATTCCGAACAAGACGATGCGAGAATCCCGCCTCTGCTCGATGGCACGACTGCGCAATTCCGTGGGGCGTTGCCCGCGGGCCATTCATTTCGCGAGCGCGGCATCAATACCCCAGCGCCGCACCGTCCTTGCGCGATTCGGTCGCGCCTTGCAGCGTGTCGTGTTTCCAGTCGATGAGGATCGCCTGATAGCCGCCGAAGGTCCCCGGGGCGCGGCCGAGCTTGTGCCCCTTCGCTTCGAGCGCCTGGAGCGTCTCGGCGGGAATTCCCGATTCGACCGCGAGCACCCCGCCTCCTTCCGCCATCGGCTGGCCGGTCGGGGTCTGCGAGCCGAGATGCTGCACCCGCGTGGCGTCGCCGGCCATCTGCACGTTGAGTCCGAAGTCGATCAGGTTGACGAGCACCTGCACGTGCCCCTGCGGCTGCATGTCGCCCCCCATCACGCCGAAGCACAGCCACGGCTTGCCTTCCTTCGTCGCGAAGCCGGGGATGATCGTGTGGAACGGCCGCTTGTGCGGCTCGAGGCGGTTGAGATGGTTCTCGTCAAGGGCGAACAGCGCCCCGCGGTTCTGCAGCACGAATCCGACATCGCCCGGGGTCACGTAAGAACCGAACCCGTGGAAGTTGCTCTGGATCAGCGAGCAGCAGTTGCGTTCGCTGTCGACGACGGTGACGTAGACGGTGTCGGAAATCCGGAGGATGGGGTCGCCGGACGGGACGTCGGTCGCCGCCCGGTTCGGGTCGATCCGCGGCCGCTGCCGGGCCGCGTAGTCCTTCGAGATGAGCTCCGCGACCGGCAAATCGGCGAACTTCGGATCGGCGTAAAACTTGGCGCGGTCCGCGAAGGCAAGCTTCTTCGCTTCGGTGAGGAGGTGCAGGTACTCGGGGCTTTTCCGGCCCATCGAGCGAATGTCGTATCCTTCGAGAATGTTCAACATCTGGAGCGCGGCGATCCCCTGCCCGTTGGGAGGCAGCTCCCACACGTCGTAGCCGCGGTAGTTCGTCGAGACCGGCTCGACCCATTCCGACGCGTGGTCGTGAAAGTCCTTCTGCGAGAGATAGCCGCCGTTCGTCCGGCTGAAGGCGGCGATCTTCTGCGCGATGACGCCGTAGTAGAAGGCGTCGCGGCCGCGCTCGGCGATCTCGATGTAGCTGTCGGCGAGGAACGGATTGTTGAAGAACTCGCCGAACACGGGGGCCCGCTCCCCTTCGACGAGGAACGTCTTCGCCGAGTCGGGCCATTTCTTCAGCTCCTCCTCGGCCTTCCCCCACTGCCCGGCGATCACCTCGCTGACGGCGAACCCTTCGCTGGCGATCTCGATCGCCGGGAAGAGCGTCCGAGCGAAGTCGAGCTTCCCGAACCGCTTCTGCAACTGGTCCCAGCCGTCCACGCAGCCCGGCACCGACCACGACAGCGGCCCATGCAGCGGGATTTCCTTGAGCCCCTTCTGCTGAAAGACCTCGCGCGAAAGCGCGTGCGGGCTGCGGCCGCTGGCGTTCAACCCGTACAGCTTCTGGTCCGCGTCGCTCCAGTAGATCACGAACAGGTCCCCTCCGATCCCGCAGCTCATCGGCTCGACGACGCCGAGCACGGCGTTCGCGGCGATCGCGGCGTCGGCGGCGGTCCCCCCCGCCCGCAGGATCTCGACTCCCGCCTGCGCCGCCTGGGGATGGCTCGTGGCGACCATCCCTTCGGCCGCCACCACCGCCGAGCGGCTCTGGTGCGGGGCCTCCGCGGGACGATCGTACTCGGCCGCCGCGAGCGCGGCCGGCTCGAATGGAACTCTCGCATCCGGCATGACGAAACTCCCGACGAAGACCACGATCGCCGCCGCCGCGGCCCCCTTCCCGGACGAGTCAAGCATCGCGATCGCCTTTCGCTGGGACGGCAGGACTTCAGCCCGAGATCCAAACTGGCGCGGACCGCGGCGCATCGCGGCACGACACAGGCAGTGTGCCGCATGAGTGCGGCGAATGCAATCGGCTGGTAGAATCCGCAAGGCACCTTGTTCCCTTTCCCACGGGTTTGGTGGGAAAGGAGCGGGGTGACGGTGACACCATTGCTCCGGACGCTCGCAATGAATCGGAAGACCACTGCCGCATATTGGGTCCTGGGTCCGCTGTTCGTTTCGATCGCGGCATCCGCGGATGCCGCCGACTGGAACCAGTGGCGCGGGCCGAATCGCGATGGGGCGGCGCCGCAGTCGCCGCGGCTGATCGAGTCGCTCCCCGAGGCGGGGCTCGGGCCGGCGTGGATCACCGAGCCGCTCTCGCCCCGCGGCGGGAACGGCGGCTGGGCGAGTCCCGTCGTCGCCGACGGCCGCGTGTACGTCTCCCTGCAACTCCGCGACCGGCGCGCGGGCGTGAAGTTGCCGCCGGAGAAATTTCCCGCACTCTCGAAGGAAGACCGCGAGCAGCTCGCCCCCGGGGCGCTCGCCGAGTACGAGGGGTCCCGTCAGGCCGAGCAGCGCGCGCGGCGCGATCAGGAGATGAAGTTCACCGACGTCGTCCACTGCTTCGAGATGGCGACGGGGCGCTTGCTATGGACCGACGAGCACGAGAGCGTGTTCACGTACTATCGGCCCTCCAGTTCGCCCGCGGTCGTCGACGACCGGCTGTACATGCTCGGCTCGGACCGCATCGCGCGCTGTCTCGACGCCGCGAGCGGCAGCGTCGTGTGGGAGACGACGCTGTTCGACGAGTACCAGGAGCCGGAGGTCGCCTCGTCGTTCGTCGTCGCCGAGGGGGTCGCGGTGATTCTCGCCGGACGGTTGTTCGGGATCGATGCGCGGTCCGGCAAGGTGATCTGGCAGGGGGACCCGCAATCGACGAGCGGCACATACTCCAGCCCGGTCGTCTGGCAGGCGGGCGGGAAGTCGTACGTGATCGCGAACTGCGGCGGCAGCCAGACCGCCTGCTTCGACCTACACGCCGGGACCGAACTCTGGCGCGAGAAGGCCGGGGCGAGCAAATCGACCCCCTTGGTCGTGGGCGACCGGCTCATCACCTACGCCAGCAGCCGCAAGCAGGGCGTGGGCTGCTATCGCCTCGGCGTCGGCAAGCCGCAGCTTCTCTGGAACTTCCAGGGCGTCGCCGACGCCGGGGCCAGCCCCGTCGTGGCGAACGGGCTCGCGTTCGCCTACGGCGACAAGCGGCTGGCGTGCGTCGACCTCGACACCGGCAAGGCCCGCTGGCAGACGGATCTCGACATCTCGGCCGCGCGGTACACGTCGCTCATCGCGGCCGACGGCAAGGTGTTTCTCGCGTGGGACGGACTGATCGTGTTCGCCGCATCGGGCGACGAGTTCAAGCTGCTGTTCCACGGAAAGGTCGATCGCGAGGGGACCATCGCCACCGAGGCGCAGTTCCGTCGCCGGCTGAACCTCGCCGAGATCGAGAAGCAACCGGACGGCCCGCAGAAGGCCGAGCAGATCTGGCGAAGGGAAGTCGGCAATCAGGGGCCGCTCGAATGCGCCACCCCCGCCATCGCCGATGGCCGGCTGCTGATGCGGCTCGGATCGTCGAGGCTCGCATGTTACGATCTGCGGGCCGGACTGAAGTAGATCGCCTGCCGACCGCCCGAGCGCAGCGCGCTCTTTGCGGTCGCGGCAATACGCATTCACTTGGACCAATCGAACCTCCATCGCCGGAGCGCCGCGCATGCACCGTCCGATTTATTCTTATTCCTCGCTCGCCGTTCTCCTTCTCATGTCCGGTTCGCTCCGTGCCGACTGGCCGCAGTTCCGTGGGCCGGACGGTCAGGGGCATGCCGCCGCGAAGGCGCTGCCGCTCGAATGGAGCGAGACGGAGAACGTCGCCTGGAAGACGGCGGTTCCCGGCCAGGGCTGGTCGTCGCCGGTGATCGCCGGAGGCCGCATCTGGCTGACGACCGCGCTTGACGACGGGAAATCGCTGCGGGCGGTCTGCGTGGATGCCGGGGACGGCAAGATCCTGCATGACGTGGAAGTCTTCACTCCGGAGAAGCCGACGCCGCTGCACGCCAAGAACAGCTACGCCTCGCCGACGCCGGTGCTCGACCGGGGCCGGGTGTTCGTGCATTTCGGCGCGATGGGGACCGCCGCTCTCGACGCGGCCACCGCCGAAGTGCTGTGGAAGAACGAGGAGCTGGTGATCGACCACGAGACGGGCCCGGGGGTGTCGCCGGTCCTGTTCGAGAACTTGCTGATCGTGCCGTTCGACGGGACCGACGTGCAATACGTCGCGGCCCTCGACGCGCGGACGGGGCGCGTCGTCTGGAGGCGCGACCGCTCGGCGCCGATGCGCGAGGAGCCGTCGATGCACCGGGCGTTCGCCACCCCGCTCGTGGTCGAGGCCGCGGGGAAACGGCAGCTCGTCAGCCCCGCCGCCGATCAGGTCCACGCCTACGACCCGGCCACCGGCGAGGAGCTGTGGCACGTGCGGTACGTGGGCTACTCGAACGTCCCGCGACCGGTGTTCGGGAACGGCCTCGTTTACGTCTGCACCGGTTTCGGCAAGCCGCAACTGTGGGCGATCCGTCCGGACGGCACGGGGAACGTCACCGACTCGCACGTCGCCTGGAAGTTCACCGGACAGGCGCCGGCGAAGCCCTCTCCCGTGCTCGTTGGGAACCGGCTGTACCTCGTCCATGACCAGGGGACCGCCACCTGCCTGAACGCGGAAACGGGCGAGACGGTGTGGCAGAAGCGACTCGGCGGCAACTACTCCGCGTCTCCGCTGTTCGCCGACGGGCGGATTTACTTCTCCAACGAAGAGGGCACGACGACCGTGCTGGCACACGCCGACGAGCCGCAGGTCCTCGCCACGAACTCCCTCGCGGACGGCTTCATGGCATCGCCGGCAGTCGCGGACGGTGCGCTGTTCCTGCGGACGATGACGGGGTTGTATCGGATCGAGGAGCGATGAAAACGGATCCTGCGGATGCTTCACTTGCGCGATATCGCGAGTTCGCGGAAACGATCAGCCGAGCGATTCGCGCAGCACCCCGGCAGGCCCGGCCGTCCTTGCCGGCGACTTCTCAGACCGCCAGCGGCTCCGCTTCGACGCTCTTGTAAATCGTCTTCACCAGGCGGAAACCGAGCGAGCGATAGAGGTCGATGGCGAGGTGATTGTCGGCGGTGACTTCGAGGTAGGCGGCCCGCAACCGGGCCGCCCGGAACGCGCGGAGCGCCTTGAGGACGAGCGCTCGCCCCAGGCCGCGGCCGCGATGTTCGGGGACGATCCCGACGTTCTGCACCGACCCGAGACCGCCCGCCAGGGCGAGGCCCTGGATCGTGCCGCAGTCGCGCGGCCGGCCGCGCCCCGCGTCGAAACCGATGAGCCACGTGGCCTGCGGAAAAAAGGCCTCGTTGTCGACGATGCTCCGCATCAGCTTGCGGCAGCCGGCGAAATCGCGGAGGGAGCGGAAGACGCGGGAATCGATCTCCCCCGCGAAACTGGCCCGCTTGACCCGCGCGTGGCGATCGAGCAGCGCGGGATGCCAGGGATGCCAGAGGTAGCCCTCGGGCAGTTCCGGCTCGGGGAGTCGCGCTTCGGCGAGGCCGATCTCCATTCGGAGCCGCTGGTAAGTGGTCGTGTGCGTCATGGGGGCCTCGCCGGATCGCCGAGTTGCAGTTTACCACCGGGCAGCGAACCGCGAACAGCATCGTGACGGGCGATCGGGCATTTCGATTCGTCTGGTCCCGGTCTGGGGCATCTGTTAGATTCCCGCTCCTGCGGTCGGGGGGCGATTTCGCTCGCGCGGGGATCGCGCACGGCGAGGCGATCAACGGGATTCAAGGAGGAACCGGCCGATGCACGGCAGGCGACGAGGACGGAACCGTCTCGCGTGGGCGGTGTGGAGCATGTTCTTCGCGGGAACGGTCGCGCTGCTGGCGTGGCAGCTCGGCTGGTTCCCGGTGGGATACGATGCGGCCGAATCGGGCCGGCTCGCGGATTCCGCGGAGGATTCGGGCGACCCGGGCGATGCCCCGGAGCTCGAGATCCCGCCGGGGGGCCAGTCGGAGCCGGTGACGGTGACGGCCCAGGCGTCTCCGGCCGAAGCGGCAGAGCGCGATCGGTCTTCGCCGTTCCTGCAAATCGAGCCGCGCCGCCGGCCGCGCGGAGGGGACGATTCCGCACTGCCGCGCGGGCGTTTGGAACCCGGCGCCGCGTCCGCCGAGATCCCGCGGCAGGCGTCGCCCGCCCATTTCGTGCGGAACCCGGAGACGAGCGAATTCGCCCGCCCGGTCGCCGGCGAGGACAGTCGGTCGCCGCGGCGGCTGCCGGGCGTCTGGCGGGAAGCGCCCGTCGTCGCCGAAGGGCCGTCGGTCGCCGATGCGGCGCCGGTGCTCGACCGGCCGGAACTGGTGGAGATCGACCGGATGATCGACCGCGGGGAACACGTTCCCGCGCACCGGCTGTTGTCGGACATCTATTGGTCGCGGCCCGATCTCCGGCCGCTGATCCGCGAGCGGATCGAAAACACCGCGAGCTCCATCTTCTTCGCCCCGGAGCCGCACTACATGGAACCGTACGAGGTGCAGCCCGGCGACCTGTTGAGCCGCATCGGCAAGCGGTACGACGTGCCGTGGGAGTACCTCGTGCGGCTCAACCGGGTCGATCCGCGGCGAATCCGGCCGGGGCAGAAGTTGAAGGTGATCCGCGGCCCGTTCCACGCGACGGTCGACCTGGGCGAATTCCAACTCACGGTCCACACGCAGGACATGTTCGTGAAGCGGTACGCGGTCGGGACCGGAAAGGACGGCTCGACTCCCGTGGGGCGGTTCACCGTGCGGGACAAAGTGGCCAACCCGCCGTACACCGATCCCGACGGACGCGTCATCGCCGCGGACGACCCGGCGAACCCCATCGGGGAGCGATGGATCGACCTCGGGCAGAGCTACGGCATCCACGGGACGATCGAGCCGGAGTCGATCGGCAAGGCGGCGTCGCGGGGCTGCATCCGCATGCACGCGACCGACGTGGAAGAGGTATACGACATGCTGCAAGCGGGATCGGTGGTGGTGGTCCGGGAATAGTGGACCGTGGACAGTGGACAGTGGACAGAGAAAAGCGGATGCTTGCCGTGCCCTTCCTCCGCTGACCACTGTCCACCGACCACTGTCCACTACCCCGCCATGTACGATCGCCGCCGCCTGATGGAGCTGGTCCGCGAGCGGGCCTTGAAGTTCGGGGAATTCACGCTCGTCTCCGGGCGGAAGTCGAGCTACTACCTCGACGGCAAACAGGTCACGCTGCACTCCGAGGGGCTGCGGCTCGTGGCGCTGGGCATGCTCGAAATGCTGGCCGGCGTCGATTTCGACGCCGTCGGCGGCATGTCGATCGGCGCCGACCCGATCGTCGGCGGGATCCTCGCCGTCGCCGCCGAGCAGGGGCGGTCGTTGGAAGGCTTCCTCGTCAGGAAGGAGGCGAAGGGACACGGCACGCAGCGGCACGTGGAAGGGCCGGTCAGGCCCGGCAGCCGGGTGGTGATCGTCGAGGACGTGGTGACCACCGGCGGCAGCTCGCTCGCGGCGGTCGACCGGATCGTCGAATACGGCTGCGAGGTGGTGTGCGTGGCGGGGATCGTGGACCGGATGCAAGGCGGCGCGCAAGCCTGCGCCGCCCGGGACCTCCCGTTCGGAACGCTGTTCAGC
The DNA here is from genome assembly GCA_040877365.1 of Planctomycetales bacterium. Lineage (GTDB taxonomy): Bacteria > Planctomycetota > Planctomycetia > Planctomycetales > Planctomycetaceae > JBBDNT01. The sequence goes on from JBBDNU010000081.1 coordinate 11,602, forward strand.
GTGGCGGATTTCGGGATCGACGCGCCGCGTGACGCGTGATGCCGTCCGCGCAACGGGCGAAGGAAGACACCGGTCCCGCCGGTCGGCCGATCCATAACTCGCCGGGGACGCCGGTCCGCGAACTGTCGTGATGGCACTTCGTAATTCCTTCTGTCTTCCTGTCGCTCGACTTTGGTAAACTGAAGCCGGTGGCGCAGGCCGCTGTTCCGCCCGCGGCGTCGGGCCGCGGCGCGGGAGACTGCGGTTCGCGCCGTTCCGACGAGTCGCACCACAGAGAGAGGAAGCCCATGGATCCCTTCACTCGCAGCGATCTGCGGAACCTGATCGAACGGCCTCCCGCGCCAGGGGAAACGTGCATCTCGATCTATATGCCGTCGCACCGCACCGGCCGCGAAGTCCGCGAGAACGCGCTGCGTTGCAAGAACCTGCTCAACCAGGCGGACGAGCGGCTGAAAGACGCCGGGCTGCGTTCGCCCGAGGCCCGCGTACTGCTCGCTCCGTTGCGCGAGCTGCAGGAGGACGGGCTGTTCTGGAAGAACCAGAGCGACGGGCTGGCGATGTTCGCCAGTCCCGGGTTCTCGGCCCGGTTCCGCATGCCGCTCGTCTTCGACGAGCTGCTGCTCGTCAACCGGCGATTTCACGTGGCGCCCATCCTTCCGCTGCTGCAGGGGGACGGCCGGTTTCATCTGCTGGCGGTGAGCCAGAACCGGCTGCGGTTCCTGCAGGGCACGAAGCACGCGATCAGCGAGCTCGAAGTGGAGGGGCTTCCCAAGAGCCTGCAGGAGGCGCTCGACATCGACGAGTACGTCACGCCGGCGCTTCAGTTTCAGTCGCAGACGAGCCGCGGCCTCCCGGGCCACGGCGAAGCGATCTTCCACGGGCACGGAGGCTCGAACCTCGACGTGAAGAAGAAGGAAGAGATCCGCCAGTATTTCCGCCGCGTCGATGCCGGCCTCCGCAAGTTCTTCGGCGAAGAGCGGACGCCGCTGGTGTTCGCCGGGGTCGATTACCTGTTCCCCATCTTCCGCGAGGCGTGCAGCTACCGCGGGCTGCTCGATGAGCCGGTGCTCGGCAATCCGGACCTGCTCAACCCGCAGCAACTGCACGACAAGGCGTGGCGGACCGTCCAGCCGTATTTCCGCCGCGACCAGGAGGCGGCGCTCCAGCGGTTCCACGAGCGGGTGGCCGGCAAAGGCCAGTCGACCGACCTCGACGAGGTCATTCATGCCGCCCGTGAGGGACGCGTGGAGACGCTGTTCGTCGCCCGCGGGCAGACGGTCTGGGGCCTCGTCGATCCCGACACCGGCGAGGCGCAGCGCGTGGCGGCCTCCGTCACCGGCTCGGAAGACCTGCTCGACCACGCCGCCGTCCACACGCTGCTCCACGACGGCGTCGTGTACGCGGTGGATCGCGCGGAGTTGCCGGACGATGGCCCGATCGCGGCCCTGTTCCGATATGTCCCGTAGGCTCTCCTTCTGGGGGCTGGTGGCAGCGGCGGTGCTGGTCGGAGCGTTCTTCTTCCAGTTCGTCGCCCCGTTCGTGCTCCCGCTGTTCATGGGCGGGGTGCTCGCCATCCTGTTCCGCCCGCTGTTTCATTGGTTGGTCCCCATCTGCCGGGGACGCCGCCGCATTGCTGCGGCCCTCGCCACGCTCGTCGTGCTGCTGGCGTTCATCCTCCCGATCGGCGGCGGGCTGTATCTGGCGGGGCGGCAGCTCGTGGGCTTCGCGCAGGAGCTGCAGCGAGACCTGAAGCTCGACGATCCCGCCGACTGGGAGGCGGCCCTGTTCGAGCGCCTCGGCGATTTCATCCCCCGCGACCAGTTGCGTGAGATTCGCCGCGAATCGTCCACGGTCCTCCGCGGAGTCGTCGAGAACGTCTACGCGCAAACGCAGTCGTTCGTGAAGAACCTCGTGGCGTTCACGATCGGGTTCGCGATCATGATGCTGTCGGTGTACTACTTTCTGGCCGACGGCGGCCGCTTTCTCGCGCGCGCCAAGGCGCTGCTTCCCATCGAAGAGGGCGACCTGCACACGCTGTTCGAGGAGTTTCAGTCCGTCTGCCGCAGCGTCGTGCTGGCCACGGTGGTCGCGGCGCTCGTGCAGGCCGGACTGCTCGCAGCCGCGCTGGCCGCGATCGGCGTCGAGGCGGTCTGGCTGCTCGCGGGGCTGACGATGATCTTCGCGATGATTCCCCTCGTGGGAGCGGCCGGGGTGTACGTCCCCGTCGCGATCTGGCTGTTCTTTCAAGAGCAGTACGCCGCGGCGATCGGGCTGGCCCTGTACGGCGGGCTGATCGTCTCGACGGCCGACAACCTCGTCCGGGCCTACCTGATTCGCGGCAAGTCCTACATCCACCCGCTGATCGTGTTGGTGACGGTGCTCGGCGCGGTCCAGGAAGTCGGGCTGTGGGGCGTGTTCATCGGCCCCAGCGTCGCCGCCGTGCTGTACGCCCTGCTCAAGATCCTGCACGACCGGCTGGAATCGAGCGAGGCGGACTTGCGGAAGATGAGCGACTGACGCCGGTCAATCGATGCGGATGATCTTGCCGGAGGCGGTCCGCGCGCCGGGTTCCAGGTGCGGGTTCAGGGGCGCGGAGGGGGGCGATGGGGCGGGTTTCCCGGGTCGCATCGCAACGCCCGCCGAACGCTCGAGCAGCGCCCCCAGCGGCCCGGCGAGCAGCGCCGGCAGGAACACGATGTCCGCCACGAGCGCCGCGCCGATCAGGGCCGCCATCAACCAACCGAAGCGGCTGATGAGCAACAGGTCGACGTAGGACAACATCAACAGGCCGAAGCCGATGGCGGCGGAAGTCTGCCACATCGCCGGCCCGCAGTGGGCGAGGGCCGTCTTGATCGCTTCCGTCCGCGAGAGCCCGTCCCGGATTCCCGCCCGGAACCAGGTCAGCAGGTGCAGCGTGCCGTCCACGGCGATGCCCAACGCCACCGAGGCGGTGATCATCGTCCCGACGTCGACCGCCAGCCCCGCCCAGGACACCAGGCCGAACACCAGCCCCACCGGCAGCAGGTTCGGGAGCATCGTCAGCAGCCCGGCGAGCGGGTCCTTGAGCAGCACCATCATCACCAGGGCGATCAGCACGAAGGCCAGCCCGAAACTCCGGATCAGGCTCTCGAGCACCGCCTGCTGCGTGCGGAGGAACACCGGCACGGTCCCCGTCACGACATGGTCCGCTCCGCCGTACTCCTTGAGGACCGAGCGGGCGATATGATTGAGGTTCCCTGCCATCGCGGCATAGTGCGGCTCGCTCCCGACGAGTTCGCCGTAGTCGAGGTCGGACATGATCGCGACCTGGGCGGTGATCCGCCACAACTCGTCGCCGGCTTCGTTCAGGACGCGCCCCTCGGGACCGGGGAGACGCGCCGGCCCTGTCGCGGCAACGAGGAACGATTTCGCGGCCGCAGTCCCCTTGATCGCGTTTTCGACCTCCGTAGACGTGCGGAACGCCCGCCGCCGTGACAGGAACCCGTCCCCCGCGTCGGGCAGGACCGGAACGAAATCGGCGAGCGACAACGTCCCGCTGATCTCCGGGTGCTCCCGCATCCGCTCCTCGACCGTCCGCACGATCTCCAGCCGCTGCGCGAACGTCAGCTCCTGCTGGGCGTCGGCGTCGAAGCGGACGACCGTCTGCACCGGGACGATCCCCGAGAGCTGCTCTTCGAGGAACTCGTAATCCCGCACGACGCGCGAATCGTCCGGGAAGTAGCGGATGACCTTGATCTCCGTGCGGAACCAGTACAGCCCGCAGGTCCCGGCGACGAACGCGACGACGCACACGGCGACGACGGCCTTCGCGTGCCGGCACAGCAGGCCCCCCAATCGTCGCCACGCCGCGCGGTCGATTTCTTCCAGCCGGGGCGGCGCCGCCGGCCAGCATTGGAGCATCGCCGGCAAGCCGTACAGCACCACGCCCAGCGAAATCAGGCAGCCGATCGCCGAGTACAGGCCGAAATCCCGCACCGGCGCGAGCGGGCTCGTGGCCAGCGACATCAGTCCGATCGCCGTGGTGACCGCGGCCAGCGTACACGGCGTGCGGGCCGTGCGGACCGCTTCGACCACCGAAGTCGCGAGATCCTTGTGCGCGGCGTTCTTCCAATAATTCGCGACGTGGATCGCCGCCGACAGCGTGAGCACCATCAGCAGCGTGGGCATCACCACGAGCACCATGTTCATGCTGCCGCCGGTGACCGGCACGATCGCCACCGAGACCAGCATCGTGTACAGCGCGCTGGCGAGCACGAGCATGGCGAGCCGCACGTTCCGCAGCATGACGGACGCGATCGCCACGCCAACCAGACAGGAGAGCAGAATCGGCGAGCGGCGGTGCAGCGCGAGCCACGAGTGTTCGGGGTTCGACGCCGCCTGCTTGACCGCGACGTTCAGCTCGTGCCCGGCGACCGGCTGGCCCCCCATGCGGACGCCGTCGCGCGGGATGCCGGCCCGTTCCGCCGCCTCGCGGATCTTGCGAAATGCCGTTTCGCGATCCGCCCCTCCCGCCTCGGAAAGCGTGATCGACAACGCGATCGGCGATCCCGCGACGAGGAACGTCTCGGCGACGAGCGGCGACTCGCTCGGCGTCCGCGGCGTGAGCCGACCCTTGAGCCGCGCCGCCAGCTTCTGGAACTCCTCGATCTGCCCCGGACGGGTGTGCATGCCGGGCCAGGCGACCTGGAAATCGTGCTCGCGATACGGCAGTCCCTGCCGGTCCACGACCGGTTCGTCCTCCGCCTCGAGCAGCGCCGCCTCCTCGTCGGCCAGCTCCTCCGCGGTCGGCTCGCCGCTCGGTGACTGTTCCGCGACCGCGTCCGGCTCCCCCTCGAAGGACTCGTCTTCGAGCGACTCGGGACGCGGCGCGGGCGGATAGGCCGCGGGGACGATGCCGATCTCGTCGCGCGCCGCTTGGAGCAGCAGGTCGCGGGCGCGGTCCGGCATCTGGCGGCCCGTCTCGGTCAGCCGGACCTTCAGCTTCCCCGGCCCGACGAGCACCCCCTGCAACCGGCGGATCGCCTCCTCCTGCGAAACGCGTTCGCCCCCCACGTTCGGCTGCCGCATTCGGGCGATCAACTCCTGCGGTGTGACGACGCTCCGCAGTTCCGGAATGCCGTTGCGGCGGAGGCCGTCCGTCCCTTTCTTCCCTTCCAGCAGTTCCGCGAAGCGCGCGACGCGGGGGTCGTCGAGCGAGCTGTCGTCCCAGGAGACGAGCAGCCGCTCCTCCGGGGGGAAGTGCTTGTGATACCAGCCGAGGGTGGCGGCCTGCGGGTCGTCGGCGGGGAGCCAGTTCTCGACGTCGTTTTCGAGGCGGGTTTGCTGGAGGGACCACCCGGCGAGGGGGACCAGAAACAGCATCGCCGCGAGCACCCACAGCCCGTAGCCATGCCCCCAGCGGTCCCGCTTCTCGAAGAAATGCGTCATAGCGGTTATATCGACGAACAGCGGGCGGGATCTGGCGGGCGCAACGGCCGCGCTGTGGCGGGGGACTCGACTTTTCGCCGAACCTCCGTGTTAGTCAAACGTTAGCGGTGGGGCAAATAGGGCAGCGCCGGCAAACCCAGCCAGCGGGCAGACTCTGCGCGCATTCTACCAAATGCAACGCCCCCGGCGCTCCGCGGATGGACATCCCACTCGACGCGGGTGAAGGTCAGACCCGCCTCGATCCGCCGCAGCGTGGGCCGAGAAAACGGTCGCCGTTATAGTGAATCATGTGGTCGGGAATCTCGGCGATCCATATCTCGGTCTCCCACGCGATCTTGTTGATATGCCTGCGGTACTCCGACAGATCGGGGAACGCACTGACGAACACGGTCCCGACTTCGCAGTCGGCGAGCATCGCCTTGAGTTCGATCACCCGCTTTGGCGTCATCGGCCCATGCGACGTGACTGCTTCAATCAGAAACAACCAGTTCCGCTCCGGATCGTACAAGACGATATCAGGCAGCTTGTCGTGATCGGTGATCGAAAATCCGAGTGGCGCCAGCAAATGCTGGTCGACGTGCAGGTTCTTCTTGGCGGCATCGCCGAGGTAGGCCAAGACGGATCCGCGAGCGAATCGCGGCGCGAAATGCTCGATGACGGCGGCTTGGACCTCGTTGTGCTTGCCGGGCGACAGTTCGAGCCTGCGGCCGTCGCTGAGCCGGACGGGGACGAGATGCGTTTGCCGCTCATTCCGGTACATCGCAGCGAGGGAACCCTGCTGCGCGACGAACTCGCTGGATGCCGCTTTCCAGCCGGGAGCGCCGTAGCTCCGAATCGCCGCGAGGGAGGCTTCGGAGATGGCGTAGTGAGCCTTGGGGCTGTTCGTGGATAATGCCGGATTGTCGGGATTTGTAATCGGCGATGCAGGCCTGCACGAACTGGTGCAGCACTTGTCGCCGGAAGGTCTCTCGCGTGTTCGGCGCATAGGATTTCCCGTACTCACGATGGATGAAGGCCATGATCCCCTTGGTGATCGTCAGGCTGGAACGGAACGCCTTGGCCCACGGATCCCGCCGTTTCAGACCGCAGAGTGCGAGAAGCGTGAAGGCGGAAATCTCGTTGCACTGGGCCGGAGGCAGACCCAATCCCGCGAGGATAGCCTGTGCCTCTTTCACCTTACGCACGCGTGACAGCCCCTCCGCGGGAAGTAGGCCCGTCGGGCAAAGCCAGCCGTGCCAAGTCCTCGATCTCGGAGTAGTCCATGCGTCCGCGGTTCGCTCGCGGCCGATGTCCACGATCAGTTCGTGCGGTGGCAGTGGAATCCTTCGGATTTCGGTCGCGCTGACTTGCGTGCTTCCGTTGAGAATTCGGAAATACGAGTCCATGAATTCGCTGTTGTAGATGATCGCCAGTCCGATCGCTTCCTCTTTCGTGAGCGAACCGCCGGGGCGATGGATGTAATTCAGGTGGTTTTCGATTCCGACCCATTCGCTGCCTAATTGCCCTTCGAGCAAGGGAGCGGCAGTCAGGCGACGGCGCTCTTCCTTGGCGCTGAACCGCCGCAGGAGTACGTAGTTTCGATCGCGCACAAGCAGCGGAAGCGACTCTCGCGAGGTCGTGGAAATGTGCTGCGGCTTGCGGCGCGCGGAAGTAGGCCACTCGACGCGCATCGCATGCACGTTTTGCAACCAGAGCAGCGGCGCATGATGCCTTCCGATATTTCCTTCCATCGCCAATAACTCGACCGCACGAAATGGGACCACGGGGCCAGTCGAAATCTGCATTCCATACGCACTCAGGGAGCCAGCCCATGAATCGACCAGGCTGATAACGCGATCGTCGTCTTCTGACGATGGAACGCGGAGCATCTTGTCCTTCGAGTGCATGTCCAGCAGGTCGGACAGCGGCAGCGTCCGGCATGGATTGCCGTGGATGTCTCCCGCGCCCCGGCTGATCGATATGCGAACCGACGACTCCGGGTCCACCCTTGCCCCGTGCTCGCGAGCGCGCCCCTTGAGAATCATGTTTTCCTGCAGCACGCCGTCACGGCTGAAAGCATCGCGACGAGAATCGAAAAGGTGCAGGGCCTCAAGTTTCAGCCGCGTGAAAAACCGCTCGCGGAAACGCCGGAAATACGGACCAGAGGCGAAACTCCGCGGCGTAATGAAAACCAACTCGCCGGCCGGCGCCAGCACGGCGGCGGAAATGGCCATGAACAGTGCGTAAATGTTCGGCTGGCCGTGAACGACGTCATCCGCGGCGTTCGACCTGGGATCCGATTTCGCCAGCTTGAAATACGGCGGATTGCCGATCACCACGTCGTACTCGCCATGACCATTGCCGTTTCGAAACAGCGAGTCGTTGCGCCGCAATTCGGCCGCGTGTTCAAGAACGAAGTCCTCGCCGATCGTGCGATACTTCAATGCAATGTCGAGGCGGCGGAGTCGGGCGCGAAGATATCGCATCGAGCCCTCGAGAATCGGCAAAAGTTCTCGATCGGATTCATAGGCGTCGATCAGCAATCGTCGAGGCGGTCGATCTCTGCGAGCGATCGCTTCCGCCGCGGCGCACGCCAGAACGCCGCTACCAGCGCCGGGATCGAGGATCCGAATCTCATCTCGGTCGCAGTCCAGCAGCGAAGCCATGAAATCGGCGACGGGCACCGGTGTCAGGTACTGCCCGAAGCATTTCTTATGAGCGGCGGACGTGGCAATCGAATATGCGCGACCGATCCGGTCTGCGAAGACCGTCGGCCTTTCGCCACCGACGGGGTCGAGAGTGCCGGGCAAGACTGGCAAATGCATTCGACCGCTCAGCGTTACCTACCGATACCCGATCGAACGGTATGATAATGTATAGATGAGTAACCTACAAACGGATGCCGGAATTCACCCCTCCCGCGGCGCAGCGGCAAGCGGCGGCATTCGTCGTCCGCGTCATGCCTTCCCCGCGTCGAAGCCCCGGACGAGTTCCTGTTCCCACTCGTCCATCAGCGGCCAGTCGATGGCGCAGGTGCCGAAATCGGCCATGTGCAGGTACGTCTCCAGCCGGTCGATCGTGCTCTGCAACAGCTTGCGGTCGTTGCGGAAGATCGGGCCGTGGCTGGGGAGCAGCCATTTCACGCCGCTGTCGCGGATGCGTTCCAGCGAACGGATGAAAGCGGGGATGTCCGAGCCGTGGTGGGCGTCGATGTTCCCCACGCAGCCGTCGCGGAAGATGTTGTCCCCCGAGAACAGCAGGTCCCCCATGCGGAAGGCGAGCTGCGCCTGCGCGTGGCCGGGAGTGTGCCACACCTCCAGCTCGAGCCCGCCGACGCGGAGCCTGTCCCCCTCGTCGATCGTGCGGTCGATCTTCACCGCCGGCAGGTCGAGCGACACGTCCTGGGCGGCGATCTCGGCGTAGGTGATGATCCGCTCCCCCTCGGCCAGCAGCCGGGCCGCGTTCGGATGGCCCAGCGTCTCGGCCCCCGGGAGCAGCTCCTTGATCTTCTTCAGGCCCTGCACGTGGTCCACGTCGGCATGAGAGATCACGATGTGCTTGCACTGCGCCAGCGGAAAGTCCATCTGGCGGATCATCTCCACGATCTCCGCCACCGTGTCCTCGTAGCCCACGTCGATCAGCATCCACTCGTCGGCGTCGAAGATCAGATAGACGCTGCAACCGAGGCGCCGCCGCGCCTGGTAGTTCAACTCGATCACATGGGGAAAGACTTCCTGCCTCGGCAGCATCCGGCGGCCTCCTGGCGATCTGGCTGGGAGCGGGGAAGGGAGACAGGACGGAGCGTCGCGCCCCAGGCGACGGCGGCAATTCAGCCGCATTCTAGGCATGGAAACAAGAGGGTGGCAAGGAGCAGGGAAGTCGAGCGTTCGGGAAGCGGCGCGAGCGGCGAGGAGGGCGATTCCCGCATTCCCGCTCCGCCGGTCCGCCGAATGCGTTATCAGGGCGTTGAAAAAGGGGACAGGCATCCGCAGCAGTCCGCGATTTGCGGGCCATTGCCGAGCATCCGCGGGAGCCAGTCCCCTTTTTCAGCAGTCTGTTATGCCTTAAGCCCCCCACCTGCTAACATGGACCGAGGACGGGTCATGCAACAACGACCGGCGATCCCGCGAGCACGATGGCGATCGAGTTCCATTGTCCCTACTGCACCGCCGCCATCCGCGTGGCGGACACCGCCGCCGGGAAGCGGGGGACGTGCCCGAAGTGCGCTCAACGGGTGATGATCCCGCAGCCGGTCGGGCTTGCGGGACCCATCGCGTCCGTGGCCGTCGCCGCACCGGAGGGATCCGCCTCGGCCGACGAGATCGCGTTCCCGGAGGAATACGCCGCTCCGCCGGACCGGCCGCAGTGGTTCTCGCCCGTTGCCAAGCCGAAGGGAAAGGCGGCCGAGCCGCGCCGCTCGCAGAGGTCCGCGCCACCGCCGGAAAACGCGCCACAGGCCTCCCCTGCGCCGCACTCCGAGCAGTCGCAAGTGACGGGCGCGAACGGCCGCGACGAGCCCCCGCTTCCGCTCGCGCGGCCCGTTTCACCGCCGGTCGCGGACCACGCGGACGACGGTCCGCAGCAGTTTCCATTCGGCGATTCCCTCCCGGACTTCGATCCCGAGCCGGTCGCCGAAGCCGCCCTCCCGCACGCGCGGCCGGTGTTGCCCGAGGTTCCGGCGGTCGCTCCCGTCTCCTATGCCCGCACGCTGAAACGCCGCAGCCGGCGGAAGCGTCGCATCCCGTGGGTCCCGATCGGCTGCGTCGCGTTGTTGCTGGCGGTGATCGCCGCGTTCACGTGGCAGGGACAGGGAGGACTGGGAGGCGATCTGAAAGCGGAGCCCGTTCCCCAACTCGTCGAGATGCCCTCCGCCTACGTCGACACCTCGCAGCTCGAGCTGCCGCAGGCGACGATCGACCTCGTGCTCGACGGCCTGAGGCAATCCCCCAAGGCCCTCGGAAGCAAGTATGTATGGATCGAGTTCCGCGGGACGCAGCGCGGCCTTCAGGTGCGGCTCGCCGAGGGTGAAAGCACGATGTTCTACCGCGTGAACATCGCGGGGAACCCCTCCCTCCGTCGTTTCGCCGCCGAGAACTCGGCCCGGCTCGACGAGCCGCGGAAGAAGGAGCTCGCCAAGGCGACGCTCCAGTTCTTCAGGGAATGGGAGCAGTCCACCAGCCTCGCCGAGGCGATCAAGGACTTGCGCGGCTATCGAGACGCGGTGGGGCTCGCTGCGCTCGTCAAGCCGCTCGGCTATCACGCCGTGGCCATACACGACGGATTGGCGTACCGGTGCGTGTATGAGGATGCCGACGGCAACCTGTACTTCCTGCTGCCCGAAGGGGTCGAGCAGTTCGAGCTCCGCGGCCGGCAGCTTCCCGAAGGCGAGCAATTGTTCTCGGGAAGCTACACGGTGAAAGTCACCGGGCAGGCGACCCGCTCTTCAGGGAGCGGAACTCCCGCCGCGAATCCCTCCACCGGCGAGCCGAAACCTTCTGGAATGCCCGCCGACGGTTCGCGCTCGGCGGCGGACAGCGCGCCGCAGCCGTCCCGAGGATGAGATCATGCTCGTTCTCCCGGTCCTCGATCTGCTCGAGGGCGTCGTCGTCCGCGGCGTGGCGGGAAAACGCCAGGAGTACCGGCCCGTGGAGAGCGCGCTCGCCGCCGATTCGCGCCCGCTGACGGTCGCCCGCGCGTTCCGCGAGCGGCTCGGGCTGGATGAGTTCTATGTCGCCGACCTCGATGCGATCCTGCACGATCGGCCCGGTTCGTCCGTTCTGCGCGAGCTGGCGGCCGAGGGGTTCCGGCTGCACGTCGACGCGGGATTGCGCGACGCGGCGCGTGCGCAAGAGGTATTGGCCGCGGGCGCGCAATCGGTCGTCGCCGGACTGGAAACGCTCTCCGGGCCGGAAGCGCTCCGCGAGATCGTCGCCGCCTGCGGCGCCGAGCGCGTGATCTTCAGCCTCGACCTGCACGCCGGCGCGCCGCTCGGCGTGCGGACCGGCTGGCACGCGGCCGGAGCCATCGAGATCGCCGCGCTCGCCGCCGCCGCGGGGATTCACCGGCTGCTCGTGCTCGACCTCGCCGGGATCGGGCTCCGCGGGGGAATCAGCACCCTCCCCTTGTGCGGCGAACTGCGGCGGCGATATGCGTCGTGGGAGATGTTCACCGGCGGAGGCGCGCGCAGCGCGGCCGACCTCCGCGCGGCGCGGGACACCGGCCTGGACGGCGCGCTCGTCGCCACGGCCTTGCACGAGGGGTGGATCGCGCGGGATGATGTCCGGGCGCTTCGCTCGGCGGCGCGCGCCGGTCGGGCCGCCAGGGGACACACTCGAGAACTGGAGTGACGATATGTCAGGGACAGGCCTGCTGCTCCTCGTCGCCGCGGCGCTCATCGCCGCCGACGACCATCCCATTTCCGAATCGGAGCGGCAGCGGCTCACCGACCGGCTCGAGCGCGGCGCGGGAGCGCTCGACCAGCGGATCGAAAAGGATCCGAAAAGCATCGAGCTCCTCTCGCACCGGGGCGACCTGCGGATGTTCCTCGGCAGGTCCGAAGAGGCGATCGCCGACTACGACCGCATGATCGAGCTCGACCCCCGCTACGAGAAGTCGCACTGGCGGAGGGGGATCGCGCGGTTCTACGCGGACGACTTCGCCGGGTCGGTCAAGCAGTTCGACATGTACCACGAGGAGGACGACGTCGATCGGGAGAACGGTATCTGGCGGTACTTCGCCCAATGCAAGGGAGAGGGGCGCGACAAGGCGCAGGAAGGGCTCCTCAAGTACACGAAGGAGGACCGCCCTCCCTTCCAATCGCTGTATGATTTCTTCCAGGACAAGATCAAGGCGGAGGACGTGCTCGCGGAAATCGACAAGGCGCCGCTGGAAGGGCCGGAGAAGAAACGGCGGCTGTTCTACGCGCACCTCTACATCGGTCTCGATCACGCCGTCGCCGATCGAAAGGAAGAGGCCCGCAAGCACCTGCGGCAGGCGATCGCCAACGACTGGGCCCCCTACGCCCAGTATGGTCCGCGGTACATGTGGAACGTCGCCCGCGTGCAATACGACCTCCTCGCGCCGCAACCGGAGAAGAGGCCCGCCAAGCCGAAAGACCCGGGCAAGCTGGAGCCGGTCCCGGATCCGGGCGCCGATTGAATCCGGCGCGGCGATCGTCCAATCGAACCGGACCGAGCCCCCGTCCGCTCCGGCGACCAACTTCGTCCACCAGGAGAACGAGGCGATGCTTCGCGCAGTGACATCGCTGGCCGTCCTGATCTCGATTCCGGCCGCCGCGCGGGCCGCGACGATCAATGAGGTGCGCTCCATCGCGCCGGCGGTGCTCACCGGCGAGCGGTCCGATGACGACCGCTCGCCGCAGGAGCGAATGCTCTCCGATGACATTCTCGCTCGACATCGGGCTGCGAATGCGCGCGAGCTCGCCCTCTGGCGGAACGTGAAGTCCCGGTCCGACTGGGAGAGGTTTCGCGACGAGCGGATCGCCGCGCTTCGCAAGTCGCTTGGCGAGTTTCTCGACCCGCCGTCCGACCTCCGAGTCCGCACGATGGGCGCGATCGACGGAGACGGGTTTCGCATCGAAAACATCGTATTCGAGAGCCGGCCCGGCCTGCTCGTCACCGCGAACCTCTATTTGCCGGCGAAACCCGGCAAATCGCTGCCCGGCATCCTCATCTGCCACAGTCACCACCGCCCGAAGACGCAGGGCGAGTTGCAGGACATGGGGATGAACTGGGCCCGGCAGGGGTGCGCGGTGCTGGTGATGGACCAACTCGGCCACGGGGAGCGCCGCGCCCACCCGTTCGCCTCCGCGTCCGATTTTCCCCGCGAGTTCGCCGTCAGCCGCCAGGACTACCACTTCCGCTACAACACCGGCATCCAGTTGCACGTCGTGGGGGAGAGTCTGATCGGCTGGATGGTGTGGGACCTTCGCCGCGGGGTCGATCTGCTGTCGTCGCGCGGCGACGTCGACGAGAAGCGGATCATCCTTCTGGGCGCCGTCGCGGGAGGCGGCGATCCGGCCGCCGTCGCCGCGGCCCTCGATCCGCGGATCGCCTGCGTCGCGCCGTTCAATTTCGGCGAAGGCGCCGGCCGGCCGACGGACGACGCCGCAGACGCCGAAGCGGAGATCGACTTCTTCGGCGGCGGCAGTTGGGAATCGACCCGCAACCTGCGGAACTCGGTCCGCGACGGGTTCGCCCCGTGGGTGATCGTCGCCGCCCCGGCCCCGCGCCCGTTCGTCTTCGCCCACGAATTCGCCCTCACCCCGGGAAAGGAAGCGGCCGGCGCACGGCTGCGGCGAGTCTACGGCAAATTCTACGATCGGCCCGAGCACGTCGCTCAAGTCGTCGGCCTCGGAAACGTCCGGCTCCGCCCGCCGGAAGCGACGCACTGCACGAACATCGGCCCTGTCCATCGCGCGCAAATCCATCCCGCGTTCGAGAAATGGTTCGACGTCCCCGACCCGCGGCCCGAATTCCAGAGTCGCGTCGAGGAATCGCGACTCCTCTGCCTGAAGGGCGAGGAAGCGAAAGGCATGGAGCGCACCCCGCTGCACGTGGTCGCCGCCCGCCTCGCCGACGAACGGGCTGAAACGTTCGGTCGGCAGTTCCAGCGCAGCGATGGTTCGCCGGCATTCTTGCCGGGACTCTGGAGCGCCGCGCTGGGCGACGTCGAACCGGCCGCGAACTCGAAACTCGAATCGCGCGGCACGGAGGCGTCGGACAACGTCGCGGTGGAGCGGCTCGTGCTGCACGTCGAGCGCGGCATCCGAGTCCCGGCTCTGTTGTTGAAGCCGAAGGCGCTCGCGCATGGAAAGCTGCCAGCGGTGGTCGCCGTCGCGCAGTCCGGCAAGGGAGCGTTCCTCAGAGAGCGAGCGGATGCGATTGCAGCCCTCCTCGACGCGGGCGTCGCCGTTTGTCTCCCCGATCTCCGCGGGACGGGAGAGACCGCTCCCGGCCCCGATCGCGGCCGGACTTCCTCCGCTTCGAGCCTGTCGTCCTCCGAGATGATGCTGGGGCAGACGCTCGTCGGATCGCGGCTGAAGGATCTCCGCACATTGCTCGCGGCCCTCCGCCGCCGCGACGACATCGACGGCGAACGGATCGCCCTGTGGGGAGATTCGTTCGCGAAGATCAATTCGCCCGACCGCAATGTCCGCGTGCCCCGCGACGTCCCGACCATGCCGGCCGAGTCCGAGCCACTCGGTCATCTGCTCGTGCTGCTGTGCGGCCTGTACGACGCCGACGTGAAAGCCTTCGCCTCGGCCCGCGGCGGCCTGACGAGCTACCGCAGCCTGCTCGAAAGCGAGTTTTTGTACCTCCCGCACGACGCGCAGATTCCGGGGGCGATCCCCGCGGGCGATCTCGAAATCCTCGTCTACGCTTCCACGCCGCTGCGGTTGTCCGGCCTCGTGAACGGTCGCAACCAGCGCGCCACGGAAAACGAAGCGAGAGCCGCTTATGACTTCGGCTTGCGCGACGGAGTGACCCACGCGCAGGACGCTGAACCCGATGCGCAACTCGCCGCGTGGATCGTCGCGGAATTGAACCGCTGAACCCGCGTCAGGCGATGATGCCGAGCAGCACGATCGCGACGCCGACGCACGTCGCGGCGAACACGGCCCGCCCGCTCCCCGTCGCCCGCTCGTCATCGCGGAAACGGCGCCAGGCGCGCGACAGTCGCGCACGCGACACACTGTTCGGGGAACGGCCGCGGGTGGGCCGATGAAAGTGCATTCGCTCGGCCTCCAACGACAAGGTGGATACGGGCCAGCATAAGCCCTGATGCCCATTCGTGGCCAGAGACCTTCCCGGCGGCGGCTCGCTACGAACGATCATCCCCCGCGGCACTGATTTTCGACGGGGACCGCTCCCGCGGGACGAACTTGAACTCGTCGAGGTAATCGACCGTGACGATCCGCTCCTCGCGCTTGTCGTAGCGGGGGAAGGGGTACGTCTCGTTCCCCACCAGTTCATACCGCGCCTGCTGCTCCGCGAGCCAATCGGCGAACGCCTGCTCGTCGAAGTCGCACTTCGGGTCGCGATACAGCACGCACCGCAACGGGCGCGACGGCGACAGATCGGCGAGCCGCGGCGGCGCGCCCGCCCGGTGCCGCGGCGAGTAGATCCGCTGGTTGCAGAGGTACATGGCGGTCCAGCTCAGGCGGCGATCGGCGTCGGGAGAGAAGTCGCGGTCGAGGTCCGTCTTCAGGCAGAGGACCTCCCCCTCGGACTGCGCATTGAACCAGAACCACCGGGCGAACGCGCGGGCCCGCACGTCCGACTGCGTTTTGTACGGCCGCCACACGTCGCGGGCGATCGACGCCGCGCCGACGACCGCGGGGAGCAGCAGCGTCCCCGCAAGCAAGGCCCGCGACGGAATGTGACGAGTTTCGAATGACGCGAGTGCGGAGTGCGGAGTGCGGAGCGCGGAGTGGGAAGTGGGGGACCCTCCGGCGACTCCACATTCCGAACTCCACATTCCGAACTCGCCGCTCGTCGCCCTCCCCCTCAGCAACCCGACCCAGACCGTCCCTCCCAGCCCCGCCAGCAGGCAGATCGACGGCGCGAGGTGCTGCGAAAACTTGACGTGCCCGCCGTAGGGATAGCGCTCCAGCGCGGCCGCCGCGAGATGCACCGCGAACGGCGCCAGCGCCAACAGCAGCCATGCCCACTGCCGGCGCCGGGCGAGCAGTCCGATGCCGGCGGCGAAACCGAGAAACGTCAGCGCGCTCGCGCCCCGCGCCCCCCCCGCCGGGTACGCCAGCAGATCGCTGGCGTGCGTGACGAGCAGCCAGCCCGGCAGCCTCAGCGGCGTGCGCCACGGCGGAAAGGCCTCCCGCCAGAACTGGTTCATGAAATCCAGCTCGGCATGGCTTTGCCCTTTCGCCGCGACGAGGAATACGGCCGCGAAGCCCGCCAGCAGGGCCGCGTTGAAACCGGCCCACGGAAGCCACTCCCGCCACGCGGCACGCTGGCGAACGAGCACCGCCGCCGCGAACAGGCTGATTCCTCCCGCCACGAACGTCGCCGGATAGGACAGCCCGACGGCGATCGGCGCGCACGCCGAAAGTCCCCACAGCCAGCGCGATCGATTGCCGCTGCGCCGCCACGCGACGGCCAGCGACAGCAGCGCGAGCGAAACGAACAGGTCCGACGCGTATTGCTTCGCCTCAGCGGCGTAACGGATCCCCGGATACGCCACCGCGAACGTCGCGACGGCCAGCACGAGCGCCAGCCCCCGCACCATCCGTCCCGCCAGGTGCCGGAACAGGAACAGGCTCGCCAGGCTGCACAGGAACGGAAACAGCCGCAGCGACCATTCGCTGAATCCGAGCAGCTTCACGACCGACAGCTCGACCCACAGGAACAGCGGCGGCGCCACCTGGTGATACTGCAACGGCTCGAGCAGCTCGCGGTAGCCGCGGTCGATGAAGTTCACGCACAGGAAGCACTCGTCTTCCCATAGTGGAAAATTCAGGAAGTACCGCACGCACCGCGCGAGCGCTCCCAAGGCGAGAAACCACCCGATCAGCCGCCGCTGCCGCTCGGGAGACAGCAATCCCTCCGCGGCGGAATGTCCGGCGACGGCGAGATCGGCGGGAAGCGGAGCCTCCACGGAGCGAACGAGGTCGGCGGTCGCGGTCGTCATTCCCGGCGCATCCTTTCGCGGGGACCCCCCGATCCCACGGGCAGCCCGGGCGTGTTGTATCGCGTCGCCGAAAAACGAGCAACGTCGCTCGCCGTAGGTCCCGCCCGCTGGGCGGGACCTGGCTCGTCGGCAAGCCATTGTTTTGGCGGGATTCTGATTGACTTCCGCGCAGGCACTGATTTAATGGTGAACGCTTAACAATCTCCGGCGGGGCGTTCCCCATGAGCACGGCCACGCGCGAACGCCTCCCACCCCTGGGCCTGTTTCCCGACAAGCCGGCGCCGCGGCTTTACGACCGCATCATCGAGGTTCTGCGAGTCCGCCATTACGCCCTGCGCACGGAAGACGCCTGCGTGCATTGGATTCGCCGTTACATCGAGTTTCACCCGCACCAGCATCCCCGCATGCTTCGCGAAAGCGACGTCCACCGCTTCCTGGCGCACCTGGCGGTCCAAAAGCACGTCGCCGCATCCACCCGGAATCAGGCTCTCTCTGCCGTTCTGTTCCTTTACGAGCACGTCCTGGAGCAGCCGCTCGACCGGATCGAAGGGGTCGTTCGGGCGCGGCGGCCGAAGCGCCTGCCCGTCGTTCTGACGGTGGACGAGGTGTCGCGGGTTCTGGCTCACCTCAGCGGCGACAAGTGGCTGATCGCTGCTTGGCCACAAGGACGTCCGCACGACCATGATCTACACGCACGTTTCGAACCGGGGCGGGCGGGGCGTCCGCAGTCCAGCCGACGTCCTCGCCCGCCGGTCCGACGAGTGATAGGCTGAAACAGCCTATCACGCTGGCAAAGGTGTGATACTGGAGCAATGGACGGGTAGCATTCGACTTACGACGATCGACCGGGTGCGTGATAGGCTGCAAACATGCGGCCGACAGGCAATACGCGGATCAG
>JBBDNU010000082.1:0-25127 GCA_040877365.1 Planctomycetales bacterium
CGGACCGACAGCATGGAGTGTTGTCCAACTTGTTCGACCATCGGGCCCATGATGTCAAGCCATTCGATCTTGCTTACGAGCTTGACGGCAGTGCTCACGGGGACAACGTGGAGAAATACATCGACGTGCGACCGCCCAACAAGGGAAAAGACAGTGACGGAAACCCCTGCCCGACCAACAAGCAGCCTCCCTGAGCGCGCCGACGACGAAGTGCCGAAAAGTCGTCCATCACATTGGAATTCACGTTCGATGTCATGGCTCGCGATCGCGGTCTTCATCGCCTGGATGTTGTGCGGGGGGATCCTCGTTCATTCAATCAAGGAGTTCGGCGGTTACGCGAGAGTCCAAACACGATCTGGAGAAGTCTTCACGTTGGCGGTAATGCCGCGTGTGACCGATTCACGGCGTGTCTTCAGGATCTCGCGGTTCACCGTCGGCGACCCATTCCGTGTCCACATCACGGCAGATTTCGGCGAGGCGACCGCACACACTCATATTCGGATCGACTCGTTACGAGTCGAATATCCTGACGGGACGGTCGAACCCCTCGTAAGTGCGCCCGAAGTGGTCCCGATCGAGCGCGAGACTCGAACGACCAGTTTCTCGGGAGCGCTGGTGGAGATGGTCGACCACGAGGCGGTCTTCCGGTCCACGAATATCGTCCGGCTGGATCCCACGACCCACCGCGGCGTCCGCGTCACGGCGCGGATTTCTATTCTCTCGAACAACCAAGTCGTGGACACAGTGGATCTGAACGGGCAATTCATGTTGGAGGAAACATTCAGGATTTACCCTTACATTTATGACTTCTTGCGCACGAGAGCATGACCATCGCGAGTGAAATCCGTAATGTGTAAGTCAACGATGAAGTACATCGAGGTGAGGCCGACCAATCCAGGAAAGGACGCGACGGGGGATCCATGCCCGACGAACAAGGTTCCCCGCTCATAGAGGCACGCAAGCGGAGAAGGTGGCGCATGGCAATCGCCGTGGCACTTGCCGACGCAGCTACCGGGGGGCTGACGCCGCCCCGCTCGCCGGTCAGGTCAGCTTCAACACCCGCTCGGCGTTTCCGCGGAAAATTTTCTTCTGCACCTCTTGCGGCAGGTCGAGCCCGTCGAACAGTTCGAACTGCGGCACGCCTTGCCCCGGGGCGAGGTAGTCGGTCCCGAACATCAGGCGGTCCTGGCGGCGGACCATGAACTCTTTGCCGAACGCCTTGTCGCGGGAGATGGCGCTCGCTCCCGAGTTCGCCGAGAGGTCGCCGTAAATGTTCGGATACTTCTCCATGAGGCGGTCGATCGCGCCTCCCTCCGTCACCGGGCCGGTGGGGTAGCCGTCGGCCCGCTTCGCGTCTCCCGAGATCGAGGCCCACCAGCCCGGCCCGTGGCCGATGAACGTGAGCTTGGGGTGCGTCTTGAGGGCGTTTTCCAGTCGCGGCAGGCCCGGCTCGTCCATCCCCCGCAGGCCGTCGATGTGGAACAAGAGCGGGATGCCCACCTCCTCGCAGGCGGCGTACACGCGCATCATCAGCGGGTCGTCGAAGGGCAGGCCGACCTTGTGCTCGCCGAATCCCTTCGCCCCCTGGTCGACCCACTCCTGGATGATGCCGATGAACCCCTTCAGCCCGCCGTTCACCGATTGCCGCGGGTCGATCGAGCAGAAGGGGATGAGGCGGTCGGGAAACTTTTTGGCGGCGGCGAGCGCGGTCTCGGGCGTCTGGAGGAAGGCGGAAGATTCCGGCGAGGTGAGCGGGAGGACGACCGCCTTTTCGACGTCGTGGGCGTCCATCCACTCGACGAGTCCTTCGGGGGTGAGTTCCTTCTGTCCGTTCCAGGTGCGGCCGATGTGCGTGTGGACGTCGATGTACTTCCACGCCCGTTTGCCCGGCGGGCCGTCCGCCCCGGCGGCATGGAGACGCGGCAACACGAGGCCGCCGAACAGGCCGGCGGCGCCGGCGGCGAGGGTCTTGGTGAAATCGCGGCGGGTGGGCATGATTGGGGGTTCCCCTTGGGAGCTTTCGGCCAAATTGCTGCTTGTCAGCCATCCGTTGACGATCGAGCCGCGACCGTCAGGGAGCGGTTGAATCAGGCGGGACTCGCCGCGAAAACCGCTCCCTCACGGTCGCGGCTCGATTGCGGACACGTTTTTTCAACGGGCTGTTAACCCCGGCATGAATGCGCCGGGCCTGATAATCACGAGATCCCGTGGAACGATCACCGGTCTCCCGTGGAACATTCACCAGCCTCCCGTGCGATGCGCATCTCCTCGATCACGCTTCCCGCCCGCGGGCGTTCCGGCACCGAGCCCAGGTTGCGGCAGGCGATCAGCTCCGCGACGATGCTGATCGCGATCTCCGGGACCGTCTGCGAGCCGATGTCGAACCCCAGCGGCGCATGCACCCGCGCCAGCGCCTCGCGGGAAATGCCCTCCGCGAGCAGGTCCTCGAAGATCAACTTGATCTTGCGGCGGCTGCCGATCATCCCCACGTAGCGGGCCGGCGTCTCGGCCAACTGGTACAGCGCCTCTTCGTCGTGCCGGTGGCCGCGGGTGACGATGATGCAGAACGTGTGCGGGTCGACGTCGAGCCCGCTGAGGCCGGTGTCGAGCGGGGCGACGATCAGCCGGCCCGCCGCCGGGAACCGGTCCGGGTTGCAGTACTGCTCCCGGTCGTCGACGACCCACACGTCGAAATCGGCCTCCGCGGCGAGTTCCGCCACTTTCTGCCCGACGTGCCCGCCGCCGACGATCAGCAGCCGGCAGCGCTGCAAGTGCGGCAGATAGGAGACGCCTCGCGATACGTAGGGCCGGGGCCGCGGGGCGAGCGGCTTCAAGTCTTCGACCAGCGTCGCGGGCCGTTCGCCGCTGCCGCGATGGGCGAGGACGTTTCCCCGTTCGTCGAGCAGCCAGCGGTCGGCGGCGCTTCCGCCGCTCGCTTTCTCGGGATCGATGACGACGGCTTCAGTGCAGCCGGTCCCGGCGCCGGTCACTTGCAGCAGCGTATGGAAATAGGCGGCGTCGCCGCCGGGGCGGAGGGGATCGACGAGCATCCGCATGCGTCCGCCGCAGATCAGGCCGTCGTCCCAGCCATAGTCCTGGTCGAGCTGAAAGGAGAGGATTTCGCAGTCGCCTTCGTCGAGCAGCCGCAGGGCGCGGCGTTTGACTTCGGCCTCGACGCAGCCGCCGCCGAGGGTGCCGGCCTGCGAGCCGTCGGGGAAGACGAGCATCGTCGCCCCCGGTTTCTGGGGCGTGGAGCCGCGGGTCTCGACGAGGGCGGTGTAGGCGACGGGCAGCCCGGCGGCGAGGGTCCGTTCGAGCGTGTGGAGGATATCGCGCATGGAGCCCATCGTACCGCCTGGTGCGGAGCGGATCCAACGACGAGAATCGGAGAACCGCGGATCGGCGAGATTGCTGTTGACGCGGTTTGGGAAAGCCCCTATCGTCCGCCGCGCTTCGGCCGGCCCGATTGGTCCCGGCCGGGGCGGCGGCCCGTCGATCTCTCTCTCGTTCATCTCCGCGATCGGCAAGACGGCCCGCAGACTCTCGCAGATTCGTCGAGGCGCCGTCCGGCAGGCCGGTGCTTCGGCCGCACGTCTCCCCCGCAATTCGTGGTACGCGAAAGGACTCGACGATGAGGAAGCTCGCCTTTCAGGTTCTCAGCCTCGCCCTGATCTTCACGGCCTGCGGCTGCTGCTGCCACGGCAGCCATCGGCTGTGGCCGTTCTGCGGGACGCGCCGCTGTGGCAGCGGCGGCGTGATGCCGGGCTACATCGGACCGTCGACGAACCCCTGCAACCCGTGCCCGACCGGCGCTTGCCCGCCGACCGGCGGAGGATATTACCCGTCGGGCTCGTACGACAGCATTTCGCCGGTCTCCGGGCCGGTGGCGTCCCCGGTGTTCGTGCCGACCACCGCGATGGCCCCCATCGAATCGCTGCCGACCTACTGAGAACGGGAGCGCCATCCGCCGCGGCCATTCCGACCCGGTCTCCCCTTGGAGGCCGGGTCGTTTCCTTGGTCGATCGTCGACGCCCGGTCGGCCGCGACCCGGAGCCGAGCGGCGCAGCCGCGAGCGCAGGGGAGCGCGTCCGCCGGTTGACGGTCGATCCTCGCGCCGCGCTCGCCTGTCGGCTCGCGGCTAACCATCCTCGCTGTTCGCTGCCCGCTCCCCCGCCTATAATCGCAGCGTCACACGAGAACAGCACATGCCATCGACGGTCGACACGTTGGAAATCGTTCATTACCCGCATCCGGCCCTGCGCTGGAAGTCCAAGCCGATCGTGCGGATCGACGACGAGCTCCGCGGCGTCGTCCGCCGGATGTTCGAGCTGATGTACGAGTTCCACGGGATCGGGCTGGCGGCGAACCAGGTCGGGCTGCCGTACCGGCTGTTCGTGGTCAACGTCTCCGGCGAGCAGGGGGATCCCGACGAGGAGGTCGTGTTCCTCAACCCGGAAATCACCCGGCGGAAGGGGAGCAAGGAGGAAGAGGAAGGCTGCCTGAGCCTGCCCGAGCTGTTCGGTCCTGTGCGGCGGGCGGAGGAGGTCGTGGTCGAGGCGTTCGACCTCGAAGGCCGCGAATTCCGGATGAACCTCGACGACCTGCCCGCGCGGGCGATCCAGCACGAGCTCGACCATATCGACGGAGTGCTGTTCATCGACCGCATGACCGACGCGGCCCGCCGCGAGCTGGAAGAGCGGATCGCCGATTTCGAGTCCCACTTCCGGCGGCAGCAGGAGTCGGGCCGCATCCCGTCCGACGAGGAAATCCGACGACAACTCCGGGCGATCGAACCGAGCTGACTCGTTTCGTCCGGCCGATTTCGACGCAAAGGCGCGAAGACGCAAAGACGCGCAAAGGTGGAGTGCAGATTGCCGATATGGGAGGCAAGACGTGGCGAACCGCGACAAATGTGGCCTCCCGAATGAGGAGCGTCTGACGTTCGCTGGTCCTTTGCGTTTCTTTGCGCCTTAGCGTCTTTGCGTCGAATCGTCTTCGAACCGACGCCGAGCGTGTTGTCATGCTGCGACTGGTGATGATGGGGACCGGCGAGTTCGCGCTGCCGGCCTTTCGGACGCTGTACGAGAGCGGGCACGAAGTGGCGGCCCTGTTCACGCAGCCGGACCGCGCCGGCCGCGGGCACCACCATCATCCGCACCCGATGAAGGACGAGGCGGTCGCCCGCGGCACGCCGGTCTTTCAGCCCGAGAACGTCAACCGGCCCGAATCGCTCGCGGAACTGCGGAAGCTCGAGGCCGACGTGTTCGTCGTGGCGGCTTACGGGCAGATTCTTTCCCCCGAATTGTTGTCGATCCCGAAGTGGGGGGCGATCAACCTGCACGCCTCGCTGTTGCCGAAGTATCGCGGGGCGGCCCCGGTGCAGTACGCCGTCTGGATGGGCGAGACCGAGACGGGCGTGACGATCTTCCGCATCGAGCCGCGGCTCGACGCCGGTCCGATTCTCGCCGTCGCCCGCACGCCGATCGAGCCGAAAGAGACGGCGGGCGAGTTGGAAAAGCGTCTCGCGGCGCTCGCCGCGCCGCTGCTGCTGAACACGCTCGGGCGGATCGAAACCGGCAATGTCGAGGAACTGCCGCAGGACCGCTCCGCCGTGACGAAAGCGCCGCGGCTGAAGAAGAGCGACGGGCGGATCGACTGGTCGCTGCCGCCGGAGCGGATCGAGCGCCACGTGCTGGCGATGCAGCCGTGGCCCACGCCGTACTCGTTCCTGGTGACGCACGGACACGACCCGTTGCGGCTGCTCGTGCTCGAGGTCGAGCCGGTCGAATGGTCGCCGTCGGTCGCGCCGGGGACGGTGGTCGAGGTGACGCGGGACTGGCTCGTGGTCCAGGCGGGGCACGGGGCGGTCGAGCTGGTCCGCGTGCAGCCGTCCGGCAAGCGGGCGATGAGCGCCGCCGAGTTCCTCTGCGGGCACATGGTGCACGTTGGGGACCGGTTCGACGCGACGCCGCGCGAGTGACGCGACGGTGCTTGCGGACGACTACCGGCCGCGCCCCATCCCTCCCCGCATCGCCCGTCCCTGAGCGCCCATTGCTCGACCTTGTGCGCCCATCCCGCCGCCGAAGGCTTGTCCTTGAGCGCCCATGCCGTGACCGAACGCCCGCCCTTGAGCGCCCATCGCCTGGCCTTGCGCCGCCATCATCTGCGCGAACGCCCTGGCCTGAGCCGCCCTCATCATTTGCTGTTGGGCCATCATCTTCTGCTGGGCCGCCATCGAGTGCCCGAAGGCCCGCCCCTGCGCCCCCATCGCCTGGCCCTGCGCGGCCATCTGCTGGCCGAATGCGGGACCGCGCGCTTCAGCCGCGGCAGCCAGGGAAAGCACGACGCACGCCGCCATCACCGTGAGAGACGTTCGCATCATGAACTCCTCGAATCGAACCCCCTACCGAACGAATCCGTCGCGCCGGTACGGCCGGCGCGTCGGCGGAGTCCGCGAGTGAACTCCGCGCCGCCATCGACTCTCCGCCATCTCGATTCTAACGGCTCCGATGCGTTTTGGAATCCTCGAAACCGATCCGCCACGGCCGGTCGACGTCTCTGCGGCGTTGCCGTTCGGCAACATTCCCCGCAATTCGGCGCGACCGACACGGCGGCAAGGGGAACAGCCCGAGATCTTCGCGCCGGAGACCCGCGAAACGGCTCCTTCGTGGTAGAGATGATGAGGTCAGTATCTCGGACGGGAGCACTCACATGAACCGACGGCAGACACAGCGGCGGGGGGCGGTCATCGTTCTGGCGGCGGTCTGTCTGATCGTGATTTTCGCCTTCGCGGCCTTCACGGTGGACGTGGGCTACATCTCGCTGGCGCGGACGCAGATGCAGGCGTCGGCCGACGCCGCCGCGCTCGCCGCCGCGGCCGAGCTGTCCGGGGGGGAAAAGGCGGTCCGCTCGGCGGCGGAGGCGGTAGCCGGGAAGAACTTCGTCGGGCAGCAGCCGACGCACATCGTCTCCGAAGAGGACGTCGAGCTGGGCAAGTGGGACGATCTGACGCGGACCTTCACGCCGCTGCTCGGCAAGGCGCAGGAGAGCGCGGACAGCGTGCGGGTGACGGTGAAGCTCGACGCGACCCGCGACAACGCCCTGCCGCTGTTCTTCGCCCCCTTGCTGGGGCACCGCGACGCGGCGATCAAGGTGCAGTCGGTCGCCAGCACCGGGCACGACAAGCCCCGCGACATCGTGCTCGTCATCGACTGCTCGGGGTCGATGGCGCAGTACAACCGCATGGTCTACACGCGGGCGGCGGCACTGGCGTTCATCGAGGAGCTTGGCCCGCGCGACCGGCTGGGGCTGGCGGTCTACAGCTATCCCGTGGAGACCATCACCGAGGTGGTCACGGGCAAAGGCAAGAGCAAGAAGAAGAAGGTGACGGAGGTCGTCGAGACGGTCCTCACCGGATTTCTCGAGGACGGACTCGCATTCGACTTCTCCCCGATCAAGGGCCGGATTCCAAAGCTCGATCCCGGGGAATACGCCGACCTGACGAACATCGGCGGCGGGATGCGCGTGGCCCTCGAGGAGTTCGTCGACAGTCCCCGCACCGACCTCAAGCCCGGCGAAGAGGTCGAGAAGACCATGGTCCTGATGACCGACGGCAACGCCAATGTCACCGAAGCCCCGGCCAGCAGTCCGATGGAGTCGATCTACTACTACGCCGACGTCGCCAAGCAGCAGAACGTGATCATTCACGGGATCACGCTCGGCCAGTCGGCCGCCAAGGGACCGATCATGCAGGCGGCCAGCACGACCGGCGGCGACTATTACCACGTCGCGGACGGCAATCTGTCGGGACTGTTCGAGGTCTACAAGGCGATCGGCCGGGGCGACGGGCACCCGAAGCTCGTCCAATGACCGCCGCGGCTCGACGACCGCTGATCCCTTGCACGGGCGGTCCGAATCGGTTTCGATGCGCGACAAGGAGGTTGGCATGAGCGCGTCGTTCGTCTACATCACGGCCGCCAGCAGGGAGCAGGCGCTCGCGCTGGGTCGGACGCTCGTCGAGGAGCGACTGGCGGCATGCGTGAATCTGCTGGAGGGAATGACGTCGGTGTATCGGTGGCAGGGAAAGGTCGAGGAGGCGGGCGAGACCGTGTTGATCGCCAAGACGCGCACGGAGCTCGTCGACGCCCTCGCCACCCGCGTCCGCGAGCTGCACGACTACGAGTGCCCGTGCGTCGCGGCGTGGCCGATCGTCGCGGGGAACGCGGAATATCTGCGGTGGATCGAGGAGGAGTCGGGGGAGGATCGAGGATCGAGGATCGAGGATTGAGGATTGAACTAAGGCGGAGATGGTTCTTCGACCTTCCTCCTCCGCCGTCGATCCTCTATCTTCCATCCTCGATCCTCGACCTTCCATCCTCCCCTCCCCCATGCCCGCCATCCACCACCATCTCCACGTCGTCCATCCCGACGAGATCGACGAGCAGGGGCACGCCGGCAACGTGGCGTTCGTGCAGTGGATGCAGGACGCGGCGATCGCCCACTCGGCCGCCCAAGGCTGGCCGGGAGAGCGCTATCGCCGCGAGCGGAGCGCGTGGGTCGTCCGCTCGCACGCGATCGAGTACCGCGGGCAGGCGTTCGCCGGGGATGAGATCGTCGTCCGCACGTGGGTCTCGAATTTCCGCAAGGTGACGTCGCTGCGGAAGTACCGCATCGAGCGCGTCGCGGACGGCGCGGTCCTCGCGATCGCCGAAACCGACTGGGCCTTCCTCGACACCGACCGCGGCGCGCCGCAGCGCATCCCGCGGGAGGTGGCCGAGGCGTTCGAAATCGTGCCGCCGGAGAATCAGCCGGGGCTCGGCGGCCGTTAGAATCCGCCCGGAAACGACGTGAACGATTTCGGGTGGCACGCCGTGCGTCCGCACGGGCGTGGTTCGCGTGCAGCACGTCCTTCCCAATGCTTCAGGGGGCGCGAACCGCCGGGGAATTTCCCGGCCGCGCCGCGTGCGTCCCGCCCGATGGGCGGGTCCCGACGTCCCGACGATGATGGGGCCGGCAGCACACAGAGGAGGGTACGCAATGGACCGATCAATCGGACGGGAAGAAGGTTCGTTTCAGTCGGGGGAGGCGGCGGTGCACTGCCACCAGCCGGAGTCGCGGGCGGTGAATGTCGGCGACAGCGAACGGCTGTGGTCGCTCGCCGCGGGGGGCGGGTTGCTCGTTTACGGCCTGTTCGGCCGGTCGCTGAAGTCCCTCGCGGCGCTCGCCGCCGGCGGGGCATTGATCCACCGCGGCTGGAGCGGGCGGTGCATGGTTTACGAGCAACTCGGCCTGAACACGGCCGTCGAGCATCACGGGCGGATCGGCGTCCGCGCGCAGCACGGGCGGAAGGTCACGCTGTCGCTGCACGTCGATCGCGAGCCGCGGGAACTGTACGACTTCTGGCGGAGGCTCGAAAATCTTCCGCGGGTGATGCGGCATCTCGAATCGGTCTCGAAGATCGACGAGGACCGGTCGCACTGGGTGGCCCGCGCGCCGCTGGGCTACACGCTCGAATGGGACGCGGAGATCATCACCGATGGCCCGGGCGAGATCATCGCCTGGCGTTCTCTGCCCGGATCGCAGGTCGACACGGCGGGCTCGGTGCGGTTCGAGCGGCCGGCGTTCGGCGAAGGGTGCGAGCTCTCGCTGTCGCTCAAGTACGACCCGCCCGGCGGCAAGGTCGTGGCGGCGCTGGCGGATCTTCTGGGGCAGGGGCTGGAGCAGGAGCTTCTCGAAGACCTGCGGGAGTTCAAGCAGATGATGGAAGCCGGGGAAATCGCCACCGCTTCGCCGCGGCCCTCCAAGACGGGCGAGTGACTCATGAAGCGGGCGCTCGGGCTGAAAGCGAGCGCTGGGGCTGATTGCGGCGGCGGGACTCGGCGCATCGTGCTGCTGCGCTCCGCGCTCTTCAGAAAGGCGTTCGAACAATCGCAGACGTCCGTGAGTGGCAAGCCGAACCCCCCTCACCCCGGCCCTCTCCCCCGCAAAGCCGGGGGAGAGGGGGATCTTGGATGATCGTCGTCTCGTGCGCGATGTGCGCCGCCGCAATGGCGACAACCGGCCGCGCAATGTGCGTCGCGCGCCCGCGCCCGTGGGATCGGCGACTCGCGCCCCCGCTTTGCCGTGGTGCGCGGCGGTGCGTGGTTTTACAATGGTCGCAATTCGCCGGAAACCCTGCCCCGCGTGGGGGGCGGGCTCGGATCCCGAATGAAAAGGCCGATTCGTCAATGCCCGATGCCGCTCCCCTGCCCGCCCCGCTGCGGGGGATCATTCCCCCGATGGTCACGCCGCTCGCCGGGCGCGACGAGCTCGATCTTCCCGGCCTCGAACGGCTGATCGAGCATCTCCTTGGCGGGGGCGTACACGGTCTGTTCATCCTCGGGTCGAACGGCGAAGGGCCGAGCCACAGCTATCGCCTGCGGAACGAGCTGATCGGCCGCACGTGCGAGATCGTGGCAGGGCGTGTCCCGGTGCTCGTGGGCATCACCGACACCTCGTTCGTCGAGTCGCTGCACGTGGCGCACGTTGCCGCCGAAGCCGGCGCCGCGGCGGTCGTCGCCAGCACGCCGTACTACTTCCCGCTGACGCAGGCGGAACTGGCCGGTTACGTCGAGCGGCTCGCCGACGAGTCGCCGCTGCCGCTGCTCCTGTACAACATGCCGCGGTTGACGAAGGTCGCCTTCGACCCGGAGACGGTCGCCCGGCTGATGCAACACCCGCGGATCGCGGGGATCAAGGACAGCTCCGGCGAGATCGAGTTCCTCCGCGCGTTCGTGCGGATCGCCGCGGAGCGGCCGGATTTCACCGTAGTCGTCGGACCGGAGCGGCTGCTTCCCGAAGGATTGGCGTTTGGAATCCACGGCGGCGTGTGCGGCGGCGCCAACCTGTTCCCCGAATGGTTCGTCGCCCTGTACGACGCGGCGACGCGCGGCGATACGGCCCGCGTCCAGGAACTCCGCACGCGGATCGCCCGCCTGCAGGAGATCTACACGCTCACACAGGCCGGCTCGTCGATGCTCCGCGGCGTGAAGTGCGCCCTGTCGTTGCGGGGCATCTGCAGCGACCGCCCCGCCGAACCGTTCGAACCATACGGCGAGCCGGAACGCAGCCGCGTCGCCGCGATTCTCGAAGAACTGGCGTCCATTCGCGGGCACAGCCCCGCCTGACTCGTGTTCGACAAACGGAGCGGACGGGGCGTCCGGGCAATCGGGCGCATCGAACGTTCGCCGGGGATGTGGGTGCGTGATGCCCAGTGCCCGCAGCGATCTTCCGCGACGAATTCCAGGGTCGCCAGCCACTTCGCGATCTTCCACGCACACAGCCGCGGGACGATCAGGCGGACTGGAACGCTCGCATCGCCGATCCGGGCGGGATTGACCGTCCGGTCGGCAGCCAATAAACTTTGCATTGAGTGGCACTTACGGCGTACGCAGCCGCCCCGACGCCCACGGAGGATCCGCGGGGACATTCCACCAAACGCTCGGCCGCAGCGCCCGACCGCCGCCGATTCGGCAGAACCGGCGAGTTGACGGGAGATGCCGATGGACCGGTCCGGGATCCCGCCTTGGTCTGCGTCCCTGGGCGCCGCTTCAACCTCGCCCCGCCGGCCTGTCCGGCCCGCTCGACCCTCCATTACTTGAACCCGTCGCTCGACTCTCGACCCCGCAGGCAGGATCATGGAATTTCTCGACAAGCTCGGCGAGTGGTTCACCGCCTTCACCGCCTGGATCGAACGCGTCATCACCCGCCTGTTCGGCGCCTCGAACGAGCGGCAGATCCGCAAGCTCGGCTTCGTCCGCGACAAAAGCGGACAGGACCAGATCGTCCCCGGTTCGCTCCTCGACCGCATCAACCAACTCGAGCCGGAATGGCAGCGGCTTTCGGAAGACGAGTTGCGGCAGACGGCGTCCAAGTTCCGCGCTCGGCTGGCCGCCGGGGAAACGCTCGACGACCTGTTGCCCGAGGCGTTCTCCGCCACCCGCGAGGCGAGCCGCCGCTATCTCAAGATGCGGCACTACGACGTGCAGATGGTCGGCGGCTACTACCTGCACCAGGGGAAGATCGCGGAGATGGTCACCGGCGAAGGGAAGACGCTGGTGGCGACGCTGCCGGCGTTCCTCAACGCGCTGGCCGGGCACGTGCACGTCATCACGGTGAACGACTACCTCGCCCTCCGCGACATGGAGTGGATGGGCGCGGTCTATATGGGGCTGGGCCTCAGCGTCGGCGCGATCCAGGCGAAAATGAAAGCGGCGCAGCGGCAGAAGGCCTACGCCTGCGACATCACCTACGGGACGAACAACGAGTTCGGCTTCGATTACCTCCGCGACAACATGAAGCCCACGAGGGAGCTGCAGGTCCAGGGGCCGCTCGAGTTCGCGATCGTGGACGAGATCGACAACATTCTCATCGACGAGGCCCGCACCCCGCTGATCATCTCCGGCCCGGCGCACGACGACATCGAGAAGTATTCCAAGGCGGACCGCGTGACGCGACAGCTCGTGCGGGGGAAGGACTTCGAAGTCAAGGAGAAGGAGCACACCTGCCACCTCACCGAGGAAGGCATCCGCCACGCCGAACAGCTCGCGGGGGTCGAGAGTTTCTACACGGTGGGCAACATGGAGTGGCCGCACCTCATCGACAACTCGCTCAAGGCCCACCACCTCTACAAGCGGGACGTGAACTACGTCGTCGAGGGCGGGACGGTGGTCATCGTCGACGAGTTCACCGGCCGCAAGATGGAAGGCCGGCAGTGGAGCGACGGGCTGCACCAGGCGGTCGAGGCCAAGGAGGGGGTCAAGATCAAGGCCGAGAACCAGACCCTCGCCACGATCACCCTCCAGAACTACTTCAAGCTGTACCAGAAGCTCGCCGGCATGACCGGGACCGCGATGACCGAGGCCAGCGAGTTCTGGAAGATCTACAAGCTCGACGTCGTCAGCATCCCCACGAACCAGCCGCTGCGGCGCGTGAACAATCCCGACGTCATCTTCCGGACCGAGAAGGAAAAGTGGGACGCGGTCGTCGACGAGATCCGCGACGTGCACGAGACGGGGCGGCCGATCCTCGTCGGCACCGTCTCGATCGAGAAATCGGAGCTCTTGAGCCACAAGCTCTCGAAATACGGCATCCCGCACAACGTGCTCAACGCCAAGCACCACGAGCGCGAGGCGGAGATCGTCGCCCAGGCCGGACGCAAGGCCGCCGTCACCATCGCCACCAACATGGCCGGCCGCGGGACCGACATCATTCTCGGCGGCAACCCCGAGCACATGGGCTGGGACCATCTCAAGCAGAAGTACGAATCGCGGCTCGACGTCCCCAAGGCCGAATGGGACGAGCTGATCGCCCGCATCGGCAAGGAAGAAGGCATGGCCGCCGAAGGCCGCGAGGTCGCCGGTCTCGGGGGCCTGCACGTGGTCGGGACGGAGCGGCACGACTCGCGGCGGATCGACCTCCAGCTTCGCGGACGCTGCGGGCGACAGGGGGACCCCGGCTCCAGCCGCTTCTTCCTCTCGCTCGAAGACGACCTGATGCGGATCTTCGCCGGCGAGTGGGTCAAGAACATGCTCACCCGCCTCGGGATGCAGGACGGCGAGGCGATCGAAAGCCGGATGGTCAGCCGCCGCATCGAGGGCGCCCAGAAGAAAGTCGAAGAGCGGCACTTCGACATGCGGAAGAACCTCCTCGAATACGACGAGGTGATGGACGAGCAGCGGAAGCAGGTCTATTCCTACCGGCAGCGGATCCTCGACGGGGGGAACTGCCGGCAGCTCATCCTCGACATGATCGACGCCCAGGTCGAACGCTGGACCCGCGAGCTGCTCGATCCCGATTACCGCTGGGGGACGATCAAGCAGTGGGCGGCCCAGGCGCTGGGGCTCGAGCTCGACGTCGCGACGATCCGCGACATGGACCGCCAGCAGCTCGACGAGCACATCCGCGACGAGGCCCGCGTGCAGGCCGACGAGTTGATCGCCGAGCAGGTCGAGACGGACCTCCCCGAGGACGTCGAGGACCAGCGGGAGTGGAACTGGCTCTCCTTGTCGAAGTGGGCCAACGTCCGCTGGGGCCTCAACACGAATGACCGCGAGTTGAAGAAGGTCGGCCGCGATGAGATCGTCCCCTACCTCCGCGAGCGGGCCGAAGAGGCGATCGCCCGCGTCGATCTCTCCGCGCTGGACGTGTTCCTCGAAGAGGAGTTTCCGCAGCGCTCGCTGTGCGGCTGGCTCAACCAACAGTTCACGCTCGAGTTGCAGCCGCAGGATTTCGCCGGCATGGAGACCGTCGACGAGCCGGTGGACTTCGTGAAGGAGAAGACCCGCGAGCTGTACCGCGAGAAGGAAGTCCTGTTCCCGGTCGCGGTGGCGATGACCCGCTTCCTCGACGAGCGGGCATCCGGCGAGCACCACGACCGCGAAGGTCTCGTCCGCTGGGCGAACGACCGCTTCGGCTCGAAGTTCTCCGTCGAACAGGTCAAAGGCAAGCCCCGCACCGAAGTCGCCACGCTGCTTGCCGAGGCCAGCCGCCGGTACTTCCTCCAGGAGGACGTCGTCGGCCGGGTCGACGACTATCTCGATCGGGCCTACGGGGAGAACGGTCACAACGGCCGCGAGCAGGGACCGCCCGAGCATGCCGAAGTCCTCGCCGAGATGGCCCGCTGGGCGAACGACGAGCTCCGCGTCGAGGTCGATCCGCAGGCGATCCAGGGGCTGACCCGCGAGGCCGCCCGCCAGCAGGTCCTCTCCCGCTACGACAGCCGCTTCCGCCCCGAGTTCGCCCAGGCGGAGCGGTCGCTGATCCTCGAGGTGCTCGACACGGCGTGGAAGGACCATCTCTACCACATGGACCACGTCCGCTCGACGATCGGGCTGGCGAGCTACGCGCAGAAGGATCCCAAGGTCGAGTACAAGCGCGAGGGCCGCCGCGCCTTCAAAGGCATGTGGGACCGCATCGGCCAGCAGGTGACGCAGGCGATCTTCCGGATGGAGACGGAAAGCCCCGGCTTCGTCGGCTCGCTGTGGGAGATCACCTCGACCGTCAAGGAAGACGTGACGGCCGAGGCGGACTTCGGCTTCGCCCCTCCCGACGAGGGCTATCCCGAGCCGGGCCAGGCAGGCCGCGTCATCGACCCGATCGTGAACGCCGGCCCCAAAGTCGGCCGCAACGACCCCTGCCCCTGCGGCAGCGGGAAGAAGTACAAGAAGTGCCACGGGGCGAACGCCTAGTCGGCAGTCAGCGGTCGGCAGTCGGCGCGCGGAACGGTTCGGCATGCCAATGAGCCGCGGGGTTTATCCCCGCGGTGATGACCGGGCATCCCTATCTCGTTCCCAAGCTCCGCTTGGGAACGCTCTCCCGCGAAACTTCCGCTTCGCGATCCGGGAAGCAGAGCCAGGCACCCCAAGCGGAGCGTCGGAACGAGTAAACAAGGGGGAAATGGAAGATCCCTCTTGCGACATTCCGGCCCCACTATCCAGAATGTCCGACGCTTCAATGATGGTGCGGTCGGGGGGCGCTCGGCGGGAGTTCGGAATGCAAGCCGGGGCGGCGCGGTTCAGGGGAATGGCGGGTTCGGTTCGGTGTTGGATCGGCGTGGTCATCGAGGCCATGCGGCGCCAAGCGAAGAAATGGGGAGTCGATACCACGCCCCCACCGTAGGGCAATTGCCGATCCGTCCGCCGTCTGTAGGTCCCGCCCGCCCGGCGGAGCGTGGCGCGCGCGACCGAGTCTTCCCCGCGCGTCAGGTCCCGCCCGCCGGGCGGGACCTTCGCGGCGCAATGCGGAGAAATGGCAACTTGATACCACCTCGGTCGTCGGCGGACGGATTGGCAATCCGTCCTACGGCCGCGCAAAGCGAAGAAACCGGAAGTTGATACCACTCGCCCCGCGTCAGGCCGCGCCACCATCTGTGACGCCAAGGAACGCAGCGCTCGGCAACCGCGCCGCGGTCGTGGTATGACCCAGCCCAGCGGAGCCGGAACCAATCTCGACTTCATTGTAATACGGGAGCCAATGCACCGTCCTCTGCGCCCTCCGCGGTTCGGATCATTCGGACGATCCGGGTGATGTCTTGAACCGCAGAGAGCGCCGAGGGCGCGGACAAGAAATCCGACTGGCCGGACGCGGATCCAATCCAAATCGTGCCACCACGGATCGCACGGATCGACGCTTTGCCTGACCGGCGTCATCGGAGAGTGCGATGCACCGCCACGCTTTGCGAACGATCGTCGGCGCCGCCGGCGCGAAAAGTCCGGAACCGGATCTTGACATCCGCTTCCCGCGGCCTTTCACTGGTGTCCGGATACCGTCGTGCGGGGAGCTGGACCAATGGCGATTTTCGTGAATTGCACGGGCTGCGGCAAACGCCTCAAGGCCAAGGAAAGCCAGGCGGGACGGGTCCTGCCGTGTCCGCAATGCGGCGAAAAGCTGCGCATCCCTCGATCCGAGCAGGAACCCCTCGCCGGCGAGGCCGCGGCGGAGTCGCCGGTCCCGGCCGAGCGGTCGAAACCGGCATCCACTGCCGAACACCCGGGTGGCAGCGTCCGGCCGGTCCGTCCCGCAACGCGGCCGCGGAAATCGACGGCGTCCATTTCGCCGCTGTCGAGCAACGAAACACCGCTCTGGCTGCGGCACTTGCACTGGTTTCTGATTCTGGCCCTGTTCCCATTGGCCTTGTCGCTGTTGCAGTCTCGGGACGAGACGGAAGACTTCGCGACACGGCTGGACCAGACGCTGCAAACCGCCACGCCCGAGCAGACGGAACGGGTGATTCTGGCGATCGAGAGGATCGAAGCGGGGAACGGCGAGATCGAGACGCTGTTCGAGGCCCTGCCCGAGCACCGATTGACCGGCGCGTTCCTCCCGCGCGAAAGCAACGCCCATTGGGGCATGGCGACGGGGGCCACCCTCCTGTTCATGGTCTTCTTCGTCGTGCTGGCGGCCCGCGGGACCGCAGCGCCGCTGCACCTGCTCATCATCGGGCTGTTGACGGCCACCATCGGCGTCGTGCTCCTGCTCTTGTTCCAGGCGCTGGCCGACTGGTCGCAGAGCTTCTTCGTCACCGGGCGCAGCATCCTCGTCCTGTTGTTCTACGTGGTCAAGTTCATCGGCTTCTCGTACAGGGCGGCACTCGACCCGGACAACGGGTTCCTGCTGAGTTTCCTGGGTTACACGTTCGGCGTCGGGCTCTGCGAGGAAGTCGTCAAGGCGCTGCCGGTGCTGTTCTTCCATCGAACCGCCGACCGCCAAGGCTGGCACGGCGCATTCCTGTGGGGACTCGCTTCCGGGGCGGGATTCGGCATCGCCGAGGGGATCATGTACGCCGGCAATTACTACAACGGCATCCATGGCGGGGACATCTACGTGGTGCGGTTCATCTCCTGCGTCGCGCTGCACGCCGTCTGGACCGGCTCGGTCGCGATCACGTTCCAACAGAACCAGGGACTGTTCCAGGGGGAGCAGGAGTGGTACGAGTACATCCCCTCCCTGTTCATCATCATCGGCGTGCCGATGGTCCTGCACGGCCTGTACGACACGCTGCTCAAGAAGGAAATGAACGGCTGGGCCCTCGCGATCGCCCTGCTGAGCTTCGTGTACCTGGCATTCCTGGTCAGCCGGCTCCACGGCGAAGACGCCGACACGGCGAAAGAGGAGTTCCTGCAGGAGTACCAACGGCGGCGCAAGCAGTTGGCGTGAGAACTCACTTCGCGGTCGTCGATCTCGACTTACGACCCCGGACGCTTCCAACGTTCGGATCGCGGACCTGAGCGCTCTGCGTGGCCGGGGCCAAGGCCCTGCGTGCCCCGGCCCTGTTACAGGGCCGTTACGGAAAGGTGCGGCGATTCGTCATACAATGCGCAGGCGAGGGTTCGGAGGACTGCTACGTGCCTCTGGTCGTCGTGAAACCGAGAAACATCCGATGAGTCAGCCGCGCATCCTCGTCGTCGAGGACGACGTGCCGATTCGGCGCGGCGTCGTCGATGCGCTGCAAGCCGCCGGGTATACGACGTGCGAGGCCGGGTCAGCGATCCAGGCGCGGCGGGCGATCATCGACGAACCGTTCGACCTGCTGCTGCTCGATCTCGTGCTCCCCGGCGGCGACGGGTTGGACATTCTCGAAGAGCTTCGCGGCGCGCGGCCCGAGCGGCCGGTCATCATCCTCACCGCTCGCGGGGAAGAGGCGGACCGCGTCCGCGGCTTGCGGCTCGGGGCGGACGATTACGTGGTCAAGCCGTTCAGCGCCCGCGAGCTGCTCGCCCGCGTCGAGGCGGTGCTCCGCCGCGCTCCGCCGTCGAATGGTCAGGCGGAACGTGTCGAGTTTGCCGGCGGCGCGGTCGATCTGGCCCGCAACGAGATCCTTTTCGACGACGCGACGCGCGCCGAATTGTCGCAGCGCGAGGCGGTGCTGCTGGCGTATTTCGCCCGCAACGCGGGCCGGACGATCGACCGCGACGAACTGATCCGCCGCGTGTGGAACCTCGACCCGCACGGCCTCCAGACGCGGACGGTCGACATGCACGTCGCCCGCCTGCGGGAGAAGCTCGGCGACGACCCGGCCGCCCCGCGGCTGATCCGCACGATCCGCGGGAAGGGGTACGTGTTCGCGGGAGTTGAGAGTTGAGGGTCGAGAGTGGAGAGTGGAGCAGGGAGGGACTGGAGCACATGGCCTACTGGGTACTCAGTACTCGGCACGCCGCATCACATCCCGAATTCTCCCACGCGACTCCCAACTCCCAACTCCCAACTCCCAACTCCCAACTCCCAACTCCCAACTCCCATGAAACGTCCCCTCATCACCTGGCTCGCGTTCGCCGCCTGTGTCGCCGCCGTCGCCGGGGTGATGGGCTGGGTGACGGCGACGGTGTTGCGGCTGGAGGTCGCCGAGATCGAGGCGGAGCGGCGGGCGGAGTTCGAGCGGATCGCGTTATGGCGGATGGACTCGCTGATGCTGCCGCTCATCGCCCAGGAAAGCGCCCGCTCGTTCGCGTGGTACGAAGGGTCCTCGGCGGCGGAAGCCGGAGCCGCCGAGGCCGCGCTCGCGGAACACGTCGCCCCGGCCGTCGTCGAGCCAGGCGGCTGGTCGCCGCAGGTCGTGCTGCACTTCCAGATCGCTCCGGATGGGGCACTGTCGTCGCCGACGGCGCCGGACGCCCCGGCGGATCAGGCGGTGGGCGAGAGGGAGGCGGCCCTCGCGGCGGAGATGCGCCGGCGACTCGATCGCCTGCGGAGCGCGATCCGGCCGGCGGAGCTGCTGGCGGGCATGGAACGGCACGAGCGGATGCTGGTGTATGAGAACGACGGGCCGTTCCCGGCGGTCGAAGCGAACGGCAATCGACTCGAACGACAACTGACGACGGGACGCGCGGAGGCGCGGGGATCGCGCGGTTACGCCGAATACCAGCAGCGGGTCCAGAGCGTCCAGAACGCCTACGCGTTCCCCGCGCAGGCCGCTTCGGTTGAACCGGCGCCTGCCGCGGTCGCGCGGCGGCGGATCGAGCTCGAGCCGGTCCGGGCCGTGTGGCGCGGCGACGACCTGCTGCTCGTCCGGCGGGCCCGCGCGGATGGGGCGGAACATCTGCAGGGGTGCCTGCTCGACTGGCCGACGATCCGGCGGGGGCTGGCGGCCGAGGTCGCCGATCTGCTCCCCGCGGCGGAGCTCGTTCCGGTTCCGGCGAGCGGCGCGCCGCACGGGCCGCGGCTCTTGGCCACGCTCCCCGCCCGGCTGGAAGCGGGTCCGCTGACGCCGGTCGAGCCGCTGGGCGTGACGCCGATGCGGTTCACGCTGGCGATCGGCTGGCTGTTCCTGCTGGCGGCGGCGGGGGCGGCGGGGTTGCTGCTGTGGGGGACGTTGCGGCTCAGCGAACGGCGGGCGGCGTTCGTCTCGGCGGTCACGCACGAACTGCGCACGCCGCTCACCACGTTCCGGCTCTACACCGGCATGCTGGTCGACGGTCTCGTGTCGACTGAAGACAAGCGGACGGAGTATCTTGCCACGTTGCAGACGGAGGCGGACCGCCTCGAGCATCTCGTCGACAATGTGCTGTCGTACTCGCGGCTGGAGCGGGCGGGGGCCGCGCAGCTCCGCGAGCCGGTCGATCTCGGCGCGCTCGTGTCCCGGCTCGGCGATTCGCTGGGCGGGATGGCGGCGCGGTCGGGGATGAAGTTCGTCGTGGAACTACCTGATGCGCGGGTGGTCGTCGCGGCGGAGCGCGGGGCGGTCGAGCGGATCCTGTTCAACCTCGTCGACAACGCCTGCAAGTACGCGGCGGGATCCGAGGATGGGTGCATGGAGTTGGCGATCGCAACGGACGGCGGCAGGTTCGGGACCGTGCGCGTACGGGACAACGGGCCCGGAATCGACCGCGCCGCGGCAAGACGCTTGTTCCGGCCGTTCTCCAAGCCGGTGTCCGAAGCGGCCCGCACCGCCCCCGGGGTGGGGCTGGGGCTGGCGTTGTCGCGGCGGCTGGCGCGGCGGATGGGGGGCGACCTGTCGCTGGATGCCACCGTCGCCGACGGGGCGTGCTTCATCTTGAAGCTGCCGATCGACCATTGACCCGCCGCGCCGTGTTCGTCACAAAGGAAGCTGCGATGCGCGACGTTCCTCGAACTGCCCGGAGTCCGACATGCGGCGGCTGACGTGGTGCCTGCTGGCGATGACGGCGATCGTCCTCGCCTCATGCGGCGGCAAGGAGGGACCGCTCGACGTGACCCTCCAGTTCGAGCTGCACGCGCCGCCGGATGGTCCGGCGTACGTGTCCGGTACGACCACTCTTCCCGCAGCCGCCATCCTCGCCGTGAGCCTCGATGAACAGCGGCCGGGGGGGGCGACCCACTCGGTGGACTGCACGGTCGAG
The DNA here is from genome assembly GCA_040877365.1 of Planctomycetales bacterium. Taxonomy (GTDB): domain Bacteria; phylum Planctomycetota; class Planctomycetia; order Planctomycetales; family Planctomycetaceae; genus JBBDNT01. Next base: position 20,853 of record JBBDNU010000082.1, read on the forward strand.
CGCGACGGCACGTTCCGCTCCCGCCCTCTCCAGGACGGGCCGGCTTCGCCCGGCGAGTACGTGGTGAGCGTCGTGATGCCGGTCGCGCTCCGGCAGCCGGAAGAGGTGCAGCGGCGAATCGGCGCCGAGGGGGAGCATCTGACCGGCCCTGCCGTCGTGGAAGGGCCTTTTGGGAAGATCGTGCGGGTCGAGCAGCCGGTCCGCATCGGCGGGCCCGATGCCGCCGACGCGCAGCGGCGGCGCGCCGCCGAGGACGTCATCAAGCTGGAGTCGCTCCTCGATGAAATCGAGGGGATGCAGGCGGAGATCGAGCGTGTCGCCGCCGGTTTCGATCCGAAGGTCCCCCCCGCGCAGAACCCGGTCTGGCAGGAGTTCGCCAAGGGCCTCGTTTCCCGAGTGCAGGATCTCGATCAGCGGCTCGCCGCAGTCGAGACCAGCACTCGCTCGTCGGCGGTGCGCGGCGCGTTCGAGAGCGCTCTCCGCACATATCGGCACATCGAACGCGCGGACGTGGAGGCGTTTCGCATGGAAATCCGGCAAGCTCTTCCCGCTCGGGAACGCGGGCGGCAGTCGCTCGCGGAGATCCGCGCTTACGCCGGACTTCCGCCGCGCGCCGCCGAGGAGTTCGATCGGCCGCGGGAGAGGTCGGCGGCGGGCCCGCCCGGTCCGCCGCCTGTGCCGGCGCCACCGGAATGAAGGCGACGGCCGTGATTCAGCTTCCCATCGGCGCGCACAAGCTCCAGCTCGACACGCCCGTCTATTGCGTCGATCTCGACGCGCTCCAGGCCAACATCGACGCGATGGCGGGGTTCATCGCCGCGCGCGGCAAAGACTGGCGGCCTCATGCGAAGTGCCACAAGGTCCCCGCGATCGCCCACGCCCAGCTTCGCGCCGGCGCGATCGGCGTGACCTGCGCGAAAGTTTCCGAGGCCGAGGTGCTGGCAGCGGCCGGGATTCGCGACATCCTGATCGCCAACATGGTCGTCGGCCAGGCCAAGGTGGAGCGCGTCGCCGCGCTGTGCCGGCACGCCGAGCCGATCGTCGCCTGCGACCATTTCGCGCAGCTCGACCCGCTCGCGGGCGCGTGCCGCGACCGCGGCGTCTCGTGCCGCGTAGTGCTCGAAGTGGACATCGGCATGGAGCGGGTCGGCGTGCGGCCGGGGCGCGACGCGCTCGAGCTGGCGCAGGGTGCGGCGGAGCTGGAGGGAATCGAGCTCGTCGGGCTGATGGGATACGAAGGGCACCTCCTGCGGATCCCCGATGCCGACGAGAAGCGCCGCCGCATCGAGGAAGCCATCGCCGTCCTCGTGCACTGCCGCGACCGGCTGTCGGCGGCGGGGCTGCGGTGCGACATCGTCAGCGCGGGCGGGACCGGCTCGTACCAGATCACCGCGGACTGCCCCGGCGTGACGGAGTTGCAGTGCGGCGGCGGCGTCTTCGGCGATGCCTATTACCGCGAGCAGTGCGGCGTCCGGGGATTGTCTCCCGCGCTCACGGTGCTCGCCACCGTCGTCAGCCGCCCGACGCTCGACCGCGCCGCGCTCGATGTCGGCCGCAAGACGATCCACCCCGACATTCACCCGCCCGCAGTCAAAGGCCACCCGGATGCCGAGGTGCTCGGGCTGAGCGCCGAGCATTGCCGCCTGCGGTTGGGACCGGGCTCGCGGGACTTGCGGATCGGCGACAAGGTCGAGCTGTTCGTGGGCTACGCCGACTTCACCACCGTGCTGCACGACGCGCTGTGCGGGTTTCGCGGCGAACGGCTGGAAGTCGTCTGGCCGATCCTCGGCCGCGGAAAGTTGGAGTGAGTTCCGCACGCGGCCGGTCAGTCCGCACCGGGAGGATCTTCCTCGTCGCATTCTGGTTCGCCGGTTTCTGCGTCCGCTCTCCGCCGCATCGTACCGCCCGCCGTCGAGCGCTTCGCGAACGAGTTGATGCGTTGGATGAGGAGCGTTGAGCGGGCCAGCTCGATCGCCATGATCGCGCCCACGGCCAACGCGCACCAGCCCGCCGCCGGATACGAGACCTGCCCCCACAGCTCGCCCGTCAGCAGGAGGGCGGCGATGGCGAACGAGATCGCCGTCAACACGGCCTTCCCCAGGATCCGCCCGCGGAACTTCTTCCATGTGTGCGTCGCGATCGCCGACCGGGCAGACAGGTTCGCCACTTCCCGCAGGGAATCGAGGCTGGCGCGGACGACCTCCTTGTCCTGGACGGGCCGCCGGCGGGGCGAAGTCTCCGCGACCGGCGGCGCTGCGGTCTCGTCCGCAGCCGGCGCATCGATCGCCGGCGCGACGGTCGTCGTCGGCGCAGCGTGCCGCGGGGGAAGAGATGGACGTTGCGGCTCGCTCGGCGCTGGCGCGGGCGGCGCGTGCGACTCGCGTTCTCCCGGCGGTTGTGCGCGGCGCGTGCGCGCCAGCAACCGCTCCATGTAGGCCGCCACCGAGTCCGAATCGCCTTCGCGCGGCAATCCCTCGGGAGCGCGTGTCGGTCCCGCGGCGGCATTCGCGACGGATGGCTCGAATGCGGGCGGAGAGCCGGGAAAGTCCTCGCCACCCGTCTCCGGCTGCGTGTCGTCGTTCGGAGGCGCCGCTTCCGGCTGGATGCCGAACATTCCGGCCAGCGTCGCCCGCAGCTCGGCGGCCCGCCGTTCCGCATCGTGATCGACCGGTTGGTGCGGACGCAGAGCCTCGTCGCCGATTTCCGCAAGGGCGGCGGAAGATTCCGGCTCCTCGACCGGCGCCCCGTCTCTGTCCTCTTCGACCGCCGCCTGCGATTCGACTGCAACCTCCGAGCCGCGCTGTCGCTGAAGTTGTTCGTCTTGCCGCTGAAGCTCTTCGCGGCGTCGCCGCAGTTCCTCCAGTTCGGCGGCGCGGAAGTCCAGCCGCGACTGTTCCGCGCGCAGGTCGCGCTCGCGCCGGTCCAGCTCGGCCTCTCGGGCGGAGATCGCCGCCGCGACGTCGCTCGCCTCGGATTGATCTTGCGCGAGTCGGTCGCGTCCCTGTTCCAGCGCGGCGCGCTGCGCTTCGAGTTCCGCGCGGGCCTCATCGAACGCGGATCGTTCGCTGCCAAGCGCGCCTTGGGCATCGTCGAGGGCGTCGCGCGCGGCGTCGACCTCCTTCTGCGCCGCTTGCAGTCCCGCGCGATCCTCGTCGAGCCGCGCCCGCTCCGCCTTCAGGCGGTCCTCCCGTTCCTGGAGGACCGTCTCATGCCGGGCGGCATCGGCGTGCGTTCCCGCTTCCCGGTCCGGGAGCACGGCTTCGATTTCCGCGATCGCCTGACGGTCCCGCGCGAGTTGGTCGCGGTCCGCGGAGAGCGCCGCGCGCGCGGCGTCGAGCTCGGCCCGCGCCGCATCGAGCTCCGCGCTCGCGGCGTCGAGTTCCCCGCGCACGGTCTCCAGCCGCGCGCCGTCCTCGCTCAGCGTCGCCTCGCGCTCCGCCAGCGAGTCGGCGCCGTTGCGGATCGTTTGCTCGCGTTGGGCAAGACTCCGTTCGCGTTCCGAATAGGTCCGCTCGACTTCCACGAGGTCTTGCTCGCGCTGGCTGGAGGCGGATTCCCGTTCCCGCAGTTCGCTCTCCCGCCGCACGAGCGCTGCTTTGGATTCGGCGAGCGCGGATTCGGATGCCGCGAGCGCGGCCCGCGCCTGGACGATCGCTTCGGAAGCCTCGCGCGCCGCGCGCTGGTCCTCGCGCAGCGCTAGACGCTGTCGCTCGGATTCGACCTGCAGCCGTTCGACGCTCCGGCGCTCGCGGGCGAGCTCGGCGCGGCGGGTCTCGACGAGCTGCCGCTGTGCGATGAGCGTGCGGCGGTCCGCTTCGAGCGCGCGACACTCCTGGTCCAGCCGGGCGCGGCGCGCTTCGCCGTCGCGGCGTTCCGCTTCAAGCGACCTGGACAGCGACTCGAGCCGCTCCGCCTCCGCCGCCTGCAGCCCGCCAACGGCCGCCGCTGCTTCGCGTTGGGCCTCCACGGCCGACCGCTCCGCGGCGATTCGCGCCCGATCGGACGCGACCGCCTGCTGCTCGGTTTCGAGAAAGTCGCGGGCCTCGCGGAGCTCGATCGATTCCCGGCGATGCTCCTGCCGCTCCGAGATGAGTTCCGACCGTTGCGCTTCGAGCGCTGCGAGGTCCTGTTCGATGCGGCGCCGCTCCCCCGCGAGCGCGGCCTCGCGGCCGGACAGCGACGCCGCGCGCTGCTCCGCCGCCGCCTCGCGGCCCTCCAGTTCGGCGGCGCGCGTTTCGGCTTCGCTGATCCGCCGCGCGCGAACTTCAAGATCCG
>JBBDNU010000082.1:25227-29208 GCA_040877365.1 Planctomycetales bacterium
TCGGCGGCGCGCGTTTCGGCTTCGCTGATCCGCCGCGCGCGAACTTCAAGATCCGTTGCGTCTCGCTCGAGTTCCGCGCGCAACAGGTCGAGGCGGCGGGCCCGCTGGTGCAGCTCGACCTCTTTCTCGACGAAGGCGGATTGCACCGCGCCTTGTTCGGCGGCGAGCGTCGTGAGCCAGCTCTTCATCCGCGCGTGCTGCGCTTCGTGCTGCGCGGTGCGCTCTTCGAGCCGTCGCTGTCGGGCGACGAAGTCCTGCTCGCGGTCCTGCATGCGCCGATCTTGCGCGAGCCGCGCCTCGAGCGCCGCCTCGACGGCATCGAGCCGCGCCGCCAGATCCGCCGCCCGGTCCTGCGCTTCGGCCAGGACGGCGCGCAGCCGGTCGCGCTCGGCGCGGTGTCCCGCCGCCTCGATCCGCAGCTCGTTGTCGAGCCGCGCCTGCTCCTCGCGGCGGCGGCGCTCGGCCACGGCGGGGACAGCCGGCGGCGCGGCCGCGGCCGGAGGGCGAACGGTCCGTTCGATCGGCGGCTCGGGCAGTTCCTCGCGCCCGGCCGATTCGAGCGCATCGCCGCCGACACGAAGCACGTAGCGGAGCCGCGCTTCCTGGCGGCCGATCTCCTCCTGCAGCCGCCCGAGATGGTTCTTGAGCTCGTCGCGGAGCCGGTCGAACCGCTGCCGGGCCGCCGCGTCGTAGTCTTCCTCGAGCCCCGCCTGTTGCCGAATCGCCTCGGACAATCGCCGGAGATCCGGCCGTCTCTCGTAAGCGACCTCGCGCGCGGCGGCGGGGACCGCGTCCCGTCGCGCGGCGCTGGGCCGCGCGCGGGAAGAGCGCGGCTGCTGCGGTCGAAGCTCCGTGGAGGAGGCCCGCACGCGGAACTCGACCGGACCGATCACGAGCCGGTCCCCCGGCTCGAGCAGCGTTTCGTCCGCGAGGCAGTCGTTGAGCCACGTGCGGCGGTCCCAACTGCGGAGGACCGTCTTTCCTTCGCCGACCACGATCAGGCAATGACGCGGAGCGACGCCGGGCAGATCGAGCCGAATCCCACAGTCCGCATCGGAGCCGAGCACGTGCCGGCCGGGAGCGAGCGCCAGCGGTTCGATCCCGAGCTGGTTGCGGACCGGTTCGAGAAGCAGCACGCCTCTTCCGGAGGCGACGCCCGGAGCGGCGGCTGCGGATTCGATCATCGTGGCCATGAGACCTGTCCGTGGAAATCGGCATGCGCGCGAGTGGGACTCGCGCAACAGGCGGGGGACCGCGGCATGTTGCCGTTCGGCAACGCCTAGGGTCATATACGTCACGGACGGGGACCGGTCAAAAAGTTCCGGTAGGGTGGAGGGGGCGGGTGCGGGGGGTCGATCGCCAGCGCCCGCACGACCGGCAGGATCGGACGGGAACGCGAGGAATCGGGCGCAAGCAAGGGAGAATCGCCGGGTGGATCCGCTCGAAAAACAGTACCTCCAAAGACGCCACTCCGTCATTCCCGCGCAGGCGGGAATCCAGCTCGTCGTCCGCGCCGCCGCTGGATGCCCGCCTTCGCGGGCATGACGCGCCGTCGCGAACTTGGAATTACTGAACACGTCCGACCGCGTTGGCGATTCTCCCTCGCAGCGCTCGTCGGGCGACAATGAAGGTTCTCCCTCGCCGGCCGCGTCGGGCGACGTGACGGTCGGCGAACCCGCGGTGAACAGCGGCGGCGTGTGCGCCTTCAGTCGTCGTCGCGGTCGATCACCTGTGGGCAGTCCGGCAGGCTGTCCAGGAACAATCGGCCATAGCGCTTCGTGAGGACGCGCGGGTCGAGGATCACGACCTGCCCCGTGTCGGTCTTGCGGCGGATCAGGCGGCCGAAGCCTTGCTTCAGCTTGATGGCCGCCTCGGGGATCTGATATTCGACGAACGCGTTGCCACCGCGGGCCTGGATCGCCTCGATCCGCGCCTCGGTCAACGGCTGATCGGGCACGCTGAACGGGAGCTTGGCGATGATCACGTTCTGGAGCGCTTCCCCCGGCACGTCCACCCCCTGCCAGAAACTGTCGGTCCCGAACAGCACCGCCCGCGGGTCGTTGCGGAACCGTTCGAGCATCAGCGAGCGCGGCAGCCCGTCTCCCTGGCAGTACAGCGCGAGTTCTTCCCGCGCCAGCCAGGCCGAGAGCCGGTCCGCGACCGACTTCATCATCCGGTAGCTCGTGAACAGCACGAAGGCGCGGCCTTCGGTCTGCGCGACGTACTTGCGGATCTTGTCGCACACGGCCGTCTCGAACGTGGCGGGGTCGGCGGCCGGGTCGGGCATGCCTTCCGGTAGGACGATCCGCGCCTGCCGGCGAAAGTCGAACGGACTGCCGAGCTTCAGCGTGCGCGCCTTCGTCAGCCCGAGCCGATTGCGGAAGAAGTCGAAGCTTTGCTTTCCGACCGCGAGGGTCGCGCTGGTGAGCACGACCGTGTCGACCCGGTTGAACAATTCGTCGCGGAGCGCCGGACCGACGTCGACCGGCGCGCAATAGAGCTTCGTCTGCGGACGCGCGCGGTTGCCGATCGTCTCGACCCAGTACACCGCCCCCTCGATCGCCTGCTGGAGCCAGGCCTCGAGCGACTGGCCATAGGCGACGTAGCGGTCCGCGGCCGCGGTCAGCTCGATCCGCTCTTCGTCCTTGTCGAGCGTTTCGGCGTGATCGGCAAGCTGGGCCGCGATCTGCCGCAGGAGGGGCGACAGCTCGTTCGGAAGGGAGAGCGGCTTCCGCACGCGGCCGTTGCCTCCGCCGCGGCCGAACACGAGCCCGTTCAGATCGTGGAAGAACTCTCCGGCGAGGTGCCGCAGCCGCATCACGAAGCGGCGGGCCTCGGGAAGCTGATGGTGGATCAGCAGCCCCCGCTGGGCGCGCTCGTTGTAAAGGCGGCCCATCGAATAATCGAGCTGCCCGCTCGACACGCCGAGACCGAGATGGTCCCCTGCGACCGCCTCGACGGTGTGCGCCTCGTCGAGGACCACGACGTCGTAGTCGGGCAGAATGCTCGCCCCTTCCCGCCGCAGCGCGAGATCGGAGAAGAACAGCGCATGGTTCACCACGAGCAAATCGGCGTTCTTCACCCGCCGCCGGGCCTTGTAGTAGAAGCACTGCTCGTACGTCGGGCACTTCCGCCCCAGGCAGTTGCCGTGCTCGCTCTGCACCTCTTCCCACACGCGGGGGAGGGGCTGGAACTCGAGATCGGACCGGCTGCCGTCGGTCGTCCGCCGCGACCAGTCGGTCACCTGCTCGAGCTGCTCGAATTCGTCGGGCTTGGAGAACAGCGCCCCGGCGCGGCCGACCGCCCCGTTCATCCGCCGCAGGCTGATGTAGTTCGACCGCCCCTTGACGAGCACGGCCGAGAACTCGACCGGGAGCACGGCGTTGAGGAACGGGATGTCCCGCCCGATGAGCTGCTCCTGCAGGCTGATCGTGTGCGTCGAGACGACGATCTTCTTCCGCTTCCCGCCTTCACCCGCTTCGGAAGCCGCGAGGATCGCCGGCACGAGATAGGCGAAGCTCTTGCCGACGCCGGTCCCCGCCTCGACCGCGAGGTGCGCCTTGTCGGCGATCGCCCGCGCGACGGCCTCGGCCATCTGCAACTGCTCGGGCCGCTCTTCGTAACCGGGCAACCGCCGCGCGATGCGGCCGTCGTTCCCGAGAACATCCGCGGTGCCGAGTTTCATGGCGCGAGTGCGGGCAAGTGCGAAGACGAGGCGGCCTTCACTATACCCGAGAGCGAGTCGATCGTGCGACCGGTAGGACGGATTGCCAATCCGTCCGCCAGGTGGCGCGGGCTTTCCAGCCTGCGCGCAAGTCGATTGACGCGGCCGCGCCGCGGACCGCCTGGTACGGATTGGCAATCCGTCCTACAGGAGCGTCGCCGCCTGGCGCGGTTCAGGTCCCGCCGGGCCGACGGAACCTACATTTTTCGGCTCTCCGCGAATCAGGTTGAGAATTGTGGTCGGGGCTGTCCGCAGGC
>JBBDNU010000083.1:0-29006 GCA_040877365.1 Planctomycetales bacterium
AGGAACGAGCAAGGGACCACTCGTGAAGCACTGGCAAGCCAGTGGCACCCGGCGCCTTCATCGACATCCAGCAGAAACTGCTGTTCTACGTCGTCTGCGCATGGGAGCAGGATTTCACCGGCTACATCCTCGACTACGGCTCGTTCCCCGATCAGCAGCGGGCGTACTTCACGCTGCGGGACGCTCGGAACACGCTGGCGCTCGCCGCGCCGAACACCGGGCTCGAAGGTTCGATCTACGCCGGTCTCGAAACGCTCGCCGCTGACCTGCTCGCCCGCGAGTGGAAGCGCGACGACGGCGCGGCGCTGCGGATCGAGCGGTGCTTGATCGACGCCAACTGGGGGCATTCGACGGACGTCGTCTATCAGTTCTGCCGGCAGAGTTCGCATTCGGCGGTGCTGCTTCCGTCGCACGGCCGGTTCGTAGGCGCGTCGAGCATCCCGTTCGCGGACTACCGCCGGAAGCCGGGGGACCGGATCGGACTCAACTGGCGAATCCCCGGCGTCCGGGGGCAGCGCGCGATTCGACATGCGCTGTTCGACACGAACTTCTGGAAGTCATTCGCGCACGCCCGCCTTGCGGTCGCGATGGGGGATCGCGGCTGCCTGTCGCTGTGGGGCCGCGAAGCGGACCGGCACCGGCTGTTCGCCGAGCACGTCACCGCCGAGTACTTCGTGAAGACCGAGGGGCGCGGGCGAACGGTCGACGAATGGAAGCAGCGCCCCGAGCAGCCGGACAACCACTGGCTCGACTGCCTCGTCGGCTGCGCCGTGGCGGCGTCGATCCAGGGGGCAAATCTCGACGCCCTCGGCACGACCACCCGACCGATGCGGCCGCGGATGACCTTGCAGGAGCTTGCGCGAAGATGAAGGAACGCAAGACGCTCGCTGAATATGCAGCCGAGGCGAATCGCACGGCGGGGCTCGCTTGCCCCGACTGCGGCTGCCCCGATCTGTGCGTATTGCAGCCGCGGTTACGCAAGGCGATGACCACGGTCATGTACGGATGCCGCCACTGTGGCAGCCGAGTTGTGGCCACTGGTTCGCAGTGCCGAGAGCGGTATGCGATTCCCACCGACCCGAATCTCGTGGAAACCACCGATGGACGCTAAGGGGCCGTCGACGAAGATTGGTAAGCATCGCGGCCTGTTTTGCCGCCAGTGCCATTCCTCGCGATTTCGCGTCATCTACACTCGCGCTGCCCGTGGCGGACGGGTCGTTCGCCGCCGCGAATGCAGAGACTGCGGAGTCCGCATGACGACTTGGGAGCGAGCGATCTATGAACCTTTGAATCCCATCGGTGGCCGGCACGAGGAGCAGTCGTTTCCCGCCTGAATTCCATGATCCGTTGACTTTGCCATCGCGGGACTGCAAACTCAAGGCTCGGCCGACCTTTGGCCGAAGGCCAGATACGCCGGTACGATATCCGCCGGCCCCGTGGCTTCGTACCCATGCGAGCGAGTCCGTCACGCACGGCACCTTCCTTTCGATCGACGACCCTCGACCCCGAGAAGAAAGACGCGATCTGCCGAAACGTTCAAGCGACAACCACCGGCCGCGGAGAGTCCGTTTGCCGATTGGACGCCACGAATTCCGATCGAGTCAGCTCTCTGCACGGCAAGAGTTGCCCCCTACATCGTCTGTCGGGCCAGTCCACGACCTTCCTGCCGGGATCCGATTTTGAGCAACATCCTTTGAAAGTCGCCCGCTCGCCTCGCCCGCACCTAGCCAGTCTCGTGCCGAATTCTCGGAGTGCGAATGCGGTGACATTTTGAGGACCCCCGTACACGCCGTCTCGCCTATATCGCGCGGGCACGACGGCGTTTAACTCCTTCCGATTCTCTTTGAACGAACACGCCCGTTACGGAGATCTTGATGGCAAAGCGACTTGTTTTTCCCATCGCCGCATCCGCTGACGTACTCGCGCTCGTTCGCCTAACGCCGCAGCAACTCCGGCAACTCGTCGAGCTGTTTTCAACTGCGGATTCAGCTCATCCTTTGCGCGCTGAATTCATCAATTCCATCGCCGAGACATTGCGACTGCCCGTCAGTGACGCTCGTTCCGTAGTTGCAGTGCTGCATTGCCTGCTCATCCCGCGCGATGACTCACAACACCCCGATCCTGCATACGCTCGAGATCTCATCGATGATCTGCGCGAGTTCGTTGATCAGCAGGCGCCCGATGATGTTAAGGCTGCTTTGCTGACTTCTCTCGATACAAATCGCACACTCTTCGAGTCGCTCGCAACTCCGAAGCCACTCCGGGTACGTGCGCTAAAGGTCCGCCGGCTTGCTTCTGGACCTGAGCCAATGCTTGATTCAGTGAGAACGCTTTGCCAATTGCGGCCACTGTTTGAGGGCGAGGCTCATAACGAGGACATCGCCGGAGTCGTTCCATCTATACTGCTTCAATTCGAGACAACCGATCAGGACGGAGATGCAAAGACTTTTGCGTTTGGGTTGACACCGTCCGGCCTTGACGAATTGAGCGCAACTATCGAACGCACGAAGGAGAAGCTTGAAGCGATCCGTAATAAGTATGGTCCGGACCTATTGACTTAGTGAACAGACATGGCACCAACCGTCGATCTTGTCCCATCCTGGGTCGCCGAAGTAGGAGGCCCCCCCGTGCGTACGCGCCGTGGCATAGGTGCCTTCAGGCGCAAGGCGGCCAAGGCGACTCTGCCAACATATCGATTCCAGTATGACTTCGAGTACGATCTCGATGCGGTGAGTTTCTGCGAGCTGCGGCTACGGCTCTGGGACGCGATTCCCAAACTGTTGAGCGCTCTGGAGGAGCAGCACTTCGTATGCTCAGACAACTGTCGCCAGCACCTCACGGTTGTCTTGTTCGACAAATTGACCGATTTTGGGGACGCGCACTGGACAGATCTGTGCGTTGATGCACATCGTCACCTTGAGCAGGCCGGCAAGCTCACCCACCTCGACGTGGGAAAGGCGCAGTACGCGCTGCGGGGGCCTCGGGCAATCCATGTCGATCCTGTTGCCGATCACGAGTGGACGTACACCGTTGAGGGTTTCTCGCCACGCTTTGTGGGCAGGGGTGAGTCAATTGACGCGTCGCGTAAGGATTTCGGTGTGATGGTTCACAAGGCATTTCAAATGCTGGTCGGCCTCAGGCCGTTCAGAATGACGCCGGAGCAGCACTCCGACTGGCGAATCTTGGAAGACGCCATCGACGTGGATGCATACCGCGCTTCGGTTCCGCTAACCATCATTGAGGTTGGAGTCGTTACAGCCGCAGGTTCGGATGGTTGCACTGTGAAATGGATTGATGGTGACCGCGAGGAGCATGTGAGGTTCGAGGAGGCACCTCCGGAGTTTGCCGCGCTTTCTTCCGGACAGTGGATCGAAGCATTGGTGGAACGTCAGGCCATCGATTACAGCCTGAACGCCATTCGCTTTGTTCGAAATACCGAAGCGCTTGAGGTCATGGACGCAGAGGAATGTGATCGCTGGATTCGCACATTGCCATCCGATGACTCATTGCCGAGGTCCGAGATCGAATGGACTACACTCTAGGTGTCGGTGACACCATCGCGGAGTGCTACTTTCTCGACGTCGGTCAAGGCAGCGCTCAAGTTATCGACCTTGGCGACGATTCTGCAATCGTCATCGATTGCGGTCGCTCGTATGTAGTGCTGGGCGATTTGCTGCATCGCTGGCTGCGAATCAGGCGGATTGAGGCGCTGATTCTGTCACACAACGACGTCGACCATGTGGGTGGTGTCGCTGGGCTCGTGCGCCAATATCGAAGGGCAATTGATCGAGTCTATTTCCTCCAAGACCGAAATGCAGGAGAACTCGCGGATCTGCAGGCGATGTCGTTTCTGCGAAGGGAGGCCGAGAGCGGCAATATTCCGGACCCAATTCCGCTAATTCGGAATCCTCAGAATCTTTTGCTTTATGAAGGCGGAGATGGACCAGATGCCCTTCGGTTGGATCTGCTGTTTCCCGGGGTGTTCGAGAACATCAGCGGACAGAGTTCTGGTGATCCAAACGCGACGTGCGCCGTGTTGCTTCTTCGCTGTGGCAGTCGTCGAATCCTGTTTTCAGGTGACGCTGATATCAGGGCATGGCGGTCAATTCACTCGGGTCGCACTGGGCCGATCGAGTGCGACGTGATTGCTGTTCCTCACCACGGGGGACAAATAGTTCGGCACAAGGCGACTGGCGAGGAGTACGAAGAGTTGCACGAGGCAATTGCCGCTGACCTACGGTGGTTGTACGGGACGGCGATTCAGTCTCGGATAGCCGTCATTTCGGTGGGAACCAGCAATCCTTATCCTGATCCGCATCCGCTACCTCCGCAAGTGGCGGCGATCAATGCCGCTGGATCGTGTGTTATGTGTACGCAGATTACTTCGCGATGTTCGTCGCGACTTCCAAACATTCGGAATTCCATCTTGACGCCGCAGGAATTGCCTGGCAGGTCACGGGTGAGGCAGAAGCAGGGAAACGGTGGTCAAGCGCGAGACATTGGATGTGCGGGGACTATTCTCGTTCAATTGGGGCCGAACTCGATCCAGGTTGCTCGCCAGCAGGATCATCAGAACGCGATCGATAGGGTGTTGACTGCCCCGACTGATCATCCCCTGTGCCGCCAAAGGAACAGGCCGGCTGACGAGGAGTGATAGATGGGGCTGTGAGGACTGGTTCTATCGCATGTCGTGCAGGAGGATATGTCTACAGGTGTAACGAATTTGCCATTCGCTTCCGACCTGTGGCGGTGCGGTATGGAAGTGAAGCTCTTTTTCGCTATCATCAAGGGTAGACAACCAGACTCAGGCGACGCCCTCGGCTGATCCCCGGCGGCGAAACCAGCGCAACGAACAGGCTTCGTGGAGCCACGACTCCACGGAGCCTTTTTCGTTGCGCTCGCCGGTCTGGTCGTTCCGGGAGATTCCGATGGCCGACGACCTCGAAGACGTGATCCGGCAGAACGCCCAGGCCCCAGCCAGCGCGAGCATGGATGGCGCGTCCGCCGCGCAGCACCCGCTCCGCGATCAGATCGAGGCGGACCGGCACCTCGCGGCGCGGAAGGCGGCGAAGTCGCCGACGTTCGGGCTGCGGCTCGCCAAGATCATTCCGCCGGGAGGGGGAGGATAGATGCCGATCCTCGACGCCCACGGCCGGCCGATCGTTTCGCAGCCGAAATCGCGGCACGAACTCGCGGACGCCCTCCCCGCCCGCATTCGTGCCGGCTTCGACGCCGCCCGCGACACCGACGAGTTCCGAAACTACTGGGCCAATGCCGACGCGCTCGACGCCGACAGCGCGCACAGCAAGGCGGTCCGCGACAAGCTGATCCGCCGCTCGCGGTCCGAGGTCGCCAACAACGGCTATGCGGACGGGATGGTGCAGACGCACGCGAACTTCCTCGTCGGCCGCGGACCGTCGCTGCAGATGAAGACCCGTAGCCGAGCGTTCAACGAGATGGTCGAAACGACCTGGCGGGCCTGGGGCCGGGCCGTCCGCTTGCGGCGGAAGCTGTTGTGCCTCGCGCACGCCAAGGTGCAGGACGGCGAGGCGTTCGCGATCATCCGCGAGAACCGGGGCGTGCGGCACGACGTGCAACTCGACCTCGTGCTGATCGAGGCCGAGCAATGCACCACGCCGTTTCTCCCCTTCGGTGCGCCGGGCCGGATCGACGGGATCGAGTTCGACCCGTGGGGGAACCCGGTCCTGTACGACATCCTCCCCCAGCACCCCGGCGGCGCGTGGGGTCATTCCTATACGTTCGCGAAGCCCGAGCGCGTGGCGGCACGGTGGGTCTTGCACTGGTTCCATCTGCGTCGCCCGGGCCAGCACCGGGCGATTCCCGAATTCTGCTCGACCTTGAACTGCGGGGCCGCCGCGCGGCGCTGGCGGGAGGCGACGATCGCGGCCGCCGAGACGGCCGCCGAGTTCAGCGCCTTGCTGAAGACCACGCTGCTCCCGGAGAACGAAGCCGACCCCGTCGCGCCGATGAGCGCGATGGAATTCCAGAAGCGGATGGTCGTGGCGCTGCCGATGGGCTGGGAGGCGCAGCAGATGAAGGGGGAGCATCCCTCGACGACCTTCGCCGAGTTCCACAAGGCGAACATCAGCGAGCAGGCCCGGCCGAAATCGCAGCCCTACAACCTCGCCGCCGCCGACAGTAGTTCGCACAACTACGCCTCCGGCCGCTTGGATCATCAGACCTACTACCTCACGCTCGACGTCGAGCGCGAAGACGCCAACGACCTGGTGCTCGATCCGCTGTTCGCGGAATGGTTCCCGGTCGCGGCCCGCACGTTCGGCTGGGACCGCCCGAACGTCCTCCCGCCGCACGAGTGGAGTTGGCCCCGCTATCCGATCGTCGATCTCCGCACCGAGGCGAGTTCGCAGACCGAGCACCTGAAGAACGGCACGCTCTCGCTGCGGCGGGCGTATGAAGAGACGGGACTGGACTTCGACGAGGCGCTCCCCGAAATGGCCGAGGACTACGGCGTCGACGAGGACGAGATGCGGGCCATCCTGCGGAAGGCGCTGTTCGGCGGAAACGGCGGGGGCGGCGATCCCGAAGACGACGAAACGGACGGAAACGCCCCGCGGCGGATGGCGGCGCATGGCCGCACGCTCGTCGCGGCCGCGAAGCCGGACGACCGCGTGCTGGCGCTCTCGGCCGACGTCGAGATCCAGGCGGCGGAAGCCTCTCCCGACGGCGAACAGCCCGGCCCGCGGCGGTTCGAGGTGGTCGCCTACACCGGCGGCGATCTGCTGCTCAACGGCTGGGATCTGCCGGTCGTGATCGACCTGCGGGGATTGTCGGCGTCGAAGTCGATCGTCGCCAACCTGCACCACGATTCGCGGCAGATCGTGGGGCACGTCACCGAACGGAAGAACGACGGCGCGCAGCTCGTGCTGGCGGGAATCGTCTCCGGCACCGGCGACGGGGCGCGGGAATTCATCGCCAATCACGACCACGGATTTCCGTGGCAGGCGTCCGTCGAGGCGCGGCCGGAAAAGGTCGTGGAGATCCGCGCGGGGCGGACCGTCACGGTCAACGGGCGGGAATACACGGGGCCGCTGCTCGTGGCCCGCAAGGCGAAGCTGTACGGGATCGCGTTTCTACCGCGGGGGGCGGACGAAAACAGTTCCGTCACGCTCGCCGCTTCTCAGCGAAAGGGCGGCAAGATGAACGAGTTCGACCAGTGGATCGAGGCGCTGGGATTCACCGCCGACGACCTCACCGACCAGCAGAAGACGGCGCTCCGCGCCACGTTCGACCGCGAGATCGCGGCCCGGGCGAAGGATGACGACGACGAGCCGGTGCGGCTGGCCGTCCCCGCGTTCGACCTGGACGAGATCAAGGCGGCGGCGGGCGAGCATTACGCCGACCTGGAAGTCGCCTTCACCGAGCACGAGGCCGAAGTCCGCGACGCGAAGCGGCTGGCCTCCATTCGTGCGGAAGCAGCGAAGTCCGCCCGCGAACTGAAGGCGAAGGCGATCCGCGAGCGCTGGCCCGCCACGCGGTTCGAGGTCGAGGCGATCAAGGCCAAGGCCAAGGTCGAGAAGGAACTGATTCTCGCGCAGACGCCCGCCGGCCCGGCGATCCACGCCAGCACGCGGGATGCCACTCCAAAAGTGATCGAGGCCGCGCTCTGCCTCGCGCGGAACATGCCGGAGATCGAGAAGCAGTATGACGAGCAGACGCTCGAGGCGGCGCATCGCGGCTTCCGCAATTTCGGCGTGCAGCGTCTGCTCCTCACCGCGGCCTCCGCGAACGGCTATCACTGCGGACCGGGTGAGCGGATCGACGCCGGGAACATCCGCACGATCCTGCGGCACGCCTTCCCGCCGATCCAGGCGGCCGGGTTCTCGACGCTCTCCGTCCCCGACATCCTCTCGAACCTCGCCAACAAGGAACTGCTGGCCGCGTTCCAGGAAGAGGATCAGACGTGGCGGGAGATTTCCCGCGTCGCCTCGGTGAACGACTTCAAGCAGCATTCGGCGCACCGGATGCTCGACGACATGGAGTACGCGGAACTCGGCCCGACCGGCGAGATCAAGCACGGCGAACTCGGCGAGGAGAAGTTCACCCGGCAGGTGCGGACCTACGCCAAGATGTTCGTCCTCACGCGCGAGGACATCATCAACGACGATCTCGGCGCGTTCGACGACCTGCGGAACCGCATCGGCCGCGGGGCGGGGCGGAAGTTCAATAGCGTGTTCTGGTCCACGTTCATGAACAACTCCGCGTTCTTCACCACGCAGCGCGCGAACTACAAGACCGGCACCGGGACGGCGCTCGGCGTCGACGGCACCGGGCTGCAGGCGCTCAAGGACGCGGGCGACACGAACACGATCGTCACCAAGACCTACAACAACGTCACCGTCCCCACGAACAACGGCGTGAACGATCTCGGCGCGCTCGACGCCACGCACAAGGTGCTGGCCGCGAACGAGATCGTGCATCTGACCGTGACCTGCGGCACGACCGCCGACCCGCCGGCGATGCTGCTGCGGCTCGTGTTCCGTCCGACGAATGCGTGAGGTTGACGAATGGCGGAATTGCTCGCCGACGGCGCAGCCTGGCTCGCCGGGACCATGAAGGAGCACAACGCCCGCGCGGTGACGTACCGCCGAGGCGCGAGCGAGGTCGTGCTGTCGGCCACGGTCGGGCGCACCGAGTTCGACCAGGCGACGGAGGAAGGGTTCGAGACGACGTACCGCGTTCGCGATTACCTGATTCCCGCCGCCGACCTCGTGCTCGATGGCGCGCCGGTGCTGCCCCAGGCGGGAGACGTGATCGAGGAGACGGCCGGCGGAATCACGTATTGGTATCGCGTGCTCCCCGATCCGTCGGGGAGCATTTCCGGTTCGCGGACCCGTTCCGCACGCTGTTGAGAATCCACACGAAGGAAATCGCCACGGATGAGGCATGAGGTCGCAACTGGATGCGGTCGCCGACGTAGTCGGCTGGACCGCCGGCGTCGTTGCTGTGGAAGCCCACGTCAAATACTATTTCCGCACTTTGAATCATTCCGCTCTGCGAGCGATCACGCTGGCCGGTTCACGGAATATCCGGTTCGCAGTATACTCAAGATTTTCGCGCTCGCTGCGAGCAAGTGCTCGGAAACAGAAGGATCGCTCAGTGCGTGTTCCGGACATCTCCGAATGGCTGTTAGGGCTGACGTCCTGGCGTCAGTTCGATCGGGAACCGTCACAGACCAAGCCTGCGGATGAGCAGCCGCTCCGGGCGGAGCTTTTCAGCATCGAACAGCTCGAGCGGCATGCGAAGGCGATCGCCGCGTCGCACCAACTGGCTGCAGGGCGGGACCGCGACAAGCTGTTGCCGCGGCTCGACGACAATGAGCGGGTGCTGATCGAGACTTACGATCTCGTGACGGCGGCCGCCGATCGAAACCGCCGTATCGAGCCGGCCGGCGAATGGCTGCTCGACAATTTCTATCTCATCGAAGAGCAAATCCGCGCGATCCGGCGGTTGCTGCCGCCGTCCTATAGCCGGGAGCTGCCGCGACTGGCGAGCGGCCCGGCGGCCAGCTTTCCCCGCGCTTACGGTATCGCCCTGGAGCTCATCGCGCACGTCGATGGGCGCGTGGATGCCGCCAGCCTCAACGGCTTCATCGCCTCATATCAGTCAGTCGCGCCGTTGAAACTGGGCGAGTTGTGGGCGCTGCCGCTGATGCTGCGGCTGGCGCTGATCGAGAATCTGCGGCGCGTCGCGGTGCGGATCGCGTCCGCGCGCCGCGACCGCGATCTGGCCGGCGATTGGGCGAACCGCATGGTCAGCGTCGTGGATGAGAAGCCCACGGACTTGATCCTGGTGCTGGCGGATATGGCACGTGCCGACCCGCCGCTGTCCGGCGCGTTCCTGGCAGAGTTGACGCGGCATCTCCAGGGGCAGAACCCGAACTTCGCCTTCGCCAACAGCTGGCTCGAGCATCGCCTGACCGATCAAGGTCTGACGACCGAGCAACTCGTGTACGACGAAGGTCAAGCACAGGCGGCCGACCAGGTTTCGATCGGCAACAGCATCAACAGCCTGCGGTTCACGAACTCCAACGATTGGCGACAGTTCGTCGGCGAGCAGAGTCTGGTCGAGCAGACGCTGGCGGGCGATCCCGCGGGCACTTATGCGGGGATGGATTTCGCGACTCGCGACCGCTACCGACACGCGGTCGAAGGCCTCGCCCGGCGGAGCCAGTTGACCGAGTATGACGTGGCGCGCAAGGCGGTGCAACTGGCGGAAAAACACGCCCGTGACAAGCCCGGCGAGCGCGCGGCGCACGTGGGCTATTACCTGGTCGAACGCGGTCGTCCGGTGCTGGAGCGCTGCGTCGAAATGCGGCTCACTCCGGCGGTCGTGCTCGACAAGCTGCGGCGGCAGTTTCCGCTGACGTGTTACCTTTCGGGCATCGGGCTGGTGACGCTCGCGGCCACGCTGCTGTTCTTGAACTGGTCGCAGCGGCACGATGCGGGCTGGCTGACCCTCTGGCTACTGGCGCTGCCGGCGCTGGTTTGCGCCTCCAACCTGGGGCTGGGAGTCGTCAACTGGCTGGCGACGCAATTGCTCAGCCCGCAATCGTTGCCCCGCATGGAATTCGAGGGAGGCATTCCTCCCGAGCATCGCACGCTGGCGGCGGTGCCCACGATGCTCTCGAGCGCCGCCGGCATCGAGCATTTGCTGGATGGGATCGAAGTACGGTATCTCGCCAATCGCGACTCGTGCCTGCACTTCGCCTTGCTGACGGATTTCGTCGATGCCGCGACCGAGACGCTGCCCGGCGACGCGGAACTCGTGCGTGTGGCGCGGGAAGGCATTGCGCGGTTGAACGACAAATACGCGAACGTCCGCGCCGATATCTTCCATCTCTTCCACCGCGCGCGGCGCTGGAACGCCCAGGAAGGCGTCTGGATGGGCTACGAGCGCAAGCGCGGGAAGCTGGCCGATCTGAACGCCACGCTCCGCGGCGCGAAAGACCGTTTCGCGGAAGTCGTCGGCCAGACCGCGATCCTGCAAAGCGTACGGTATGTCATCACCCTCGACACCGACACGCAGTTGCCGCGCGACGCGGCGCGGCTGATGGTGGGTACGCTCGCACATCCGCTCAATCGGCCGATCTTCGATGCCCAACGCCGGCGCGTCGTCGATGGCTACACAATTCTGCAGCCGCGGGTCGGCGTAAGTCTGCCCAGTGCGCAGCGGTCGCGGTTCGTGCAACTGTATGCGGACGATCCGGGCGTCGATCCGTATACGCGCGTCGTCTCGGACGTGTACCAGGATCTGTTTGCCGAAGGCTCGTTCATCGGCAAGGGAATCTACGACGTCGATTCCTTCGAGGACCGTTGTGGCGACTTTCCCGAAAATACGATCCTCAGCCACGACCTGATCGAGGGCGCCTATTGCCGCTCGGCCTTGCTCAGCGATGTGACGCTGTACGAAGAGCATCCTTCGCGCTACGCGGCGGACATCGCCCGCCGGCATCGTTGGATGCGCGGCGACTGGCAGATCACCGCTTGGCTGCTGCCGTGGGTCCGCGGGCGGTCGGAACAGCGGGTCCGCAACCCGATCTCCGCCTTGTCACGATGGAAGATCTTCGACAACCTGCGCCGCAGCGTGGCCCCGCCGGCGATGCTGCTGGTGCTGCTCGTCTCATGGTTCGTCTCGCCGGCGGTCGCGGCGGGCGCTCTAGTCTTCCTGGCGAGCGTGGTGCTGCTGCCGACACTGCTGGCCGCGACGGCGGATCTGTTTCGCAAGCCGGTGGACCTGCCGCTGCGCATACACTTGCGCGTCACGCTGCAATCGTTGGGACGGCCGCTGGTTCGTAACGTGTTGACGTTCGTCCTTTTGCCTTACGAAGCGTACATCAGCGGCGACGCGATCGCGCGCACGTTGGCGCGCACGGGGTGGACCAAACGACGACTGCTCGAATGGAAAACCGCGAGCGATTCGGACCGAGGCGCCGACGACAGCTTGGGGAGCACGTTCCGCTCGATGGCCTTCGCACCTGTCCTGGCCGCCGCGTCATTGTTCGTGCTCGTCTTGCAGCATCGCGAGGCGTTGCTTTTCGCGGGGCCCTTGATCGCCGCGTGGATTGCTTCGCCGCTGGTCGCCTGGTGGCTGAGCCGGCCGATTCGCAAGCCGGCGCCACGACTTTCCGAGAGCCAGCAGCGCTTTCTCGAGAAGCTTTCGCGGAAGACGTGGCGATACTTCGAGGAGTTCGTCACGGCGGAAGACAACTGGCTGCCGCCGGACAACATCCAGCAGAATCCTGACCTGGTGGTCGCATCTCGGACCAGTCCGACGAACATCGGGATGGCGTTGCTGGCCGACTTGGCGGCCTGCGATTTCGGCTACTGCTCGGCCGCGCAGCTGCTGGCGCGGACCCAGCGCACCTTCGAGACCCTGTTGCGGATGGAGCGTCACCGCGGGCACTTCTTCAACTGGTACGACACGCGGTCACTCGCGCCTTTGCATCCCCGCTATGTGTCGATGGTTGACAGCGGAAACCTGGCGGCGAGCCTGCTGGTACTCGGCAGCGGCTGCGGGGAGTTGAGCGCGGACCGCGTCTTGCCGCCGCGAATGTTCGGCGGATTGCAGGACACGCTGCGCGTGCTGCTGGACGTGGCACGCGGCACCGTGAACCCGCTGGTCGATGCCGCCGTGCTCCGCAAGATCGAACGCCAGATCGAAGAACTCGACCAAGCTCCTTCGGCGCTGGGCGCCGCCCACGCCGTGCTTTCACGGCTGACCGTGACAGCCGCCGAACTGACCGCGGCTGCGGGCGTCGATCCGAACGTCGCCTGGTGGGCGAGCGCTTTCGAGCGGTCCTGTCAGGACCACCACGGCGACCTGCTGCACCTGGCGGCGTGGCTTGAGTCGCCTGCGCCGCCCGACGGAATCGGGGATCTCGGTTCCAACGATCAAAGCCAGCGGCTGATGAAATTGCGCGAGACGATCGAGCGTCTGGACGCCGCCGGCACACTACGGGATGTCGCGGAAGTGCAGTTGGCGGCGCTGCCGCTGATCGAAGCGGCGCTGCCGGAAGCGTCCGCCGAGGTGAAAGACTGGCTCGTGCAAATGAGCGCCGCGCTGGCCAGTGCGTCGGAGCATGCCGCCGCGCGGATCCAATTGTTCGAGAAAACCGCCGCCCAGTGCCGCGATCTGGCTGATATCGATTTCGGCTTGTTGTACGACTCGACGCGCGACTTGTTCGCCGTCGGCTACAACGACAGCGAGCGGCGTCTCGATACGAGCTTCTATGATCTGCTGGCTTCGGAAGCGCGGCTGGCCAGCTACATCGTGGTCGCGCAGGGCGGTTTCGGCCAGGAGCATTGGTTCACACTGGGTCGCCTGCTGACGAGCGCGAACAGCGTGCCGGCGCTCTTGAGCTGGAGCGGCTCGATGTTCGAGTACTTGATGCCGCTGCTGGTGATGCCCAATTACGAGAACACTCTGCTCGACCGCACCTATCACGCGGTCGTCCGCCGGCAGATCGAGTACGGCCGGCAGCGCGGCGTGCCGTGGGGGCTTTCCGAGTCCGGCTACAACACCATCGATCAGCACAAGACCTATCAATACCGGGCGTTCGGCGTGCCCGGACTGGGGCTGAAGCGCGGCCTGGTCGAAGACCTGGTGATCGCGCCCTATGCGAGCGCGCTGGCGCTGATGGTGTCGCCGCAGGCGGCCTGCCGCAATTTGGAGCGTCTAGCGGGTGACGGTCAGCAGGGCGTTTATGGCTTCTATGAAGCGGTCGATTACACCCCTTCGCGATTGCCACCGGGGGCGGACCGAGTCACCGTGCGGCAGTTCATGGCACACCACGAAGGCATGAGCCTGTTGGCGCTGGCGTACGTGCTGCTCGACAAGCCGATGCAACGCCGCTTTCTGGCGGATCCCATGATGCGGGCGGCCGACCTGCTGCTGCAAGAGCGCGTTCCCAAGGCGATCGCGCCGGTCTTTCCACACGTGGGCGAAGTGCGTGCAACGCGCGCCGTTTCGGCGGAGGAGACCGGCGCCATGCGCGTCTTCACGGACCCCAATAGCGCCGCGGTGGAAATTCATCTGCTCTCTAATGGCCGTTATCACGTCGCCGTGACGAGCGCCGGCGGCGGTTACAGCCGGTGGCACGACCTGGCTGTGACGCGCTGGCGGGAGGATGCGACGCGCGATTGCCACGGAAGCTTCTGCTATGTCCGCGATGTCGAGAGCGGCATGGTGTGGTCCAACACCTGGCAGCCGACGAAGAAGCCCACCAAGGGCTATGAAGCGATCTTCACGCAGGCGCGGGCCGAGTTTCGCCGCACCGACGACCAGATCGCGACGTACACCCAGATCAGCGTCTCGCCGGAGGATGACATCGAGCTGCGGCGAGTCACGTTGACGAATCGCTCCGAGTCCCCGCGCACCCTCGAGGTCACCAGCTATGCGGAGGTCGTGCTGGCGACTCAGGCGCAGGACGAGGCTCATCCGGCGTTCAGCAATCTGTTCGTACAGACTGAACTCGTCCTTGACCGTCAGGCGATCTATTGCACGCGCCGGCCTCGCTCGGCCGCAGAGCGCTCCCCCTGGATGACGCACATGATGACGGTTCGCGGCACCACCCTGGGCGAGCCGTCATATGAGACCGATCGCCTGCGGTTCATCGGCCGGCAGCGGACGCTCGCGTCCCCCGCGGCCCTGGACGGCAAGCGGCCGCTTTCCAACAGTGAGGGATCGGTCCTCGATCCGGTCGTCTGCATCCGCCAGACGGTGCTGCTGCAGCCGAACCAGGCCGTGCAGATCGACATCGTCACTGGCGTCGCCGGGTCGCGTGCCGGCGTCGAAGCGCTGACCGAGAAGTATCACGATCCCAGCCTGGCGGATCGCGTCTTCGACCTGGCTTGGACGCACAGCCATGTTCTGCTTCAACAGCTTGGCGCTACCCAAGCGGATGCCCAGGTTTATGGCCGTCTGGCCGGCTCGATCATTTATGCCTCGGCGCTGCGTCGGGCTAAGGCGAGCATTCTCAGCGGCAATCGGCAGGGGCAATCAGGATTGTGGGGTTACGGCATTTCGGGCGACTTGCCGATCGTGCTGGTCCGAATTCGCGACCACGAGCGCATCGCGCTGGTCCGCCAAGCGGTGCAGGCGCACGCGTATTGGCGATTGAAGGGGCTGGCCGTCGATCTGGTGATCTGGAACGAAGACGATTCGGTCTATCGGCAATTATTGCAGGAAGCCATCGTCGATCTCGTCGCCGCCAGTCCTGAGGCACCCCATATCGACCGGCCCGGCGGAGTCTTCATCCGCCGCGGCGAGCAGATGTCGGATGAAGACCGCTCGCTGCTGCAGACCGTGGGCCGCATCGTGCTATTGGATGATGGCGGGACCCTGGCGGAACAAACCGAGCGCCGCGGCCGGACCGAAGTTTCCATCCCCCACCTGAAGCCGCTCAGCCGCCGGCCCGATGCGCCGATTCCGTACGAACCTCCGCGGCGCGATCTGGCATTCTTCAACGGCCTGGGCGGCTTCAGTCACGATGGCCGGGAGTACGTGACGATTCTGGCCGCCGGCCAGACAACGCCCGCGCCGTGGGTCAACGTGATCGCCAACTCACAGTTCGGGACCGTCGTGTCGGAAGGCGGCAGCGCCTACACCTGGGCGGAAAACAGCCATGAGTTCCGGCTCACCCCCTGGCACAACGATCCCGTTTCCGACATCGGCGGCGAGGCGGTCTATCTCCGCGACGAAGAGACGGGGCGGTTCTGGTCCCCCTCGCCGCTGCCGGCCCGCGGACAAAACACGTACATGGTGCGCCACGGATTCGGCTACAGTATCTTCGACTACACCGACGAGGGCCTCACGACGGAGTTGTGCGTTTACGTGGCGACCGACGCGCCGGTCAAGTTCTACAAGCTCAAGATCGCCAACCACTCGGGGCGTCCGCGACAGTTGTCGGTCACCGGCTACTGGGAACTGGTCCTCGGCGATTCGCGGAGCAAATCGCTGATGCACGTCGTGACCGAGGCCGATCCCGCCAGCGGCGCGATTCTCGCGCGGAACGTGTACAACCCGGAGTTCAGGGACCGGGTGGCGTTCATCAATTGCAGCGAAACGAGCCGCACGTTCACCGGCGACCGCGTCGAGTTTCTGGGCCGCAATGGCCAATTGGCCGATCCCTCGGCTATGCGGCGCGTGCGGCTCTCGGGCCGCGTGGGTGCGGGGTACGATCCGTGCGTCGCTATTCAAACGCCGCTGACGCTGGCGGACGGACAAGAGCGGACCATCACCTTCACGATGGGCGCCGCGCGCGGGGCGGCGCAGGCCAGAAACCTCGCACAGCGGTTCCGCAGCGTGGACAGCGCCCATCGGGCGATCGAGGGCGTGTGGCACTACTGGAGTCGGACCCTGGGCGTGGTTCATCTGGAAACGCCCGACGCGTCGGTCAATTTTCTGGCGAACGGCTGGCTCGTTTATCAGACGTTGGCCTGCCGCATGTGGGCCCGTTCGGGGTTCTACCAATCGGGAGGCGCGTTCGGCTTCCGCGACCAGCTTCAGGATGCGATGGCCCTGGTGCACGCCCAGCCGCAGTTGCTCCGCGAACACCTGCTCCGCGCCGCGTCGCGCCAATTTCGCGAGGGCGACGTACAGCACTGGTGGCATCCGCCCGTGGGGCGCGGCGTACGGACGCACTTCTCCGACGATTACCTGTGGCTGCCCTTGGCCATTTGCCGCTATGTCGGCATGACGGGGGATACCGGCGTTCTGGACGAACGAGTCCCGTTCTTGATCTCGCGCCTCTTGCACGATGACGAGGAATCCTATTACGACCTGCCGCAGGTTTCGGACGATATCGGCACGCTCTATGAACATGGCCTCCGCGCCATCGACCGTGGGTTGCGATTCGGCGAGCACGGCCTGCCGTTGATGGGCTGCGGCGACTGGAACGACGGCATGAACCTCGTCGGCCGGCAGGGCCGGGGCGAAAGCGTCTGGCTGGCTTTCTTCCTGTTCGACGTGCTCACGCAGTTCGCCGCTCTGGCGCGGCGACGCGGGGACGAGGCACTCGCGGATCGATACGCGATCGAAGCCGGCCGACTGCGCGGAAATATCGAGCAGCACGGCTGGGACGGCGAATGGTATCGGCGAGCGTATTTCGACGATGGCACGCCGCTCGGCTCAGCCGTGAACGAAGAATGCCAGATCGATGCGATCTCGCAAAGCTGGTCGATTCTCTCGGGGGCCGGCGCGCACGAGCGAACCAGCATGGCGATGGAGAGCGTCGATCGCCGCCTCGTCCGCCGGGATGCGAGCTTGATCCTGTTGCTCGATCCTCCGTTCGACAAATCGGACCTCGACCCCGGTTACATCAAAGGCTACGTGCCCGGCGTGCGCGAAAATGGAGGCCAGTATACGCACAGCGCCATCTGGACTGTCATGGCCGCGGCCGCAATGGGGGACAGCCAGCGCGCGTGGGAACTGTTCTCGCTGATCAATCCCATTTCGCACGGCGCGACAGCGGAGGAGAGTTCGACCTACCGCGTCGAACCGTATGTCGTGGCCGCCGACGTCTACGGAGTCGATCCGCACACCGGCCGCGGCGGCTGGACGTGGTACACCGGGTCGGCCGGCTGGATGTATCGCCTGATCGTGGAATCGTTGCTGGGCCTGCGACTGGAGGTGGACAAGCTGCGCTTCGCGCCGTGCCTGCCAGCGGAGTGGACGACGTTCCGAATCCACTATCGCTATCGCGAGACCTTCTATCACATCACCATCCACAACAGCGGGGCGGGCGCGAGGGTCTGTCGCGTGACGCTGGATGGGAACGAGTCCTCCGACGACGTCATCACGCTTGTGGACGATCGCCGGGACCACGAAGTCGATGTCGAGATGGCATCCAGCGAAATTGCGACCCGGCCGATCTAAACTGGTGCGTCTCAAGGGAGTGCGTATCTCGCTGGCAACGCTGGGCCAGATCGTCTTGCGGTCCACAGCGTCACCAGTGACCAAAGGGTTCGATGTCAGGAACGAGCCGAACCCTGACGTTTCGGTTCGCTGGAGCAGTTTCAATCTCGAACCGTCTCTGCCCACCTTCCGAAAACCGTTCGGTACTCACTACTCGAAACCCCGTGTCGCAACCTACGCGACCCCGGGGTTTTCTGTTGCGCCGATCGACGGCATCGACGAGTCGGTCCGCGGCTGCGCGCGGCACCCTCACACCTCCGGCCGGCGGGTGTGCCAGTCCGTTTTCCGCTGGTAGGCGTCGGCGAGCGAGAGCAGGCGGTCCTCCTCGAAGGCGCGGGCGACGAATTGCAGGCCCGTCGGCAGGTTGCTTTCGCCGAAGCCGTTGGGGACCGTGATCGCCGGGACGCCCGCCGCGTTCCCCGCGCCGCCGATGCTCGTGCCGGCGAAGCCCCGGCCGTAGGCGCTGAACGGCGCGTCGATCGGCGGGGCGACGGTCGACAGCGTGGGCGTGACGATCGCGTCGCATTTCGCCAAGACGGCGTCCAACTCGCGTTGGATTCTTCCGCGGAGCCGCAGGGCGTTGATGTAGTCTTTCGCCGGGATGAGCATTGCCGCGTGCGCGCCCCAGCGGTCTTCGGGGGCGGTCATTTCCCACACGTCGCCGCTCGTCACCAGCCCCTCGAACGCGGCCGCCATCTCGCACGAGATGATCGTCCCCGCCACCGTCCCGTAGGGAAGGTCCGGCAGCTCGATCTCGTCGAACGTCGCGAACTCGCGGAGCACGTCGAGCGATTTCTCGTAGTTCTCGCGGACCTCCGGCTGCACGCGGTCGGCCGCCCCCTTCAACGTCGCGAGGCGGAACCGCTCGACACGCTTCTCCCCGCGCGTATACGAGAACGGGCGGGACGACGAGCTTGGGTCGGCCGGGTCGTGGCCCGCGATCGCCGCGAGAATCAAGCCGCAGTCGTCCGCGGTGCGGGCCATCGGGCCGAGCTTGTCCATCGTCCAGGACAGGGCCATCGCCCCGTGCCGGCTCACCCGGCCGTAGGTGGGCCGCAAGCCGGTGACGCCGCAATGGCTGGCGGGGTTCATGATCGAGCCCCACGTCTCGGAGCCGATCGCGAACGGGACGAGCCCCGCGGCGACGGCCGCGCCGGGACCGCTCGACGAGCCGCCGCTCCACCGCTTCAGGTCCCACGGGTTGAGACCCGGCCCGGTGAACGAGGCGTTCGCCTGCCGGTAGCCGAGCCCGCCGGCGATCTCGACCATCGCCAGTTTCGCGACGAGCACGGCGCCGGCCTCGCGCAACCGGGCGACGACCGTCGCGTCCGCGTCGAACATCTGCTCCTTGAGCGGGGCCGCGCCCCACGAAGTCGGAATGCCGCGCGTCGCCAGCAGGTCCTTCGCCCCGTAGGGGATGCCGTGCAGCGGGCCGCGGTCGCGACCGGCGGCGAGGTCGGCGTCGGCCTGTTTCGCCTGCGCGAGCGCCGCATCGCGGCACACCGTCGCCACGGCGTTGAACTTCGGCCCGAGCCGCTCGAGCCGGTCGAGAAAGAACTCGGCCAGCTCGACCGCGGTGAACTCCTTGTCGCGGAGCTTTTTCCCCAGCACGCGGACCGAGGCGAACGCCAACGCGGGATCGACGGCCATCAGCGGACTTCCCGGGTGATTGAATGACGATGAGCCGGTGGGAGCGCTCCCCGGCGCTTGCGGCGGCGCCGCTCGGCTTCGGGTCGCGGCAACTGGGCGGAATTCAGCCATCGGCGCGGTAGGCCGCGAACACGAAGGCCGGCTCGTCGGAGTTCGTCAGCCCGGCCCGCGCCAGCAGCTCCCCCTGGCGGAGGTGCTGGCGGAGTTCCCCCTCGATCCCGGCGAGCACCGCGCCGTCCAGCCGCTCGTCGGCATAACGCCGCCGAACGACCGCGAGCAGCAGCTTCGCCTCGTCGGGCGGATCGGCCCGCCGCTCGCGGTCGCCGTCGCGGGCCGGTTCCCGCGGCGGCGACGCGGGGGGCGGTTGCTGCGCGGTCGCCGACTCGGCAATCAACGGCATGCCCGCCAATCCGGCGGCGATTCGCCGCGCGAACTCCCGGCGGTCGAGACATCCACTCGACATCGATCGTCCTCCAAGCCAGAGATCGGCCACGATATGATACCGGCGACAGCCCCCGAACGGCCACGGATTCGGCCCCAACGAAATGCAGTTTCACCACGGATCGGCACGGATCTCCATCCTTTCATCCGTGCCGGTCAGTGGAATCCGTGGTCGACAATTCGGGCGAGAGGCTGGAAGAGACGACACGCTCATCGCGAGAGAATCAAGTGCCGCGAGATCATCGCGCCCGTTCGGTTCGCTGGAGGGACGCCGCGCTCGCCGCCGCCGGTTTGCTGCTCGTGACATTGGCGGGCGTGGCGGGTGCGGGCCGGCCGTTCGGCTGGTTCGCCGAGCCGGTCTCGATCGCCGGTCTCGCCCTCGTCGGCGCGTGCGGCGGAGGCGGCGCGGGAGCGGCCGCGGCGGGAATCGCGGCGCTGTTCTCGCTCGCGGACGCGCCTCCCGATCTGCCCGGCGAGGCGGTCCTGGGCGGACTGCTGCTGCGGTGGGCCGGGTATGGGGTCGTCGTCGCCGTCGCCGCGCGTTGCCGCCGCGCCATCGACGAGGCCCGGCGGCGGGCACGGCTCGATCCGCTCACCCGTTTGCCGAATCGCGACGCGTTCCTCGAAGCGGTCGAACGGGAGCGCAGCCGCGCGCTGCGCGGCGGCAAACCCCTGACCGTCGCCTGGATCGACTGCGACGACTTCAAGAAAGTCAACGACCGCCGCGGCCACGCCGCCGGAGACGACGTGCTGCGGACGGTCGGGAAGCGGCTCGTCGACCGCACCCGCGCCTACGACGTCGCCGGCCGGATGGGGGGCGACGAGTTCGCCCTCCTGTTGCCCGAGACCGGCGGCGAAGCCGCCCGCGCCGCCGTCGCCCGCATCCACGCGGCGCTCCGCATCGCTTCGCCGGGAGACGATCGGCCGATCACGTGCAGCATCGGCTGCGCGACGTTCGCGAAAATCGGGCCGTCCGCCGCCGAAATGCTGCGCGCCGCCGACGAGGCGATGTACGTCGCCAAGCGGGCGGGAAAGGACCGCGTCGAATACCGCATCGTCCCAGACGGCCCGCCATGATCCGTAGCTGAATTCGCAAGAGTTCCGACGGCGCGGGCTGAATTCTTGCGAATTCCGCTACCACCGGGGGGACTGACGCCGCCCCGCTCGCCGATGCGATCAATCGGCCGCGACGCCCAGCGCGGCCAGCATCTGCGCGGCGACGAACCGGTTGCCGGCCGCGTTGAGGTGCACGCCGTCCGTCGTGAGGACGTTCTTCTCCGCGTTTCCCTCATTCGCGTCCTTGAGGTGCGCGAGGAACTTCGCCCGGAGGTCGAGCGCCTGCACGCCGTGCTTCTGCGCGACGGCGCGGCTGATGGCGGAGTATTCGTCGAGCAGTGCGTCGAGCTTGTTCGACCCGTCGGCCCTCTCGCCGATGACGCTCGGCGTGCAGAGGATGGTGCGGACGCCCGCCCCCTTCAGCCGGGAAAGCAGGTCGTCGAGTCCCGCTTCGTACTCTTCCTTCGACGTGCCGCGCCCCCGCTCGGTGTGCCACACGTCGTTGATGCCGATGTAGACCACGCAGACAGTCGGCTTCTTCGCCAGCACGTCGCGGTCGAGCCGCTGCTGCAGGTCGGGCACGCGGTTGCCGCTGGTCCCCGCCCCGATGATCTCGACGCCGAGGTCCGGGTGACGCCGCTCGACCGCCTCGCGGACGAGCGTGACGTAGCCTCCCTTTCCGGCGCCGGCCTGCGTGATCGAGTCGCCGAAGAACACGACCCGGTCCCGCTGCTTCAAGGGCTGTGGCGCGGGCCCGGTCCCCTCCCTCCTTTCGTCGGGTGAGGGGGCTTTGCGGGGGAGAGGGTCAGGCTGAGGGGGTGGCGTGTGGACACGGCTGCCAGCTGGGTTCACTCCATCCTCCGCAGCGCCCGCGGTCCTATCGAACGCGCAGAACGCCGACAGGCAGAGAAGGAGCACGCAACCCAACGCACGCCGACGCGACATCGATCCACTCCCTGATGAGCGAACTTCCCGAACAGCGCCTACAGATTACGGAGATCCCCCGCCCGCGTCGAGCGCGAAAGCCGCGACGTCCCCCCCTCCTTATGTCCGCAGGCGAGGGGTTGCCAGGGAGAGGGTCACGGTGAGGGGGCTTTCGTGATCCGCACCACGACGCACCGATTACCATCCTTCACCCCGACCTCACCCCGCCTTACAATGGACCCGTCCGCGCCCGACAGGGGCCGCGACACGCAACCCACCCCGCCGCCGCCGCGAGGCCCGCCATGATCGACGTCGCCCACTCCGCCCCGTATGCCGGTTACAAAGGACTCCCTCCGCTCGCCGGCGTCTGCTCGATGGAGGAGGCGCTCGCCCCGGGGTTGAGCGTCGACGAGTGCGTCGCCCGACTCAAGCGGTTCCACTACGCCCTCAAGCGGCTGCACGGCGTCTTCACCCCGCGGATCACCGGCGAGCCGATCTACGAATTGAAGACCGCCTTCAGCCGGCACGCTTACCTGTGCGCCGAGTCGGTCGCGGCCCTGCGGAAGCGGGTCGGCGAAATGCGCGAGCCGCCGCTGGGCCTCGAAGACGTCCCCCACCCGGCCCTCGAAATCTTCTTCGACGAGGTCCTGTGCAGCACGCTGACGGAGGAACTCGTTCTCGGCCTGTACGGGCACGCGGTCCCCGCGCTCGCCCGGGCGATGGAGCGCTACGTGGCCGACACGAACCCGCTGGCCGACTCCCCCTCGCTCCGCGTGGTCCGGATCGCGCGGTTCGAGTTGCAGGAGATCGAGCGGTTCGGCGAGCAGGCGCTGGCGTGCCTGATCGAGGACCGCGCGAAGTTCGCCGAATGGGAGGCGTTCCTCGAATCGTGCCTGGCGGCCGCCGGCGGACTCGACGGGACCGGGCCGAGCTCCGACGAAATTCCGCCGCGGACGCACTCCGCCACCCCCTACCAGTTCGATCCCGTCCCCAGGCGGGACGAGCGGTTCGTCGACCCGTACAACGGCGGCGTCGATCCCGAGGCGTTCCTGTACGACAAGCGGTTCTCCCCCCGCGACAAGACGCTGATGATGTACTACAAGCGGCTCCGCGAGGTAGACGTCCCCGAGATGATGGCCAGCATCATCCACCAGACCCCCAACCAGCCCTGGGGCTACTACCTCGACATGACCCGCCAGCTCTGGGACGAGGCCCGGCACTCGATGATGGGGGAAGTCGGCTTCGCCTCACTCGGCCTCGACTGGTCCAGAATGCCCGTCAACTTCACCTGGTCGCTCAACCTGAACACGCAGCTCGACCCGGCGGAGCGGCACGCCGTGCTGTTCTTCATCGAGCAGAGCCTGATGCCCAAGACCGGCAAGCGGTACGAGTGGGAGGTGGCGAAACTCTCGGGCGATCCCCTCTCGGCCCTGTTCCAGGACTTCGACTGGGCGGACGAGGTGCTCCACGCCTCGATCGGCCGCAACTGGTACGTCAAGGACTTCCGCAACCTGCAGGACTCGCTGGACTACGGCGAGAAGTGCTGGAACCGCGTAATGATCCGCTTCCGCGACTACCGCGAACAGGGCCTCACCGAACACAGCAACTGGTGGCCGGAAATCTACAAAGCCGCCTGCACCCACTGGCAAGTGGAACCTGACCCCCAAGCCCTCGACTTCAAGGCCAGCTACGAAGAAGTGGACGACTTGAAGGGGCACCTGGGGGTGGGGGCGAAAATCGCGGCGGAGTGACCAGCGAGCGGCCGGCGTAAGCCGGCCGGTGGGTTCCGATTGCCGGACCTGTATGCTTGTCGTGACGACGATGTATTCCACGTGCTTTTTGCCGCGGATGTTGCCGCGGAGAACGTTCGCATCATCACGGCCTACCGACCGAACGACACGGAATGGGCGCCCGACCTTCGTACCCGGAGACAGAACCCATGAAATGCCACGTTTGCGGCGAGGCGCTTGAACCGGTGGTCACGGACCTGCCGTTCAAGCTGAGCGATCGGACCATCGTGGTGATTCGCGACTTGCCCGTTTTGCAGTGCCGGAGTTGCCCCGAGTACTTGTTCGAGGACGCCGTCATGAGCCGAGTCGCGGAGATTCTGGAGCGGACGGGCGACGAGGCGGAATTGGAAGTCGTGAAGTTCGCCGCGTGAGCCGAACCTCGAACTGGTGGCCCGAAATCTACAAAGCCGCCTGCACCCACTGGCAGGTAGAACCCGACCCCCAAGCCCTCGACTTCAAGGCCAGCTACGAAGAAGTGGACGATTTGAAGGGCCACCTCGGCGTGGGGGCGAAGATCGGGGCGGAGTGACGATGGCGAACTCCCGGTAATCACGGCAGCATCTCGACCGTGATATCCGCGAACCCGTTCAACTGATCGTCGTTCGTCAGGAACACGTCGCAACCGGATTCGATCGCGGCAGCCAGATGGAGAGCGTCGGCCAGCCCGTATCGCCTTGGCTGATCGGGCGGGATTGTCGGGTATGCGTGACCGCCGCGGATCGCGCTGGCCCGCGTGTGCATTGCGGGAGTGAGTGCCGCTGTCCGCAGGTTCGGTCCGTGAAAGAACCGGAAGAAGTCCGACAACCGCTCGCCCGCACCGGGGCCCATGAGCGGAACCAGGCATTCGGTCCGCGTCAGTTCGCTGATCGCGAAACGATGGCCCGCCTGTTCGAGGTGCGCAAGGTGATCGATCGCCCGTTGCTGGTCGGCGGGGTTCCCTTCGACGGCGAAGATGACGATCACGGTATCCAGGTAGTAGAGCACCTACGGGCTCCCCGGTGAGGCGCCGCGACGCGCACCCTCCAACTCCTGATCCCGCTCGGCGTCCTCGGCGAGACGTGCGTCGTCTTCGGCGCGCAATTCCGCCGCCGACCGCCCGGGAAAGCCGCGGGCACGCTGCTCGGCCGCGATCTCCCGAACCACGTCCGCCAACCCGCGCCGACTTCCCGCCGCTCCGGCGACGCGGATCGTCACCTGGACGGGCCCCGGCGTCAGGCGCGACGGGCGAGTCAGCCGCAACCGACCGTTCGGCTCCAGCGTGGCCTCGATGGTCTCTTCGACGGCATTCACGATGCGTCCTCCCAGAACCGATCATAGCCGGAATCTGGCGGCCCCGGCAATCTTTTTCGCGTCGTCATTGAAGGAATACAGTGGGCCAGGCGACCACATATCGCCCCTGACCCGCAGGCATTCGACTTCGAGGCCAGCCACGAAGAGGTCGAAGACCTCAAAGGCCACCTCGGCGTGGGGGCGAACTTCGGGGCGGAGTAAGGCCGGTGGGTCCCGAAGCGTGGGACACGGCCCGAGTTGACGACAAAAGTGCCGGAACGGTCGCGCGGTGTCTGATCCATAGAGGTGGCGCGTCAGGCATTTGGCGATATGACCTCGAGCCGCTTTCAAAGCACCAATTCGGATGTCGATCACGAAGGGACTGAAAGGGACTCGTCAGACGCTGGTGGCGCGTGATTTTGCCCGGTTCGGGTCAGACTAATCGCCGGACATTCGAGTAATCTGCCGGAATGGCAGATGCTTCTCCGCCCCGAGCAGAGGACGACTGCCACATTGGCGGTCGGCGTTCACGTCATTTGAGCAGTAGTTACCGCGCGGTCTCTTTGAATGCTGCAATCTGCGGATGCGCGGAGGTCTACCTGAAATTTGCTGCATCGCGATTCGTTCGGCGCGCCTTATGCTTCCCCCAAACGCGATGCCGTTCGTTTGTCCTCGACTCAAGCTCCTCTCCACGACGGGAGTTTCGATGACTCGCCCAGCCGAGTGTCTTGAAGGGAAGGAACTTGAAGGGGGGTGGTTGGTCGGAAAGCGGATCAAACCTCGCCCGACTGCGACTGGGGGGCATTTCTCGACTGGTTATTTCGTGACCAATGCGGACGGCCGCACCGGATTCCTCAAGGCGATGGATTATTCGGACGCCTTTGGAGCCCGTGATTTCGTTGATCAAATGAAGTTTCTCGCGGATGCATACATCTTTGAGCGAGACATCTGCCTCCGCTGCCAAGCTGTTCGAATTACGAGAGTCGTCCATGCAATGGATTACGGGAGCCATCAGGATCCCCTTGCGGCAGTGAATCGCGTCGAATTCTTGATCTTTGAACGCGCAGATGGTGATGTTAGGGCCTTCCTCGACCAGCAGTCCGAGTTCGATGTCGCGTTTGCGCTCCGAACGCTTCATGGCGTCGCGGCAGCGCTGCAACAGTTGCACCTTGCAGAGATGGCTCATCAAGATGTGAAGCCGTCGAA
Organism: Planctomycetales bacterium; assembly: GCA_040877365.1. Lineage (GTDB taxonomy): Bacteria > Planctomycetota > Planctomycetia > Planctomycetales > Planctomycetaceae > JBBDNT01. The sequence continues at coordinate 26,292 of JBBDNU010000083.1, forward strand.
CGTGCTCATTTTCGGCGAAGAGCGAAAATCAAAACTTGGCGATCTCGGGCGTGCTTGGTCCAAAGATTGTCCCGCTCCGCATGACGGTTGCCGCTTCGCTGGCGATCTTGGGTATGCACCGCCGGAACTGCGATACGACGACGTTGTCGACGAGAAGGCGAAGAGATACGGATCGGACCTGTATCTGCTTGGCAGTCTTGCAGTCTTCCTTTTCACCAGAGTGCATATCAATGGCCTCGTTGACAAACAGCTTGACAGGTCGTTCCAGAGTTCCAATTTGATAATGACTTATGAAGATGCTTTGCCCTACTTACAAGCGGCGTTTGCCGACGCAATGCACGACTTCGCGGCCCATGTCCCCGATTCGATTCAATCGGATTTAGCAGCGATCGTGGCCGAGCTTTGCGACCCTGACTATAGGCGGCGCGGAAACCCCGTACGCACTTCGCAGCAACGCTATTCCCTTCAACGTTACGTCTCGACATTTGATCGACTGAGTCGGCGCGTCGAGCTTGAAATGAAGCGCCGGATGTAGAATGCCCTTCATTAGTGATCCGCCACGTCAGGTAGTCCCGCGATGGCGTCCGTTCCGGGACACATTGGCACGAGGTGAACTTGCTCCGACGATGACTGGACCTCATGCGCGCTTTGCGCAGGAACACATCGTCGAGCAGGCACATGACTGGAAAGAACGCCCGACTCTCTCCGTCGCCGCAGATCTCGTCTCCGTAGCATTCACGCTAGGATTGAACGACGTCGCAACGGATGCGGCGCACTTCGTTCTCCGCCAAAACTTCGCACCGCTCGCGGCCCGAAGCATTGCGGCCGCATATCTGCGGCTTTGCGGCGCGGACGTGCCAACGGAGCAACCCGAAACTCCAGTTGACCTTGCGATGAGTCGTCACCTTATATCAAACAGGGAGCTAGTACCCGCTGATCGATTGCGAATGATCCAGGTTCATCGCCTTCGGAGTGAGGTTAGTGATTACCCGCGGAATCCGATCGCGTGGTCTGATCTTGCGTTCTATTACACTACGCTCGGCATTGCCGACAAGGCGGAGCAGGCCATGGTAATAGCCATGAATCTTGCGCCGTATAATCGGTACGTTCTTCGATCGGCGTCACGATTATTTCTACACGTTGGGGAACGTGAAAGGGCGCTCTCAGTTCTTTCTCGCTCGCCCTTAGTCCAAACGGATCCGTGGATTCTTGCAGCGGAGATTGCGATTGCTGACTCCGTCCGGCGAGCCTCGTCAAAGCACGTCAAGCGCGGAAAGCGAATGGTGGACACCGCGCAGTTCGATGATCGGGCACTTTCCGAGTTGACCAGCGCATTGGGCACGCTTGACTACAAGGCCGGAAAGCTCCGGGACTGGAAGAAGAACATTGCGGCATCCTTGCGGTCGCCGACCGAAAACGCCATCGCACAAGCAGTTTGGCTCTCGCGCGCAAGCAGTGTCTTCCTAGCTATACCCAAGAGGGAGGAGTCGGCTGAGGCAGCAGCGTGGACCGCTGTTGAGCGGGGACAATGGGATGTATCACGTACGGAGACAGAGAAATGGCGACAAGATCAACCATTCTCTAGTCGGCCCGCGATTCATGGGTCCTTCATTGCCGCGACAGTCTTTGAAGACTTCCCTGCGGCGATTGACATTGCGCATGCAGGCTTGAGATGCAATCCCGACGACTCTGCATTGCTGAATAATCTTTCATTCGCCGCGGCGATGAGTGGCGATTTGGAGACGGCAGAGGAGTATCTAAAGCGGCTCGGTAGTCAGTCGCTAACTGGCCCGGCGGAGATTACCTTCTTGGCGACGCAAGGCTTGCTGTTGTTTCGCAAGGGTTGCTATCATTTAGGGCGAGAATTCTACGTGAATGCGGTTGGGAAGGCCCGATCATTACGAGATAGTGGCCGGGAGACAGGAGCGCTCGCGTATTTTGCAATGGAGGAGGTGCGAGCAAAGTCAGAGCATGCGCAGCAGATGTGTGATGCCGCAATCCAAAAGGCGCGCGCTCTGGCGTCTCCTTTTGGGGACGTACTCGTCGAAATGGTAAACCGTCGCCGCGAAGCCGACGCCGGGGTGCCTGGGGGCCGTTGAGCGAGATAATCAATTGGGAATGAACCAGCGGTCGGCATTGTTCCAATTGCGACGTTCCGGCCCCAGCGCAGCCGCGGCCGTAGTTGATCCGAATGGCTGGGGCGATATTGTCCTATTGGCATCGAAGGTCCGAGATCGTCCCAACCCGCCTGTCGCGGGCGTGCAAGCGGATAACCGTTACGCGGGTCGGCGCAGCGCTTTTCGTGCGCGCTCCGGGACGATGTGGCTGGCGGCCGAGCAGTTCCGGCAGCGGGACGGCCGGGATCGGGCGTCGAATTCCGCAGGCGCTGGCAGGGCGTTAAAAACGGGAGGACAGGCACCCGCGGCTGGCCGGTTTCACGCGCGTCCGCGGGAGCCGGTCCCCTTCTTCAATGACTGCTGGCCGTCGGGTTCGCTCTCTTGCGGAACCTACCGCGGGGCTGACGCCGCTCCGCCCGCCGGGTGTTTGTGGTTGGCGTGGATTGCGCCGTAGGGGAACCGCGTTTGGGACGCTGCCGGTTCGTCCGTCTCGCCAGGGCGGTGGCCGGGTGGTACGCTCCGAGGCTTCCCGGACCCCGAACTGCGACCACCGACCCAGGCCCGGAAAGCGACCCGGACGCTCGCAGCGTCCGGGTCG
>JBBDNU010000084.1:0-5418 GCA_040877365.1 Planctomycetales bacterium
CAAGAGTCGTCTGGCCGTGCAGGACAAGGCGGACCAGGGAGAAGTCTGGACCGAGGTGGCCGGCGCGCGGGCGACATTCACCACCACGCTGTCATTGGTGGTCGGACAAACGCAAGACTCCGGCGCCTTCACCGGCATCTACGCCGACGAGACGATCCAGAAACAGCTCGCGGAATGCGCGAAGGCCCTCGAACAATCGGTCGCGTCCCGCGACCGCGTGATCGGCGTCGTCGTCGCGGTCAACGGCAAGCCCGAGGCGGTGGACGTGTTCGGCTCGACGCCGCTGTTCCGCAAGCTGTGGCCCAAGCTGCTCCGCGGCTACGCGCTCGACGCGACCGCCGCGCGCGACGCCGAGACGGCGAACGCGGAATGCGCGGCCGCCGACGCCCGGAAGTTTCTGGACGACGCGCTGGCGGGCGAGGTCACGCGCGAGCAGGACGTGGCTGGCGGCCTCACCGTCACCCGCCGGAACGCCGATGGAGTCGTGAGCTTCGGCGCGTTCGAGGACGGGGCCGCCAGCCCAGCGATGGGAGGGCTCGGCGGACTCGGAGGGGCGATCCACTTCTCCGGCTTTGCCAATTGAGGGAGACCTTCGCGCGCACGACACACGTTGCGACTTGCGGAAGACCAGTCCCCTCTCCCCCGGCTTTGCGGGGGAGAGGGGGGACTTCGATGGTCGCCGTCGTCATTTATCCACATTGCAAGATCGCTGCGGTCGTCGCACGCACGAGACCGTCAGGCTCGGCTCGGCTCGCGTTGTCACGTTTTCCCGTCGCCGCTATCATGCCCGGTGAACCGGCGGGAAAGGCGCCCCGCCGGGTCGCGAAAATCGCGATTCGTCCACGGAACTGCACCCCGGCAGGCAGGGCGGCATGACGGCAGACGGCTCGATCCGCGTCGGTCTCGGGCACGACACCCATCGCCTCGAGCCGGGACGCCCGCTCGTCGTCGGCGGCGTGAACATCGAGCACGACCGCGGGCCAATCGCCCACAGCGACGGAGACGTCCTGCTGCACGCCGTCACCGACGCGCTCCTCGGCGCGGCGGGACTGGGGGACATCGGCCAATGGTTCCCCGACACCGACCCCGCCTGGAAGGACGCCGATTCCTCGCGCTTCGTCGAGGCCGCCGTCGCCGCCGTGCGGGAGCGCGGCTGGCGGATCGGCAACGTCGACGCGACGATCTTCGCCGAGCGGCCGAAGTTCGCCTCACACCGCGAGCGGATCGCCGCCCGCATCGCCGAATTGCTCGGCATATCCATCGAACAAGTCAACGTGAAAGCCAAGACGGGAGAAAAGGTCGGCCCGATCGGCCGCGAAGAAGCCATCGCCGCCGATGCCATCGTGTTGTTGCTGCGTTGACCTTTCCCGCATGTCCTCTCAACCCTCGACTCTCAACCATGCCCCTCCGCGTCTACAACACCCTCACCCGCAAGAAGGAAGAGTTCCGAACGGTCGTGCCGGGGAAGGTCGGCATGTATCTCTGCGGGCCGACGGTTTACAAGCCGGCCCACATCGGGCACATGGTCGGGCCGGTGATCTTCGACACGATCAAGCGGTACCTCGTCTACAGCGGATACGAGGTCACGTTCGTGATCAACATCACCGACGTGGACGATAAGCTGATCAACCGCGCGCGGGAGAGCGGGAACAGCGTCGACAAGCTCGCCCGCGAGATGACGCAGGACTATTTCGAGAACCTCGAAACGATGGGGGTCGATTCGGTGGACCACTTCCCCTACGCCACCGAGCACATCGGCGAAATGCAGGACATGATCGCCCGGCTCGTCAAGCAGGGGCACGCCTACCCTCTCGAGGGGGACGTGTATTTCGACGTCACCTCCGACGCGGACTACGGCAAGCTCAGCCGCCGCAACGTCGAGGAGATGATGGCGGGCACCCGCGTCGAAGCCAACGACCGCAAGAAGAACCCGGCCGACTTCGCCCTGTGGAAGAAATCCAAGCCGGACGAGCCGGCCTGGGACAGCCCCTGGGGCCCCGGCCGTCCCGGCTGGCACATCGAGTGCTCCGCGATGAGCTTGAAGCTCCTGGGGGAATCGTTCGACATTCACGGCGGCGGGCTGGATCTGATGTTCCCCCACCACGAGAACGAACTGGCGCAAAGCGAGTCCTGCACCGGCAAACCGTTCGCCCGCTACTGGCTGCACAACGGCCTGATGCAGGCCAGCGACAGCGCCGCGAAGCTCGGCGGCCAACACGACCGCCACGGCGACACCGAGGCGAGCGGGGGGCGTAAGCCCCCCGGTGGTTTGCACACCACTTCGCCCGACGCCCTCGACGACCAGGTCGCCGGCAAGCTCGCCGGCTCGAAGGGGGCCGCCTCGGTCAAGCAGCTCTTCGAGACGCACCACCCCGAGACGGTCCGCTTCTTCCTGCTCGCCACGCACTACCGCAGCCCAATCGAGTTCAGCGACAAGCTGATCGCCGAAACCGGCAAGGGGCTGGAAGGGTTTTATCGGCTGTTCGAGACGTATCGACGCATCACCGGCCGCGACTTCCACGCCATCGAAGCCCCGACCACGCGCGAGCGGACGACGAAGCTGGAAGGCGAACCGGCGGAGTTCTTCCAGGAACTCGCCGCCCTCCGCGACCGCTTCCTCGAAGCGATGGACGACGACTTCAACACCGGCGGCGCGATCGGCGTGCTCTACGAGATGCGCCGCTGCATCAACGCCTACGTCGCGCAGCACAAGCTCGACGCCGGCGCGCAGCCGGGCGAAGCGCAGCTCGCGGCGGTCACGACGGCGATGACGCTCCTCAAGGAGCTGTCGAACCTCCTCGGCGTCTTCCGCCGCCCGCTGGAAACGCCCGCCGCCGCGGACGACGCCTTCGCCGGCGAGTTGATGAGCCTGCTGATCGAAGTCCGCCAGATCGCCCGCAAGTCGAAGCAATTCGACATCGCCGACGCGATCCGCAACGGTTTGAACGAACTCAAAGTCACCCTCGAGGATCGCCCGGACGGGACGACATGGCGGCGGGAGAAATAACCGCGTCCACGGTCGAGTGGCTGGAGCGATCGACGCGGCGGATAAACGAGCGACCCGAGGGCGCGGGAGAAACTGATGAACGCGAACGAGCCTTGGCCCAGCCTTCGCGCAAGACACTATAGAGCGCCGCGCACCGCCCGGCTGGGGCGATCGAGGCTTCCGTTCATCCACACCGATTGCGCGAACGAACGTCTTACCGTCAAGACACCCGAAGAGCGCCCCAGCCACCCCGCGGCGGAGCTGAAGCAGATCCTTTCCCCGAACGACGTCGCCGACGCGACGGCGGTCGCCCTCTGCCGGTACCACGGCGTGCGCTTCGCAGCGTGACGGAATATCAGCGGACGCGACTATGCACCCACTTGTCAAGTATGTTGATCTTGAAACTGCAATCCAGCTGATCGACCCGAATATCGGCCCGACGTCGCACTTGGGAAATCTCGGCGATTGGATATTTCGCGGTGTTGGAAGCACCGATTTCAGATTGGTTCCATCGGCTCTTCGGATCGACAATCACCAGAAGCTATTGGACCTGGCTGGATGGTCCAATACAGGCGCTCCACTGGAGGTGCAAATTTCCAGCGAATTCCTGGCCTTGGCCCGCTTCTTTGAAACTGCGGATGCGGAGGGACTTCCGCTTCCCGAGGAGACGCGTGAATTACGAGATGCGCTGACTCCTCGGAGACTGGCGATGAGATACTTCAGCGACATCACTCGATTACTCGAGTGGCCGGATCATCGCTTGTGGTCGCTGCTCGGTCTCGCCCAGCACTATGGAGTACCAACCCGACTCTTGGACTGGACCAGATCGCCTTTCGCCGCCATGTACTTCGCGGCACGAACTGCACTCGACTTGCAGCAGAAACAGCCGATGCACGTGCGACTCGCCATATGGGCCTTTCATATCGACGGTCTTGCTTCGATTCGTGATGGAATTCTGTTGCAGCAACTCCGCATGATCACTGCTCCCGCAGCGATGAATCAGAATCTGCGTGCTCAAGCTGGATTATTCACACTTTGGCATTGGCCAATACTGAGCAGAGTGGAACCCGTTGATCGCCGCTCTCTCGACGAGATTCTCGACCATGAGTTGACCTCGAACGAGAGAGCCGCGTTGTCAGAACCGTTATTCTGCCGATACACATTGCCGATTTCTGAGGCCTCGCATGTTCTATTCTTCCTCGAACGGTACTCCGGGATCACGGCCGCGCGACTATTTCCCGGATTTGCGGGCGTTGCAGAGTATCTGCGAGATCGAGCACTCATCGGGTAAAGTAGCGCTTCGAGGGATGACACGATGGATGACGTTTCGGAAGAATACCGTCTGCTGCTTGAGGAGCGCCGCGCGAATCGAGCAACGTGCGTGTCGATGATCGCCTCCGTCATCGCGATCGTTGTTGTTCTCAATCTTGAAGTATCACGAGCATGGACGGGTCTGTTTCTTGTACTCGGCGGGCTAACGGCGCAAGGGGCGTCGAATCTTTCAGGACTCGCCCTTCTACGTCCGCTTGCCCGCCAAGAACGGTGGGCCTCCGGATTGATTCGCGCCGCTGCGATCGTCGTCCCAATTGCAATTGCTGCATATGTCGCTGGAGTCGTCCTGCTGCTCATCGCCGGTGTCGGCGCACTGTGGCGGTTGCTCGTCTCTTCGTGAGGCTTGGTGGCCCCGACGCCGATCAGGCGTCGGGGTTGCGCCAGCAACAAGAGGGCACGCCTTCCGCTTTCCATTCCAACCGAAGCCTCCACTCCCTGCAACATCCAGCCGCTCCGCCTGGTTTGACTCGATGACCAGCGGCCGATCGGTTCCGGCGGTGTGACCGGCCGGTCCTCCCCTGTTAGAATCGACGATCGAACGGAGGAGTGCGACCATGCCCGTCGAAATGAAGTACCCGCACATCGAGACGCCAGCCGATGGGCCGGCGCGGCTGGAGCGCGTGCCGCGCGTCCGTGTCGCGCAGATCGCGATGGACCACATCGCGCATGGCTGGTCGGTCGAGGAGATGTGCCGCCATCATCCGTACCTGCGTCCGGCCGAGGCGCACGCCGCCATGCTCTTCTACTTCGATCACCGCGACGAGATCGATGCTGAGATCCGCGCGGAGTGGGAGGAATCCGAGTCATCGCGGGCGGCTGCCCAGTCTGTTCCTCTTGCGGACCAACCCTGAAAGGGTTGCATACCAAAGCCCAGGGTCGCGAGCGAATGCGAGCGCACCCTGGGTTGGAGGACGCCACGAAGAGCGAACCCTGTAAGGGTTCCACAAGACCGGATCGACCTGCATCGAGTGGTTGTGCGACCCCTTCAGGGTCGGGGGGGGGGGATGGTGGGGACGGCAACCCAGGGTGCGCTCGCTGCGCGAGCAACCCTGGGCTTTGCTGTGCAACCGCTTCGCGGTAAAACACTGCAACGGGGCTTT
>JBBDNU010000085.1:0-23505 GCA_040877365.1 Planctomycetales bacterium
AAGAACGCTACGAGCAAGAGAAAGAGGGTCCGCCGTCGTGGGCGCGGCGAGTGACGTTGCGTTCCCTCAAGCGGACGATCAACCAGTTCAAGGAGGAAATCGCGGTCTTCCAGGCACATCATCCCACGGCGTCGCGAGGCGCGTCGTCATGATTCGGAACGAAGAACAACTGCGAAACACACAGACGAAGCTCGAAAGCCTCGAAGCGCACTTCCGGGAACGGGAGCAGGATCCGCCGTCGTTCACTCGTGATCTTTCCTTGCAATCACTGCGGCGGACGATCAACGAATTGACGGAAGAAAGCGTTCGCTACCGCGCGCATCGCAAGGAGGCGGCGTCGTCCGTTGATCGGAAATGATCCGCGGCATCGCGAGGCGCGTCGTCTCAATCTGCTGGTTCTGAGGATGCGACAGGCGGGCGATTTCGAACATACGTACTGTACTTGACAGAAGGAGTCGCAAGATGTCGCCGCAGTGTCTGTTCCCATTGAAGTACGAGGCTTCGTTCATTTCGCTCGCGCTGATTTGTGTCTTGGGATGCACCGGGTCCGAACCGGCCACCGGGGGCGGGGCCGGGGCCGATGCCGCCGCGCCGCAAGCGCAGCCTGAGAAGGAACCCGCTCGGCTTCAGTCGGCAGACTATGTTCTCGTCCCCGCCGATTACGAGAAGTTTCGGAAGGGACGGCCGATGGAGGAGATTCTGAAGGATCTCCACTGGTGGGGTAACTTCGCGGAGGCCGGCGAAATCGAAGGAAAGAACGTCAGCGCCATTAGCTTCGGCTTGTTTGGCGGACCATCGCAGTTGCCCCATGGGATGTTCGTGTGGGCGATCTTTGTTGACGGTCGCTTTGAGAAATTTGTTCGATGGCCGGACTCTCCCCCAGGACTGACGGCGAAGGTCGGCGAGCATCCCAGGCTCGTCCAGGGATACAAGGCCGAGGCCGTCACGATCGCGGACTTGGAGAAGGAGGCCAAGGCAGCTCCTGCGCCGCCCTCGAGCGTCGATCCGGGACTTACCGCACTTGGTCTCATCTTTGGAAGAGCAATCGAAAAGCGACAGCTCGAAGAATACAAGCAGATGGTCGTCCTTCGTGATCAGTTCAACGCGGCCCGCCTGAAGACCGGAATGACCCAGAAGGAGGTCGAGGAGGTGCTCAAGAGTAAGCCGATCGAGTCTGGCGAAGTGAAGGCGGGTGCTTTCAAGTTCTACGGTTCGACGAAGTCGTTCGACCTTAATAATCCGGGCTATTCGAATATTTTGACGGTGTTCAAGGACGGCAAGCTGACCGATATCTACAGCGCCGACTACTTCGGGGGTGTCGAAAGAGGTCTTCGGGACGCGAGAACGTTTTTCGTGGACTTGCCTCCCTTGGAGGACGAATGATCGCCCTTCGGTAAAGAGGCACCAGAAGCCCGCGTGGATAGCCGGACGCCTGGAATTGCGTCGGGGCCGCCGTGGCAAAAACTCAAGAGCGTTGAAATCGTACTCCAACATCGTTGCTAGTGTCTCATGCAGACCGTCCTGAATCACGAAACCGCCACGATCGCAGCAACGGTCCCCCCACTCGAGCATGGCGATCGCCTGTCGCGCGAGGAGTTCCTTCGCCGCTGGGAGGCGATGCCGCGCTTGAAGAAGGCGGAGTTGATCGGCGGCAGGGTGTTCATTGAAGCCACGATCAAGCCACGGGCTTCGATCCGCACGGTGGACCGCTCGATCCCGCCGCTGGAGAATGGCGATCGGTTGCCGCGCGACGAGTTTCGCCGGCGATGGGCGAACATGCCGGGGCTGAAGCGGGCCGAGCGATTCGGGGGGAGCGTGTTCATGCAAGCCGCCGTCCGGTTCCGCGAGCACGGCCAGCCGCACCAAGATCTGCAAGGCTGGATGATGCACTACAAGGCGTTCACGCCGGGGATCGAGGGGGGCGTCGATGCGACCGTCGAGGATCCGCTCGACGACGCGCAACCCGACGGATGCCTGTTGATCGCCCCGGAACGCGGCGGGCAATGCCGCGTCAACGACGAGGGCTATCTCGTCGGCGCGCCGGAGTTCGTCGCCGAAGTCGCCGCCAGTAGCGCCAGCTTCGACCTGCACGACAAGTTCGACGCCTACCAGCGGAGCGGCGTCCGCGAGTATCTGGTATGGAAGGTGCTCGAGCGGAGCGTCGTCTGGTTCGAACTCGTCGAGGGCGAATTCGTCGATCTACCGCCGGACGAGGACGGCATCCACCGCAGTCGCGTGTTGCCGGGGCTTTGGCTCGACTCGCCATCGCTGCTCGCCAGCCGCCTCGATCGCGTGCTGGACGTTCTTGATGAGGGGCTGGCATCGAGCGAGCACGCCGAATTCGTGAAGCGGCTCGCGGAAGCGCGCGGTTCGGCGTGAATGCGCCAGCGCGATCGGCTATGATACCCGCCCGCGATATCTCGCCCGCCGCCGCGGGCGCGCTTGTCTGCACTACCCGCTACCCACTATCCACTATCCACCCGTGTCCCACATCGATACCTTCGAACGCCGGCACGATTTCCTCATCGGCATCGATTCCGACGGCTGCGCCTTCGACACCATGGAGATCAAGCACAAGGAGTGCTTCATCCCCAACATCGTCAAGCATTTTTCGTTGCAGCCGGTCTCGAAGTACGCCCGGCAGTGCGCCGAGTTCGTGAACCTGTACTCCAAGTGGCGGGGCATCAACCGCTTCCCCGCGCTCACGATGGCCCTCGACCTGCTCGAAGAACGGCCCGAAGTGCAGGCCCGGCACGTGAAGATCCCGAAACTCAAGGGCGTCCGCGACTGGATGGAGCGCGAGACGAAGCTCGGCAACCCGGCCCTCGAGGTCGAAGTCGAACGCACCCGCGATCCCGACCTCGCCCTCGCCCTCGAGTGGTCGCAAGCGGTCAACGCGACCGTGGACGACATCGTGCATGGCGTACCGCCCTTCCCCTTCGTTCGGGAGAGCCTCGAAAAGCTCGCCGACACGGCCGACATGATCGTCTGCTCGGCCACGCCGAACGCGGCCTTGCAGAAGGAGTGGGAAGAGCACGACATCGCCCGCTTCGTCGCCGCCATCTGCGGGCAGGAGGCGGGGAGCAAGAAGCAGACACTGGGACAGGCGGCATCGCACGGCTACGACAAGTCGCGGGTGCTGATGATCGGCGACGCCCCCGGCGACATGCAGGCCGCCCGCGCCAACGGCGCGCTCTTCTACCCGATCAATCCGGGCAACGAAGACGCCAGTTGGCAACGCTTCTTCGAGGAAGCCTGCGACAAGTTCCTCAAGGGCGAATTCGCCGGCAAGTACGAGGAAGAACTCATCCGCGAGTTCGACGCCTACCTCCCCGAGCAGCCGCCGTGGAAGGCATGACTGCTCGCGCAAGGGTTCGTAGTGCGGACTTCAGTCGGCACTGCGAACGCGCTTCGCCTCGCGTAGCGCCCGCATTACAATGGAGCGCGCCGGCCGATCCATTCGGCTGATCCCCGCCCGCTCCCCGAAGCTTCCCGGCACCGAGCGAGATCGAAACATGGCCACCGCGACCGAAACTTCCTCTCGGCTGATGACCGCCGAGGAGTTCCTCGCCCTGCCGGAGGACGGCATGGAGCGGATGCTGATCCGCGGGCGATTGTGGGAGAAGCCGGTGACCAGAAGGAACCGCTGGCATAGCTGGATCGAGGCCCGCATCGTGTATCTGCTGTGGGACTGGCTGGAGTCTCAGCCGAAGCCGCGCGGTTTGGTCCATTCGGGCGAAGCCGGCTTCCGCCTTCACCGCGATCCCGACACGTTCGTCGGAGGTTGCCCGCTCCTGTTGGATGGAATAGAGTGAATTTCATGAACGCCACGGCGCGCAAAGTAACGGACATCGACCGATCCGAGAAGCGCTGGCTCGAAGACGCTCTGGGACAGCCGCTTCAAGATACCGACCAGGTGTTCATAATGGTTTTCACCCCGGACGCCCCGCCGGATGACGATGTGCGCGCCGAGGCGCGTGCCGGTCTGGAACGGGTCTTCGAACGGGCGGAAGCGCATGCTGCCGAGCAAGGGATCTCCGACCGGGAAATCGACGAAGCGATCGAGGAGGCGATGAAGCAGGTACGTTCCCGAGGGGCGTAATGCGGGTCGTTCTCGATCGATATTCACGCCCTCGAATCCGCCGGCACGAGTAGAAAGTGCGAGACGTGCTTCGGGCGGACCGTGCGAAAATGGCGCAAGTCCACGGTCAAGACCCGGTGCAAATTCAACCGCTCGGCGATCGCAACGATCGAGGCGTCAGCCAGCCCGAGCACCAGGTCGCGATAGTCATTCATCAATTCGCGGCAACGGGTGACGTCGTCGGCAAGCAGCGGCTGGAGGACGAATGCGCCGCTTTCAACGCTCTCCACGAAGTCCAGAGCGGCATCGATGCCCAAGCGCGTGTGGAGGAGGTAATCGACTTCCGACAGGAGCGTCATGGGCAAAACGAACGGCCCCGATTCCGAGTCCCATGCCTCGCGGACCGGGACATGATGCGCATCGTCGGCGTCGTAAAGGGCGTAGATCGCTCCAGTGTCGCAGATCACGGCCATTGCCCGTCCTCGACCGCCTGGCGAAGGATCGCGCGGGCGTTCTCGGCGACGTCCGAACGGCCGCTATGGTATTGCCCGATTCCTTTCGGCGGCACTTTCGCCGGCGACCGCGCGTAGTTGGCGATCGCGTCACGAATCAGGTCCGCTTCGGACCGATTCCGCTCCCGAGCCATTTCCCGCAGCGCTTCGGCCACGTTATCATCGATTTGGATCGTCAATGAAACCATCGGCTGTCACTCCGCGAGGAACCGTCCGAACCGATCACCGCTTGTCCGATACGATATTCTATCGGTCAGACCTGATCTGTCGAAGCCGTTTTCGGTGAATCGGTCGAAGTTCCCCCGGCTGAATGAATTCCGGCGTTGCCCTCCCCGTACTCTCTGGAGATCGCGTCGTGGCCCAGAAGGTTGCCCGATACATCAACCCGGTGCTCGCGGCACTGAAGCACTTGGATGGTTCCGCGCGTCCGACGGAAGTGTATTCCAAAGTGGCGCAAGATCTAGCGATTGACGATTCAGAACTCGATAGAACCAGGAAGGACGGACGCCCGGTATTCGAAAACCAAGTTGCCTGGGCACGCTTATATCTGGTCAAGACGGGCTACCTCGATAAATCCAAACGCGGCGTCTGGACGTTGACCGAGAAGGGCAGGAAAACAGCCGCTCTTTCCGATAGAGAAGTCCACAAGCTCCTCCTTTCGGTGCAACGGAATACTCAAAAGAGTAGAGCAGCGATTTCCGAAGTTGCAGAGGAAATCGCGGATCCGGACGAGGACGTACTTGAGAGGGATGGCCAAGAGCCGTACACGAAGCAGTTGCTCGAGCTCATGGCTGCACTTCCGCCAGCCGGATTCGAGCGTCTGTGTCAGCGCCTCCTGCGCGAATCCGGTTTCGAGCCGGTCACCGTCACCGGCAAGTCCGGCGATGGCGGGATCGACGGGATCGGCGTGCTGAAGGTCAACCACTTCGTCACCTTCAAGGTGCTCTTCCAGTGCAAGCGCTGGAAGGCCGCCGTCGGTTCCGCCCAGGTCCGCGACTTCCGCGGCGCGATGAGCGGACGCGCCGACAAAGGGATGATCCTCACGACCGGCTCGTTCTCCGCCGAGGCGCAACGCGAGGCGGTCCGAGACGGAGTTCCGCCCATCGAACTGATCGGCGGCGAGGAATTGATCGACCTGTTCGAGAAGCTGGAACTGGGCCTCAAGCCGCGGACCACCTATGATCTCGACCTCGGGTTCTTCAAGGAGTTTCAAGAGTAGGCGGCGCGCGGCAAACGCGCTCCTCTTCGAGTCGCGGCTAACCACTGTCCACTGACCACCGACCACTGACAATGCAACACGACATCGCCCTCATCGGCCTGGCCGTCATGGGCCAGAACCTCGTTCTCAACATGGCCAACCGCGGGTACTCGGTCGGCGTCTTCAACCGCACGGCGAGCGTCACCGACGAGTTCGTCGGCGAACTGAAGGACCGCCCGCGGGACGTCGTCCACGAGGGGACGCCCGAGCGCGTCGAGGGGTATCATTCCCTCGAAGACCTCGTCGCCAACCTCAAGTCGCCCCGCAAAATCATGCTGATGGTCAAGGCTGGCCCCGCGGTCGACGCCCTCATCGAGCAGCTCATGCCCCTGCTCGACAAGGGGGACATCCTCATCGACGGCGGGAACTCCGACTTCCGCGACACGAACCGCCGCACCAAAGAAGTCGAACAGGCCGGGCTGCTCTACCTCGGCACGGGCGTCTCCGGCGGCGAGGAAGGGGCGCTCAAGGGGCCGAGCATCATGCCCGGCGGATCGAAGGCCGCGTGGCCCCACGTCCAGGAAATCTTCCAGGCGATCTCCGCCAAGGTCGGGCCGAACGGCAACATCCCCTGCTGCGAATGGGTCGGCGAGGCGGGGGCGGGGCACTACGTCAAGATGGTGCACAACGGCATCGAGTACGGAGACATGCAGCTCATCTGCGAGGCGTACTTCATCTTGAAGCACGCCCTCGGCCTCACCAACGAAGAGCTGTACCGCGTCTTCGACGACTGGAACAAGGGAGAGCTCGAAAGCTACCTGATCGAGATCACCCGCGACATCTTCACCGTGAAGGATCCCGAGACCGGCGAGCATCTCGTCGACCGCATCCTCGACACCGCCCAGCAGAAGGGGACCGGCAAGTGGATGAGCCAGCACGCCCTCGATCTCGGCGTGCCGACCACGCTGATCACCGAAGCGGTCTACGCCCGCTGCCTGTCGGCGCAGAAGGAGGCGCGGGTGCGGGCGGCGAAGGTGCTCTCGGGGCCGGATGGCAAGTATCCCGGCCGCCGACACGACTTGCGGGCAGGGGAGACGTTCACGGTCAAGAAGTTCGGAAAGGACGGCTTCGTTGTGAGCGGGGAAGTGACGGAAGTCGAACACCTCGAAACGCGCACGAAGGCGACGCTCAGGAAGTCGGATGGAACGACCGAGTCGATCACGATCTTCGATCAGGCGGTCGTCATGCCGGGTGATTTCATCGAGGACGTTCGCCAGGCGCTCTACGCCTCGAAGCTCGTGAGCTACGCGCAAGGCTTCGTGCAGCTCGACGCGGCCGCCGAGGAGTTCGGCTGGAGACTCGACAACGGCAACATCGCGCTGTTGTGGCGGGGAGGCTGCATCATCCGCTCGCGGTTCCTGGAGGACATCAAGGCCGCCTTCGACAAGAACCCGAACCTCGAAAACCTGCTGCTCGACGACTTCTTCAAGGCGGCGATCGACCAGGCGCAGCCGAGCTGGCGGCGGGTCGTCGCCGCCGCGGTGGAACTGGGCCTCCCGGTCCCCGGCTTCGCCGCCGCGCTCTCGTACTATGATGGCTACCGCCGCGACCGCCTGCCGGCGAACCTGCTGCAAGCCCAGCGGGACTATTTCGGCGCGCACACCTACCGCCGCATCGACCAGGAAGGGACGTTCCACACCGACTGGATCCGCGAGCGGAAGCTGGATTAGCTCATCGCTCGTGGCCGACGCATCCCGCCGAGCCGTTGTTCGATGAATGTATCGAGAAATCGAGGATGGGCGATGCAACAAGAATCGTTCATGCAGTTTCTGCAATCGCCGAACAGGGAGAACTTTCTGGCGATTCGCGAACGGATCGTCGAATCCGATGTCTACGATCCGTACTCAGCGGAGTTGATGCACGCGCATACCCTGATCGATCAAGGCCGGTGGCAGGAAGCCCGCACGCTGCTCACCGAAGCGATGCCGAATCTGCTGCTCAGTCCCCGCGCCCACTCGATGCTCTGCTTCGTCGTACGGGAATTGGGCGACGCTCAAGGCGCTGACGCCCATCGGATGATCGCGGCCGCCTGCTGCGAGGGAATTGCTTCCACTGGAAATGGAACGCGGGACGCTCCGTACCTCGTGCTCCGAACGACGGACGAATACGATATCGTGCAGTACTTCGAAAAGAGCGTCGCGAGCCAAGCCCTGATCCAGGAGGGCGATCGAACCTTCGACCTCATCGAATGCGAAGACGGAACCACTTTCTGGTTCGACGTGACCGATCCCTTCGAACGCGCCGGTCCCGCCTGACGGTGCAGGTTCTCCGAGTTGGCGTTGCTGAATCACCGCTCCCTGCACCTCATGCGAGAGCCACACCGATGGCCGAGGTCGCCGAGATCGTCGTCAAATTCATCAAGTTCGCCATTCTTCTCTTCTTCCTGCTGCTGATTCCCGCGACGTTGATCGTCGCCACGCCGGTCGTCCTGGTGTGGCCCCGGAAGCAGGAGAGCCAGGCGTCGTACGGCCGGACGGTCCTTCGGCGGTACGGCAAGGTCGCGCGGGCGGCGAGCTTCTTCAGTCTGCTCGGCGGCGAGTCCGTCAGCGAGTGATTCGTGACTCTCACGCGGGTGCCCGATGCCGATCGACGAGCCGCCGGTTCCGACCGTCTACGTCATCGCCGGCCCCAACGGCGCCGGGAAGGCGACGTTCGCGACCGAGTTCCTGCCTCACTTCGCCGATTGCCGCGAGTTCCTCAACGCCGACCTGATCGCCGCCGGCCTGTCGCCGTTCGCTCCGGAGTCGCAGAACATCGCCGCCGCCCGGTTGATGCTCGAACGAATGAAGGAACTGACGGCGGCGCAGAAGGACTTCGGCTTCGAAACGACGCTCGCCGGCCGCGCGTACCTTTCGCGGCTTTCGCGAATGAAGCGGGAAGGCTATCGGGTGACGCTGTTCTTCCTGTAGCTGCCGAATGCCGAGATGGCGATCGCCCGCATCGCCAACCGCGTGCGACAGGGGGGACATTACGTGCCCGAGGCGGACATTCGCCGGCGGTTCGCCGCGGGGCTTCGCAACTTTCACGAGCTTTACCGGCCGCTCGCGGATGAGTGGAGGATTCATGACGGTTCGGAATATCCGTTCCGCGTCATCGCTGCATGGGCGGATGATACACTGGAGGTGGTGGATTCGGACCTGTACGACCCCCCACACTGCGCGCAGGGGAGCGGCCGGCGTAGGCCCGCTCAGCCCCTTGATTATTCCCGCTGCCTGCCCCTATGATGGGTCGACTCGATTAGCGTGCTAACGATTCTTCACTCGCCGGGGGGGCCGCCGTGCTGGAATACGACTTCGAGGAGAGCGTCGGCTGCTGGGTCCACCTGACGGCCCGCGAAATGCGCCGCGCTCTCGACGCCGAACTCTCCCGCGAGGGGATCACCTACCGTCAATTCGAGGTCCTCGCCTGGATCGCGCTCGAAGGGGAGCAGTCGCAGGTCGAGCTGGCCGAGCGAATGGCGGTCGAGGCCCCCACGCTCGCCGGCATCCTCAGCCGCATGGAACGGGACGGCTGGCTCGAGCGCTATCCCTGTCCGCAGGACGGCCGGCGGAAGCGGATTCGCGCGACGTTCAAGGCGCAGGAGGTCTGGAACCGCTGCGTCGAATGCTGTCGCCGCGTGCGGGCGCGGGCCATCGAAGGGATCTCGGCGGAAGAACTGCGGCTGTTCAAACGATTGTGCGGCGCGATCCGCGCGAACCTGGCGGCGGAAGTCCCCGCGGACGCGACCGTCTAATGAGCCGCGGGTACAAACCCCGCGGCCCCTGTTCCTCCAGTCATCATCGCGTGACTCTCTCTCGATACGACACGAGGCCCATCGTGCGAACCATCGGCATTCTCCCGCTCGCGCTGCTCGCGGTCGCGACGCTTTCGGGGGTCGCGCTGGCCCAGCCGCCCGCCGCGTCCCCCGTGGCGGTCGCCGAGGTCGTCGAGCGGGAAATCTCGAGCGGGCAGACGTTCGTGGGCACGGTGACGCCCTTGAAGTCGAGCGTCGTGGGGAGCGCGGTGGCGGGGCGCGTGCTCGAATTCCCG
Source organism: Planctomycetales bacterium (assembly GCA_040877365.1). Classification (GTDB taxonomy): domain Bacteria; phylum Planctomycetota; class Planctomycetia; order Planctomycetales; family Planctomycetaceae; genus JBBDNT01. The sequence goes on from JBBDNU010000085.1 coordinate 9,881, forward strand.
GTCAATGAGGGAGACCGCGTTCGAAAGGGGCAAACGCTCGCCCAGCTTCTCACCGAAACCATCCGGCTCGAAGTCGAAACCGCCAAGGCGGAACTCGAACTCCGCAAGCAGGAGCTGGCCGAATTGGAGAACGGCTCGCGTCCCGAGGAAGTCGAGCAGGCCCGCGCCGCGACGGAATCCGCCCGCGCCCGCGCGGAATATGCCCGTTCGCGGCACAGCCGAATGGATCAGCTCTTTCAGCAGGGCCGTGCCGTCACCCGGGAGCAATTGGAGGAAACGCACTCCGCGCTGGTCGAGGCGGAGCAGGGCCACCTTTCCGCGAAGGCCAATTACGAACTGCTGGTGGCCGGCCCGAGGAAGGAGCGGATCGCCCAGGCCGCCGCGCGCATGCTCTCGCAGCAGGAGACGGTGAATCGTCTCGAAGACCAGATGGGGAAGCACCGCATGAAGGCGCCGTTCGACGGCTATGTGATCGCCGAACACACCGAGGTCGGGGAGTGGGTCAGCGCCGGCGATCCGGTCGCGGAAGTGGTCGCCCTCGACGAGGTGGACGTGCAGGCGCACGTCGTCGAGTCGCAGGCGGCCTTCGTCCGGCGGGGGATGCCGGTCCGGGTGGAAGTCCCTGCGCTCCCGCAGGAACTGTTCGACGGGGAAGTCGCGAGCGTCGTTCCGCAGGCGGACTTGCGCTCGAGGACGTTCCCGGTGAAGGTCCGGCTCAAGAACCGCATCGAACAGGACGAGCCGCTGCTGAAGGCCGGCATGCTCGCCCGCGTCATGTTGCCGACTGGTCCGAAAACGAAGGCGATGTTGGTCCCCAAGGACGCAGTGGTGCTCGGCGGGAAGCAGCCCGAGGTGTGGGTCGTCGATCGCGCGTCCGTCGAGACGGTTCAAGATGAGAACTCGGCGCAGGCCTTCCGGCAAGGTCCGGCCCGACGGGTCCCGGTGACGCTCGGCATCGCCTTCGAGGAATCGTTCGGCGTCGCAGGAGACCTGAAGCCCGGCGACTGGGTCGTCGTGCGCGGCAACGAGCGAATTCGGCCGCCCGACGCAGGGCAGCCACCCGTGGTCCGCTGGCCGCTGGAGCGAACGCAGCCCGACACGGCGCGCCACGCGGCTCAGGATCCCGCGAAGAATCGGTCCGACTCGGGAGGCGGAAGCCGGTAGCATGGAACTCATCCAGTCATTTCTCCGCAATCCGGTCAAAATCAGCGTCGGCGTGCTGCTGGTGGCGCTGTTCGGTCTCGTGGCGATGGGCCGCATGCCGATGCAGCTCACGCCCGAGGTGCAGACCCCCACGATCACGATCGAGACGCGCTGGCCGGGGCGCAGCCCGCAGGAAATCGAGCGGGAGATCGTCGTCGAGCAGGAAGAGCAGCTCAAGGGGGTCGAGGGGGTCACCGAGATGACCTCCGAGAGCATGGACTCGACGGGGAAGATCACGCTCGAGTTCCTCGTCGGCATCGACATGCGGAAGGCCGTGGTGGACGTGATCGGGCGGCTCGAACAGGTCCCGCAATACCCCGAGGACGCCGACAAGCCGGTCATCAGCACCGCCAACGCCAGCGACCGCCCGATCGCCTGGTTCATCCTCAGCGCCCGGCGGCCGTCCAACGAGCGGATTCGCGAGTTCCAGACCGCTCATCCGGATCTGGCCGAGGATCTCGAACGGGTGTTGAGTTCGCACAATTTCGGGCTGGCGATGCTGCGGCTGCGAATGCTCGCCAAAGAGCGCCCGGAGGTCGAGGAGCTGCTTCCTCCCAGTGACTTCGACGTGACCAGGCTGCGGCGGTTCGCCGAGGACAACATCGAGGCGCGGTTCGAACGCGTCTCGGGCGTCGCGCAGTCGAACGTCATCGGCGGCCTGGAGGAAGAGCTGCAGGTCATCGTCGATCCGCAGAAGCTCGCCGCGCGAAGGCTCACCATCATCGACGTGCGGAACGTGCTCCGCAGCCAGAACCTGGACGTTTCGGCCGGGGATTACTGGGAGGGCAAGCGCCGCTACGTCACCCGCACGCTCAGCCAGTTCCGCAGCCCCGAGCAGGTCGAGGACCAGCTTCTGGCCGTCCAGGACGGGGCGCCGGTCTACATCCAGGACGTGGCCGACGTCCAACTGGGACACAAGAAGCCGGATGGCCTCGTGCGGCGGTTCGGCGAGTCGAGCATCGCCGTCAACGCCATCCGCCAGACCGGCGCCAACGTGCTCGACGTAATGGACGGGCTGCGGCAAGTGAATGCGGAACTCAACGCGGGCATCCTCGCCGACGCCGGGCTCGAGCTCACGCAGGTGTACGACGAGACGGAATACATCTATTCTTCGATCGACCTCGTGCAGCAGAACATCTTCATCGGCGGCGCGCTGACGATGATCGTGCTGATGGCGTTTCTGCACCTGGGGGTGCGGGCGCTGGTCGTCATTCCGCTGATCGTCGCGACGGCGCTCGCCTCGGCCTTTCTCTCTCCCTGGTTCTTCGCGCTCTGCCTGGCGGTGATCATCGGCGCCGGCTTCTGGTTCGCCCGCGGGGCGCTCGTGGTCGGGTTGGCGATCCCGATCAGCATCGTCGGGACGTTCCTCGTTCTGGGAATGCTCGGCCGCTCGCTGAACGTCATCAGCCTGGCGGGCCTGGCGTTCGCGGTGGGCATGCTGGTGGACAACGCCGTGGTGGTGCTGGAGAACATCTACCGCCGCCATTCGCTGGGCGAGCGGCCGTGGCTGGCCGCCGCCAAGGGGACTCAAGAGGTGTGGGGCGCGGTCGTCTCCTCGACCCTCACCACGGTCGCCGTGTTCCTCCCCATCGTGTTCATCCAGGAGGAGGCGGGGCAGCTCTTCCGGGACATCGCCCTGGCGATCAGCGCCGCGGTCAGCCTGTCGCTGGTCGTGTCGATGACCGTCATTCCGGTCGCCGCCTCCCGGTTGTTCGGCGGGGAATCGGCCGAGCCGCATCCAATCGCACCGGGCGGAGACGGGCCTTCGCGTAACGGCCAGCCCGGAGACGGGAAGCCGCGCTCCGCCTCGCGAAGACGCCTCGCCGGGCGCATCCGCGGCTGGCTCGACCGCGTCGCCGCCGCGGCCGTCCGGCCGATCGAAACATTCAGCAGCCGCTTCGTCGCCGTCATCGTGGCGATCAACGAGTGGATTCAGCGGGGCGTCATCCGGCAGGTCGGCGTCATCGGCCTGCTGGTGGGCATGTCCGTCGGGCTGAGTTACCTGTTCTGGCCGAAGGTGGAGTACCTGCCCACCGGCAACCGCAACCTCGTGTTCGGCATCATGCTTCCTCCGCCCGGTTACAACCTCGACGAATTGATGCGGATGGGCGAAACGGTCGAGAACAACCTGCGGCCGTACTGGGACGTCGATCCCGACAGCCCGGAGGCAAACGCGCTGGACTATCCGGTCATCGGGGACTTCTTCTTCGTGGCCCGCGGCCGGCAGGTGTTCCTGGGCGTTCGCGCCCACGACCCCTCCCAGGTGGGGCGGCTCGTCTCGCTCGTGAGGGAGGCGGGATCGCAGCTTCCCGGCACCATCGCCATCGCCAACCAGTCGAGCCTGTTCGAGCAGGGGCTGGGGGCCGGCCGCACCGTCGAGATCGAGATCACCGGGCCCGAATTGGAAACGCTGGTGAGCCTGGGAGGGCAGGCGAGAGGCCAAGTCATGCAGATCATGCCCGAGGCGCAAACCCGCCCCATCCCCAGTCTCGACCTCTCCAGCCCCGAAACGCACGTTCGCCCGAAGCTGATGCAAGCGGCCGAGATGGGCGTCAACAGCACCGACATGGGCTACGCGGTCAATGCGCTGGTGGACGGCGCCTACGCGGGCGACTACTTCCTCGGCGGCGACAAGATCGACCTCACCATCCTCGGGCAAAAGGAATTCGCCGGCAGCTTGCAGGACGTGATGTCGCTTCCGCTCGCCACGCCTGCTGTTGCCTTTCCCGTGCCGCTCGGCGCGTTGGCCGAAGTGGACCCCGGCAGCGGGCCGGAACAGATCAATCACCGCGAGCGATTGCGGGCGATCACGATCGAAGTCACTCCCCCGCCCGAAATGGCGCTCGAGGACGCGATGGAGCGGATCCAGACGCAGATCGTTCAGCCGCTGTACCAGAGCGGACAGCTCGAGGGGGGGTATCGGATCAACCTGGCCGGGACCGCCGACAAGCTCCGCGACACCTGGGGGGCCTTGCGGTTCAACATCCTCTTGGCGCTGTTGATCACCTATCTGCTGATGGCGGCCTTGTTCGAGTCGTGGCTGTATCCGTTCGTGATCATCCTCAGCGTGCCGCTCGGCGCGGTCGGGGGGATCCTCGGGCTCAATCTGCTGAATGCCTACCTCGGCCTGACCGGTCAGCTCCCGCAGCAGCTCGACGTGTTGACGATGCTCGGCTTCATCATCCTCATCGGCACCGTGGTGAACAACCCGATTCTCATCGTGCACCAGTCGCTGAACCACATTCGCGAAGACGGGATGACGCAGCGCGCGGCGATCTTGGAGAGCGTGCGGACCCGCATCCGCCCCATCTTCATGACCACCACGACCACCGTTCTCGGCTTGTTGCCCCTGGTCCTGTTTCCCGGCGCCGGCAGCGAGCTGTACCGCGGGCTGGGGAGCGTCGTGCTCGGCGGATTGCTCATCTCGACCGTCTTCACGCTGGTGCTCGTCCCGGCGCTGTTCAGCCTGACGATGGAGATCAAGGGGTTGATCGTGCGGCTGTTCACGCGGCACGAATCGCGGGAGTTCCGCTTTGCGGCGGAGCAGCGGGCACCGAAGCGCGAGCCCGTGGCGCCGTGAGCCGCGGGGTTTATCCCCGCGGCGGGAACCGGCGCTCCTTGCGAGGAGGCGCTTCGCTCGGATCACACCCGACTGGACCACCGGTGGGACGAACCCTCCGGCGCATCAGGTCGACTGCTCAGCCGACCAGTTCCAGCGTCGACCACAGGCTCGGGTCGTGCGCGAAGGGAAACTCGGGACCGACCGTGAGGTGCTGCTCGCCGAGTTCGGCGTCGCGCAGCATGTAGTAGAAGCCGAGGCGCGGGCTCGCCTCGGGATCGAAGCCGTGCAGCGTCTCCGCGGGGAACCACGCCTCGAGGCGGTAGCCGTCTCCCGTCGCATCCGCCCGCGTGCGGATGCGGCCCGCGTCGGCGAACGGCGTCTCCTCGCGCGCCCGGGCGATCGGCATCTGGATGACGGTCGCCCCGATCTTCCCGGAGCCGGAAGCGGCCGGCAGCAGACAGAAGTGGTGGCAGTAGCGGCCGGCGCGATGGATCGACTGCGTGTTGCGGGTGTCGATCCAGACTTGCAGGCCGTCCGCTTCGGCGGGCTGCCGCAGGTTGGCGGCCAGGGGAACCTTCTTCCCCGCGACGGTCGCCGAAACTCCAAAGCCGCCGTCGTTCCACGCGACGCGCAGCTCGCCGAACGGCTGGGCGCGGCCGAGAAGCGCGGAGGGATTTTCCAAGGCGCATTCGGCGGGGAGATCGAGCAATTTCTTGCCGGAGCGGGGCAGCGCGTCGAGCCGCTCGACCGGAAAGGCGTAACGGAACAGGAACGGCGAAGGAAGGCTGGTCATCGTCAACAGCGTACCGGGCGAGGCGGCTATTCGACCGTCTCTTCCTCCAGTTGCCAGCACATGAGGTGCTCTTCGATCCCCTTGACGACGAGGCGCTCCTTCTTGCTGCCGACTTCCTCGCACTCGAAGCCCGATTCGCGGAGCTTCTGCTCGTGCTCGGAGCCTTTCTCGATGATCCCGTCGTCCTTGATGGCCCGCCACCATTCGAGGTGGGGCCAATCGCGGCGGACGGTCTTGAGGCAGGTGGTGATCGTCCGCCCGTTCGACCCGGCGCTGAAACCGGCCCGCTCCGCGATCAACGTGAACGTTGCGATCTTGCCGGCCCGCTTGAGTTCCCACAGGACTTCGGCCACTTCTGCAGCGCGCTGCGACGCCATCTCGGACTCCTGATCAGGGGCCGCTGCCGTTGCAGGACGGCAGGCTTTCCGGATAGATATGAGGCAACGAGAAGAGCTTGCTCGCGTCCCGTCGACTGGGTCAAGTATAGTCGAATCGGCCGGACTTCTCAAGCCATGCCTCCCGCCTTCTTGACCTCGGAGACACTCGGCGATGCAACTCTATGCGGACCACGGCGTTCGTTTTCACTATCCCGACGACTGGTCGCTCGCCGAGGACCGACTCGAAGCCGGTGTCTGCATCACCGTGGCGGGCGAGGGGACGTCGTTCTGGTCGATTTCGCTGTACGAGGAGCGGCCCCGGCCGGAAGACGTGATCGATTCGGCGGTCGAAGCGTTCCGCGAGGAGTACGACGAGTTGGACGCCTACTCCGTCGAGGCCCGGCTCGCCGGAGTCCCCAACGCGGCCCGGGACCTCGAATTCGTCTGCCTGGACGTGCTCAACACCGCCTGCTTGCGGTCGTTCCCGGCGGCGGACGCGACGGCCTTCGTGCTCTACCAGGGGAGCGATCGGGATCTGGAAGAAACGCGCGAGGCCCTCGAGCGGATCTCCGCCAGCCTCGTCTGCGACGTCCCCGAAGGGCCGGGCGAAACCTGACGAATTCCCCGTCGCGCGCCGGAATCCTTTTGGCGGCGGCCGGAACAGCGTTTATAATCGGCGGGAGCGGTTTCCCATCCCTCGGGGAGCGTTCGCCGATGACGGGCCAAGGCAACGGCAGCGACTTCTGCCAGGCGGCGGCGCGGCTGGTCCGCACCGGCGAGTTCGCGCAGGCCATCGAGCTGTACCGGCAGGAGCTGGCGCAGGACGAGCGGAACGTCGAGGCGCATCGCGGCCTCGCCACCGCCGCCTTCATGACGGGCGATTACGAGCAGGCCGTCGAGCACTTCACGCGGATCACGCGGCTCGACCCGCGGGCCGGCTCGACCCTCGTGAACCTCGGGGCGGTCTACAACCGGATGGGGAAGTACGACAAGGCGGTCGAGGTCCTCCGTCGCGGCGCCCAGATGGAGAAATGTCCCGAGGCGTTCTACAACCTGGGGATCGCGCAGCGGCACCTCGGGCAGCTCGCGATGGCGGTCTCCGCCTACCGCGAGGCGATCCGCCGCGCTCCGCAGATGGTCGAGGCGTACCAGAACCTGGCCAACGTGTACCTGGAAATGGGCAACCACCAGCAGGCGATCGCCCATTACAAGAAGGCGCTCGAAATCTCGCCCGGGTTCGAGCGGGCCCGGGCCGGGCTGGAATCGGCCCAGCGCGCCGTCACCGAAGCCCGCCAGGCGATCAGCCCCTTCGGCCGGCTCGTGGACGCTCATCCCGGCGCCGACGCGGGGGACCAGGAACGGCAGCGCCACCGCGCCCGCACCGAACAGGAGCTGATGGAATATCGGCTCGAGCTCCGCCGATTGTCGGTCATCATTCAGGAGGCGGGACGGGCGTTCGCCGCCCATCTCAAGGAGCGGGTCGAGCCACAACTCCTCGCGCTCAACCGGACCGTGGGGGAGGGCCGGGAGGCGCAGCACCTGTTGGGGGGCGCTCTGGCCGAGTTCCACGCGGCAATCGAGGAGTGGGCCGAGCTGCGGCGGCGGTTGAAGTCCGCGATGCAGGAACTGCGCGAGATGGATTGACGATGCGGTCGGACGATTGATCGAACAGCGACAGTACTCCAAAAACGCGACTCCGTCATTCCCGCGCAGGCGGGAATCCACTCGTCGTCCGCGCCGCCGCTGGATGCCCGCCTGCGCGGGCATGACGCGCCGTCGCGATCTTGGAAGTACCGAGTGAGCAGTTTTTCGAGGGAGATCATCGGTTTCCCCTGTCAAGCACGCTGCGGCCTCGAAGATTCGGCAGAGCCGCAACCAAAGCAAGTCTTGACCACGGATGGGCACGGATGGAACACGGATGTTCCTTCCTCATCAGTGCCCATCAGTGGAATCCGTGGTCGAAAACTGGCAAGAGACAGGGCTCCGAAGTCTTTGTACTACGAAAGTCGCGCGACGGCGCGCCTCTCCTTCGTATCTTGGTTCGAATTTCGGTAGCACAGAGACATCGACGAACTCGAAAACCTGCGGCAATTCTCACCGCACGACACCAGTCGCGAACGCGATACGCCAGTCGTCATTCGCCGGTCATTGCTTGGCAGCATCACTCGGCGCGCGGGTGGCGTGCACTTCGAGGTTCCCGTCGCGGTCGATGCGGCACACCACCGCTCCCGCGTGTGCCGTCGAAAGGACCGTCGCCTCCGCCCCGTACACGCTCCGCAAGCGGTCGAGCGCGACCCGCCGGTCGCCGCTGACGATCACCCACCGCGGGGCCGCCCAGGCGGCGAGGGCCGGCGTGTTCGCCTTCGTCCCCCCGTGGTGCGGCGACATGAGCACGTCCACCGCTGCGGAGGGTCGCTCGAGCAGCGCGTCCAGCCCCGCCCCTTCGAGGTCCCCCGTCAGCAGAATCCGCCGCCCCGCCGTCTCGATCTCCAGCACGACGCTGTTCGCATTGTCTTCGGCGAACGGCCCTCCCGGCCGGGGGTGCAGCACGCGCACCGCGACGCTCTCGTCCACCAGCAGCCGGTCTTCCGCGCGCAGCAGCCGCACGGGCACGCCCGCCGCTTCGGCCCCCTGGTGAAACCGTGCCACGGCCGGCTGCGCCAGGTCCAGGAACGAGCGGTCGATCAGCAGGCTTCCGACCGGCACGCGCTGCAGGAGATGCGCCCCGCCGTTGAAGTGGTCGATGTCCGCGTGCGACACGAGCAGCCCGTCGATCCGCGCCCGTCCCGATCGCCATAGCGCCGCCTGCACGACCTGCGCCGCCCGCCGCCCGTCCTGCAGCGAGCCGGCGTCGTACAGCAGCGTCCGGCCGTTGGGAAACTCCATCAGCACCGCGCAGCCGTGCCCCACCGAGAGGAACGTGCAGCGGAACTCGTCCCGCGGCGCCGGCCAGAACGCCGCCGCCAGACCGGCGATCGTCCACGCCCCGAGCACCGCCCCGGCACGAAGCATTCCGGCTGTGCGGTCCCGCCCGGCGACGATCCCCGCCAGCAGCCCGTAGTACCCCAGCAGCCACCAGCCCGGGGGACCGGGCCCGTAGCGATGCCCCAGCTCCCATCGCGACCCTTCTTCGACGACCGCCAGCAGCACCGCCAGCCCGCCGTCGAACACCGCCGCGGGAAGTCCCGCCAGCTCCGGCAAGACCAGTCCGGCGAACAGCGTCGCATAACCCGCCCACAGCACGATGACGATGGCAGGCATCAACACCACGTTCGTCAGGAAACCCGCCGGCGACATCAGGTTGAAGCGGGCGGCGACCCACGGCAGCGTGAACAGCCAGATCGCCCCCACGAGCGCATACCCGCGGCCGAACCGCCGGCCCCACCGCATCGCCCGCCGCCACCGTTCGTCGCCGGGGACCGTCGCTTGCGCCGGCTCCGCCGGCGGCGATTCGCTCCACCACGCGCCGCACCACAGCATCGCGGCGACCGCCAGAAACGAGAGCTGCGCTCCGACGTCGAACAGGTCCGCCGGGTTCCAAACCAGCACCGCCAGCGCCGCGAGGGCCAGGGTGTTGCTCATCGTCCCCTGCCGGAACCACGGCCGCCCCGCCGCCGCGACGACGACGAAGATCGCCGCCCGCACGACCGGCGGCCGCGCGTCGGCCAGCAGCGCGTATCCCACCACCAGCCCGATCACCGCCGCGGAAGTCGCCCGGTCCGACAATCCCAGCAGCCGGCAACCGAACCAGAAGAACCCCGCCAGAATTCCCACGTGCAGCCCCGAGATCGCCAGGAGGTGCATCATGCCGCTCTCGGCGAACGCCCGCCGGATGTCGCCCGTCATCCCGGCGCGGTCGCCCAACAGCAGCGCCTCGGCGACCGCCAGCCGCTGCGGCGCGACCGTCCGCGCGAGTGTCGCGTCGCACCGCGCGCGGAGCCGGGCGAACCAGCGGCGGACGGCGAACGCCTCCCCCGCCGCCACCACGCGCACCGCATCCGGGTTTTCGACGAACAGCGTCGCTCTCGCGCCCTGCTTCCGCAGATGTTCCGCGAAGTCGAATTCGCCCGGGTTCCCCGGCGGCGGCGGACGGCCGAGCCATCCGCCGACTTCCACCCGATCGCCGACCCGCGCGTGCAGCAGGTGCCCCGTCACGCTCACGCGGACCTGCCCCTCCACCGGGATCTCCCCATCGTCGCCGGCGAGCCGCTGGCAGCGGACGACCACGATCGTCCGGTCGCACTGCAAGCCCCCCGGCCCGGTCGCTTCCGCGTCGGCCGGCTTGATCCACGGCTCGGCGGCGAGCAATCCCGTCAGCCGCACCAGGCGCGGTTCCGCCGCCGCGTACCGCGCCACGTCGGACGCGGATCGCACCGACCAGAACGAATGGTGCCGCGCGCCACCCATTGCGACGCATCCCGCGAGCAGCAGGATCGCCGCCGCGCGGTCTGTTCCCGCCCGCAGCGCGAGAAACCAGCATCCCCATAACAGCGCAGCGCCGACGAGCCACATCGTCCAGCCCGGGTTCAGCGATCGGTCGAGCGCGATTCCGGCCGCGAAGGCGACGGCGACGCCGAGCGCCGGCGCCCGCCACGGCCGGCCCGCCGCCCCGCCGCGATTCTTCGCGTGTTGCCGGATCCGGATGAACAGCGACCGCATGGTAACGGCATCCAGTCGAATCGCGCGTCCGTTCCCACCGGCGGAGCAAGAGCGCGAACCCGCCCTGCTCCGCGGCTGTCGACACGGATTATGCGGTATCCCCGGCGGCTACGCCACGACCGCTTGCCATCCGCGGCGGCGCGAAAATGAGAAGTTCGCTGCGTTCGAATCGCGCGGAATGTGCTCGAAATGATCGCTTGGCGTGGCAGAAATGACAGTGCGGAAAGCTGTCGGCGTTCGTGCCGGCCGGCCGGATCGGCCGGAAGTGATTGTGTGATCGCCGGATACGAGCTTTCGTGCCCGCCGCGGGAGTTGACGGCACGTGCTTTGCGTACAATTCCGCGGGCATGGAGAGCGGCTCCGTGCGAAACCCGACTCGAACCTGCGGGGATGGAAATGCGACACCAGTTTTCCCTCACCGACGTTTCCCCCAGGATTCTTCGCCGGCTCACCGCGGCGGAAGGCTATCTCGATCTCGAGATGCCGAGACACGCCCTGGCGGAATTGGACTCGCTCGACGACTACGGGCCGTTCGAGGCGCCGATGCAGTTCCTCCGCGGTCAGGCGCTGAAGGCCGAACACCGCTTCGAGGAAGCGATCGGGCCGCTGCAGCGGGCGGCCGAACTCATCCCCGCCCCGCACAACCGCGACGCCTGGCTGTCGCTCAGCGAATGCTTCCGCGAGCAGGGTCGGGTAGCGCTGGCGGACGCGCTCGAAAAGTTCGCCGAGTCCGCGCAACAGGCATATGCCGTGCCCCTGTTCAACCTCACGATCCAGATCGAGCCGATCCCCCTCGGAGACGACGTGATCCTCGAAGACGAGGCCCCGGAATTCGGGTTCGACGACGCGGATGACTCGGCCCGCGACGAATTTCCCGAAAAGGGCTGAACCGGATCCTCTTTTCGCCCGACCGAAGGGCCCGGAACGTGCCGTTCCGGGCCCTTTTTCATGCGCCGGTGACGGCTCTCCTTAGCCCGCAGCGCAAGCGAGGGAGAACCGCCACGACGGCTTCCTCGCGGCATGTCATCGGGCCGCTCACGTTATTTTCCCTCGCTGGCGCGTCGGGCTAATGTCATCTCGCTGGCTGGTGCGTCCCGACGGTCCGTGCGAACAGTTGCGAGGGGGCCGCCGCGGGTGCTAAAAGCGGGCATCCCCATGACGGACCTGCCTTCCCGCTGCGATCGCCGCGATCGGAGCCCCCGCCGCCGGAGGACCTCCCGTCCTCCTTCCACCGAGACGCACGGAGGATTTCTCGCATGCCGGATCCGAAGACGCTCCTGCCGTCGGCCGCTCTGTTCGTACTCCTCGCCGGAACTGCCGCCCACGCCGCCCCGGTCGAGACGAAGGATTTGGAGGAGCCAGCGCAAACCGCGAAAGCGGCCGAGCCGCACGCCTGGCTCACGCAGCACCCCACCATCCAGAACCTCGTCGCGCTGACCAACCAGGAGCGGGCTCGCTACGGCCTGCCCCCGGTCGCGATCGACCCGCAGATGTGTCTCGCCGCCCAGCGGCACGCCGCTTGGATGGCGCAGACCGGCGTCTACCAGCACAGCAGCCTCGGCCTGCCGGAAATCATCTTCCAAGGCCCGCGGACGACGGCGGCCGCGATCCAGGGCTGGATCAACTCGCCGGCCCACCACTCGATCATGCTCAGCGGCGGGCGCGTCGGCTTCGGCTACATGATCGTGAACGGCCGGACGTACTGGGTCGGGCTGTTCCGCTGAAAGCCCGCGGGCAACGCCCCGCGGGATCCATGAGCCACCAACGAATCCTCCCCACTCAAGCAGGCACGCCCCGCGCATCCTCCGCGCGCCGCGCGGCGAGCATCTCGACCACGCGCCGCACACCCGCCTCGACCGGCGCCTTCTCCGGTTCGGCGGCGGTCCGCCACTTGATCTCGACCTGCCCCTCCTGCAAGCCGCGGCCGCCGATGACGACCCGCAGCGGGATGCCGATCAGGTCCGCGTCCTTGAACTTGAACCCCGGCCGCGCGTCGCGGTCGTCGAACAGCACGTCGACCCCGGCCGCGCGGAGCTCGTCGTAATAACGATTGGCGGTCGCCATCACTTCCGCGTCGGTGACGTTGAGCGGGATCAGCAGCACCTCGTAGGGCGCGATGGCGAGCGGCCAGATCAGGCCGTCTTCGTCGTGCGACGTCTCTGCGGCGGCGGCGATGATGCGGTTCACGCCGATGCCGTAGCAGCCCATGATGATCGGATGCCGCTGCTCCTTCTCGTCGAGGAAGGTCGCACCAAGCGCCTCGCTGTACTTCGTGCCGAGCTTGAACACGTGCCCGACTTCGATGCCGTGGACCAACGTCAGCTTTTCCAGACAGCGCGGGCACGGATCGTCGGCATCGGCGTTCCGCAGGTCGAAGGTGAGCGGGACGCCCTGGTTGTCGTATTCGAGGTCGTAGTCTCGGCGGAGATGGACGTTCGCCAGGTGCGCGTCCTTCTTGTTCGCGCCGGTAATGGGAGCGGCGATTGCCGGAACGTCGTGATCCGCGACGATTCGACACTTCAGCCCGACCGGGCCGGCGAAGCCGACCGGAGCGCCGGTCACCTGCTCGATGGTCGCTTCGTCGGCGAGTTCGAGAGACGTCGCCCCGAGCGCCCGCCGAAGTTTGCCTTCATTGACTTCCGCGTCACCCCGCAGCAGCACGGCGACCGGAGTCCCGTCGGCGACGTAGATCAGCGTCTTGATCATCCGCGCCGGTTTGCACTTGAGAAACTTGCACACCTGCTCGATGCTGCCGACGTCCGGGGTCGCCAACTCGGCGAGCGGCTTCAGGTCGGCTTCGGGCGTGACGGCGTCGAGCCGCTTGCGTCCTGACTCCGCCCGTTCGAGGTTCGCCGCATAGCCGCATTGCTTGCAATGAACGATGCGATCCTCCCCGTTCGGCGAGGGAACCATGAACTCGTGCGAAGCGTCGCCGCCGATCGGGCCGCTTTCCGCCTCCACCGCGAGGTAGTTCAACCCCGCGCGGGCGAAGATCCGGCAATAGGCCCGGTACTGCCGGCGGTACACTTCG
>JBBDNU010000085.1:23605-28927 GCA_040877365.1 Planctomycetales bacterium
CCCCGCGCGGGCGAAGATCCGGCAATAGGCCCGGTACTGCCGGCGGTACACTTCGTCGAGCTGCTCCAGCGACGTGCTGAAGCTGTAGGCATCCTTCATCAGGAATTCGCTCGTCCGCAGCACGCCGAACCGCGGCCGCTCCTCGTTGCGGAACTTCGTCTGGATCTGGAACAGCGTCAGCGGCAACTGCCGGTAGCTGCTCACGTGATGCGCCACGAGGTCGGTGACGACCTCCTCGTGCGTCGGCCCCAGCGCGAGGTGCACCTTTCGGTCGCCGCGCGCGACCTGGAAGTTGATCAACACGTTGCCGAACGCCGCGCGGCGGCCGGTCCGCTCGTAAAGCTCGATGGGGTGCAGGGCGGGCATGTGCAGCTCGATCGCCCCGGCCGACTCCATCTCCTCGCGGACGATCGCCTCGGCCTTGCGCAGCGCCTTCCAGCCCAGCGGGAGATAGGTGTAGGCCCCGGCCATCAATTGCCGGATCAGCCCGGCCCGCAGCATCAGCCGATGGCTCGGGACTTCCGCGTCCGCCGGAACCTCCTTGAGCGTGGGAATGAACGTCTGGGACCAGCGCACGGCGATTCCTTTCGAAGATACGAGCAGAGCGGAGACGAAGACGGCGCGGCATTTTAGCAGAAGCGGAAACGGCTCGACAGGTTCGCCGTTCGACCGCGCGACTGCCCTGCCCTGCGGCGGATTTTCCGGAAATCGAGTCACACTCTCCGCCGTCCCCTGCCGATCTATGAGCCGGCGGCCGGAACATATCAGCGAACGAAACACGCCCGACAAGCATCCGCCGGCCGCTCACCCGAAGCCGTCTAGCCTCAGCGCAGTCGATCCCGACGGAGAGACCAAACACACACGCGTAGGCCGGGTCCACACCATGCGGCTGCCTCGCAGCCGCGGCCCCCGCCCGTCTCGCAGCGACTCCACCGTCGCCATCCGGCGCGAGGTTCGTCCAGGAAAGCCGCGCGCGACCCACCCGGGCCGCCGCGGCTTTTTGTTATTTGCACAATACTCCAAAGAACGCCACTCCGTCATTCCCGCGCAGGCGGGAATCCAGCCCGTCGCGCGGCCCGCCACTGGATGCCCGCCTTCGCGGGCATGACGCGCGAGCGCGCACGACGCGCCGCCGCGAACCTGGAAGCACTGTCACAAGCTCTCAGACGTCGCTCCGGGAGGCCCGCCGCAAGAGCAGGAATGCCGCCGACCCCAGCACCACGGTCCCCGCGATGGTGATCGTCCACAACAGCGCTGGTTGCCGCTCGCTCCACGGAATGCCCGGCGGAGCGAGACCTTTGTAGAGCGGGTTGTCCTCGACCGGCCCCGCGTCGAACTTCGGCAGCGCCGCGACATCGATCGCGCCGGCCGTCCGCGCGAGGTCGTAGCTCGGCGACGCCAAGCCGCGGCTGCCGGAGTGGACCGCGACCGAACGTCCCGGCCGCTCGACCTCCGCGCGCTCGACGACGAGATACCGCTCGAGCGACCGCGCCGTGCACGACGCGATCGAGAGCGGACGGTCATCGCCGTCCGCGATCGTCAGCCGGAACCAGCGGCTCGGAGCCTCGGGAAATTCAAGCAGCGCGTCGTCCGCGCGGAGATCCGGGCGGTCGATCCGCAGGAGGTCGTCGTGCCCGACCGGCCGCCACGCCACCCGCTCGAGCCGCTCCTCGCCGTCGCCCGCCTCGACGGCGACGGACCGCGAGAAGTCTCCGGAATACTCGATGCCGAGGGCGAGCTCGATCACCGGCAGAGCCTGGTGGCCGGCATCGATCACGACGCGCGTGTGTCTGCCGTCTTCGGTCCGCTCCTGCGAGACCACCTGGCAGGAATGCTCGCGGCGCTCCGCTGAAACCTTCTCGTGGAAGTGCAGCTTCGCTCCTTCGAGCTCGAGGGGAGGCTGCCCGGAGTTCTCGATCGCGACCCGCAGGTGGCTGAACACGGCCTGTGGAAAATCGATCGTCTCGACCCGCAGCCGGCCTTCCGGCTGCGTGCGGTCGAACAGATAGCCTTTGTCGGTCAACAGCTTCCATTCGTCCGGATCGGCGGAGTACGCGCCGAACACCTTCACGGTCCGCACGAAGTTCCGCTCCGCGTCGGCGACGTCGATCGTCAGGCGGTTCGTCGACGCCCGCGAATCGTCGGGCACGAGCAGGAATTCGGTCGTGGTCCCGGCCTGCGACGGGTTCAGCATTTCCGCCGGCCGCTCGACGTGCTCGATCCGGTCCCGCGGCCTCGTGAGAACGTGAGGGACCGCGACCGGCTGCGCGGCTTCCGGCGTCGTGGCCCCGTCGCGCATCGACAGCACGCGGACGTCTCCCAGATCGCCTCGCGCGCGGGCGTAGAGATCGGCGGGAATGCGGATCGCCGCGAGCTTGCCCGATTGCCCCGCCTCGCCGGCCGAAGGAACGCGCGAAACCGGCCAGCGGTAGGGGAGCGCGCCCGCCAGCTCCGGCGCCTTCGATTGGGGCGTGGGTTCCTCCGCGAGCGCGCGTCCGGGATGTGCGGCGAGTCCCGCCGGGACGAGTGCCGCGAGCAGCGCCGGCGCGATCCACGAGCGGATCCGCTCGCGGTAGCGGCGATACATCCACGACGCCAGCAGCAACCCCACGCCGAGCCCCACGAAGGCCAGATACCGAATCCCCGTGTCCAGATACCACACGTCGTACATGGCCACCTTGACCGTCGTCAGCAGGAACAGACCCAGCGCCGACTGCCGCAGCAGGCCGGACCGCCAGACGATCCCGGCGACGAGCGTGGCGGTGGCGTACAGCGTCCACACCGCCGTGATCGACAGCGCCTTCCCCGTCTCCCAGCCGCGGATCACGCCTTGCGCATACGTCTCGACCGTCAGCATCAACCAGCCCACCGCGTAAGCGAAGGCCAACAGCGTCCCGGCGAGCTGCCGTCGCGTCGCCTCGTCGCGCTCTTCGTCGCCGGGTGAGCGGAGGACGCACAGGGCGGCGCCGGCCGCGGCGGCGATCGCGGTGAGAAACCCGAACCCACGGGGATTGACCAGCATCAGCCGCCAATAGGCCGCGGCGCTCCCGCGCGCCCGCACCGCCGGCCAGTCGCGGCCCCAATCCCCCAGCGTCTCGAAAGCGCTCGCCGCGAGAAACAGCGCCAGCAGCCCGAAGGCGCCGAGGCCGATGATCGCCAGCGGCTTCTCCCACCGCGGCGCGCTCCACGCGACGACGCCGAACGCCACCGCGCTCGTCCACACCGAGGCGAGCGCGAGGAACGACATCGTCAGCCAGTCGCCCCGCGCCGCATAGGCGAACGATTCGACCAGGAGCAGCCCGAGCAGCGCCACAGGAACCGCGGCGAGCAGCAGCCCGCCGAATTCGCCCGGCGACTCTTCGCGCGATTCGGTCGTCGACGCCTCAGCACCCGCGGCACTCTCCTGTCCCGCATAAGCCGCGGTCCGCCGCCGGTACTCCCACGCCATGGTCCCCAGCGCCGCGATCGCCGCCAGAAAGCTCAGCGACCGCCCGTTGATGACGTCGGTCCAGACCGGTCCCGCCGCCGTCGGGACCTCGAACAGCGGGCGCTCCGCGGCGGCCTCTTCGGCGGAGACCTTCGTGAAGCGGGTCGTGAAGTCTTCGGGATCGGCGAGCGTGAAGACCGAATAGTAGGCGAGAATCGCGAGCACGACCCCCAGCAACGCGAACCCCGCCCGCTCGAGCTTCGGTTCGCGGAACCGCAGCCCCAGCTCGAACAGCACCACGCTCTGCGCCGCCCAGGCGATCGCCACCCAGTGGCCGGTGAATTGCAGCGGAACGGCGAGCGCGAGGAACGAGACCGCCACGCCCCCCAGCGCCAGCACGATCTTCCGCCCCGCCGGATGGCGGAGGAGCGCAAGCAGCCCCAGCCCGAGGTAGATCGCCGCCATCCCCAGCGCCAGCGCCCCGTGCCAGTCGTCGTAATCGTCGAGGGTCACGCCGTACAGGCCGGCGAAGTAGGCGGTGGGCGTGGCCAGGATCAGGAAGAAGTCGGCCGGCTCGGCGGGAATCCGGCGGAGCACGTTGTGCCAGATCGCCAGGAGCGCGAACAGCACGAAGTGGGAGCTCATCAGGATCAGCGCGTCCCGCAGCTTCGTGTCGTCGTAGTACCTGTCGAACCAGCCGATCCAGATCGCGACCGTCCCCACGAACGCCAGCACGTTCAACAACGGCCACTTCCGGAACGACGCGACCCCGAGCACCCCCGCGTTCAGCACGAACAGATAGGGAAACAGCACCCACCGCTCGTCGACGCCGCGGGAGAGCATCAGCGGCGTGGCCAGCCCGCCGATCAGTCCCAGCGCCGCCGTCGCCGGCGCGTCGAACTTCGCGGAGAACGCCAGCGACGAAGCGGTCACCGCGATCATCCCGGCGAACGCGATCTTCTGCGGGATCAGTTCATCGTAGAAGCTGAACCCCGCGAACAGCGTGAAGTACAGGATGCCCAGCGCCGCGCCGATCAGCCCCTGCCCAAGCCAGTCGTATCGCCGCAGCACCGCGTACGCGCCCCCCGCGTAGCAAGACATGCCGGCGACGAACCCGATCGCGAGGCGGCCGCGCTTGCCGATCAACTCGTGCTCGATCGCGTACATGAGGAAGAACCCCGCCCCGAAGACGAGGGCGATCGCCCCGACCCAGGTGAGCCACTTCCCCGCGAGCAGCTCCTCCCATGAAAAGCCTTCCTCCGCGGGTGCGGCGCGCGGCGGCGCAGGGGGGGTGGCCCCCGGCGCCCTCCGCGCGAACTCGGCCGCCCGCGCCGGCGCCCGCTCGCGCGCGCCGGCCGTCTCCGGTTGCGGGCGCGGCTCCTGGTCCGCGAGCCAGATGTCCAATGGGGCGACGCGGGCGGCCGGGTGCTCCTCGCGGGGCGCGCCCGGCTCGGGCCGCGGAGGCGCCGGCTGCCACTCTTCGCGCGCCCCCGCCGCTTCCGCCCGCCGCGTCGCGAACGCCGTCCGCTGGACCCGCGCGAGTTCCTCTTCCAGCCGGCGGACCCGCGTCCAGAGCACGATCAGCAGCGCCGGGCAGACCAGGAGGAAGCCCAGCGCCGCCAACCCGAGCAGAATCGCGAATGCTTCGAAGCCCATCGTTGGCTTTCCGTTTCGACGCCTCGATTCGCCGCGGAAACGAACCTCCCCGGCGAGAGGCGTCGCTCCGAGCGTCAATATAACGCGCGGCGAGAGACGCCGCCCGGCCGCGCGACGCGATTTTCGCGGGAGATCTCAGCGGTTTTGCACTGCCGACGACGACCGCACGGCGACTATCAGAGTCCCCCTCTCCCCCGGCTTTGCCAATAGCGTTCGGCACGGAATTTGCGCCAAGGCCC
>JBBDNU010000086.1:0-5268 GCA_040877365.1 Planctomycetales bacterium
CGCTCCACCCGTGGCTACATTCCCCGACCCCTCCGGGGTCGAGCCCGAGCCGTCTGAATTCTTGCGAATTCAGTTACTGGCAACCGTCCCGCCTCAGTCGATCGCGGCGAGCGTCCACCAGGCGACGATCGTCATCACGATCACCGTGTACAGGAAGAAGAACGCCAGCATCTTGCCGATGTGGCTCCCCGCCGACGTGTCGTCGGCGTCGAACAGCGCGAGGTCGTCGCGGTGGAACGGATCGGCCGGCGCGGCGGCGGGGCGGTCCGGATCGTCGGGACCGTGCAGCGGCGGCACGGTCGGCTCGGCGTCGGTCGGCGCTTCGATGGGTTCTCTTTCCATGATCGCGGTCTGCTGGCTCATCGGAACGCGGTCTGCTCCGAAATCGAGAAACGCGGGCGAAGGGGCGTCAGTTCCGCATTGTGGCGGAAATCCTCCGGCGTGTCGAGCCGATCAATGCCAACCCGCGGCGGCCGGCGTGCGGCCCGTCCTGACAAAGACCGTTGAGCCATAGGTGGAACGACCTTCGATTGGTTCCGCGTCCGCCAGCCGAGTTCTTCTCCGCGCTCTTGGCGCGCTCTGCGGTTGAATGAATTCACCAAGCAAGATCGTCCCGAACGATCCGAACCGCGGAGTGCGCGGAGGTCGCGGAGGGGGGCGCCTTGACTCCCGTACTACAAAGAGACCGGGATTGGTTCCGGCTCTGCCGACCCGCGTTCTCACGAGAAGCTCGCGACTTGCCGCAACCGCTTCCCCGGTCGCGAGGTCCATTCCGGCGGAATGGAGCTACGACAGGATCTCGAGCAGCCGGTTGTCCTGCGGATAAGGGTGCCCCAGGTGCTGGCGGAAGCCTTCGCCGTACTTCGCCCCGACGACGGCCCCCCGCGACGCGCTCCACCG
Source organism: Planctomycetales bacterium (assembly GCA_040877365.1). Taxonomy (GTDB): domain Bacteria; phylum Planctomycetota; class Planctomycetia; order Planctomycetales; family Planctomycetaceae; genus JBBDNT01. The sequence continues at coordinate 901 of JBBDNU010000086.1, forward strand.
CTCGAGCGCCCCCTGGAAATCGTCCATGCCGTGCTGCCGCTTCAGCCACGCCCGCTGGCTCTCGTGGCAGTTCCACATCCGGCCCTTCACGTCGAAGGCGGAGGTCACGTCGACCACGAACTGCGCCGGCTGCGGGTGGCCGAACAGGTCGATCGCGTCGACCGCGTCGACGTAATAGAGGTGCGGAATCCGCGCCAGCGGGGGGGCGGGGTCGATCCGCCGCGTGTCGTAGTTCGGCGCGGGGGCGGTGAAGCAGGCGTCGCGGACGAGATGGCTCGTCGCCTCGTGGTCGCACATGTAATCGACCGGCGGGTGGGTGATGACGATGTCCGGCCGCGCCCGGCGGACCGCCTCCGTCACCCGCTCGCGGGCGTCGTCGTCCACGAACACGCGGAAATCGCGGAACTCGAGGCAGCCGCACTCCGCGCCGAGCACTGCGGCCGCGTCGCGGGCCTCGCGCCTCCGCACCCGCGCGATCTCCTCCGCGGGCATCACGTCGCTGCCGTTGTCGCCGGGGGTCATCGTGAGAATCGTGATCGCGCAGCCGCGTTGCTTGAGCAGTGCGAGCGTGCCGGCGCAGAGGTACTCGGCGTCGTCGGGATGGGCGTGGAGGGCGAGGACGCGGGGAGGCATAGTGATTCTCCGGGTGGGGGGCGATGCTTCAGGGTCCGGGATCGCCGCCGATGATAAAATGTTTCACGAGCGGGCACGAGTCGAACCGTGGAGCGCCAGCGCCTTCGATCCGACGATCGTTTCGAGCGAACCCGGCCGCTGTCGTCAGGCAAAGCCCCCGCAAAGCCGGGGGAGAGGGACTGCGCCGAGGCCGTTTCGCGCGGCGACCGTCGAGCCGGCGGCCCAGGTCCCGCCCGGCGGGCGGGACCTACTTCCGCCGAAAGGGGTAGAACCAGATGCCGTAGGGCAAAAACCGCACCGGGAGCGGCTGCGGCAGGCGGCGTGGGTTTTCGAGGCACCAGCCGATGCGGTCCGTCACGTCGGCCCGGCGGAGGCAGGCGCGGGCCGCGTCCTCCGGCTCGCAGGCGCGGGTCGCGACGAGGTCGACCGTCCCGACGAGCAGGCCGCGCGGCAACCGGTCGACGTCGAGCCGATGCTCGCGGATCGCCGTCGCGGCGGCGGGATGCTCGGCGAGTTTCTTCGAGGCGTAGACGTAGATCGTCCCGCGGAGGCGGGTGTCGACGGTGCGGACCTCGACCGTCTTGGTCCCCCGCAGGATCAATTCGGCCCACGGCTGGCGGATTCCCAGCGCGACCAGCTCGTGATTCGGATGAATGACGCTCATGCGGCTCCCGCGGCGCTCCTTCGTCCCTTCGTCGGTCGTGATCGAAGGGGCGATTATAGCGACCCGCGATCGCCGGCGGGACTTCCACGAAATTCCAGAAAATTTCGTCCCGGGCCGAGCGATCCACGTCGCCCGCTCGACGGGCGGAAATGGTCTTGGCCGGCGTCCCGCGGGCCGCTAGAATCCGCGCCCCTTCGAGTTCCAGCGGAGTGCCGTCTCCTCTCTCGTATTCACCGCGGAGCGCTGCGAGCCATGCGGACTTTCCCGCGCGCGAGCCGGCGGGGGCTGCTGCTGGCGGCCGTGCTGGCCGCTTGCGCCGTGCCGGGCTGCCAGAGCATGCACCGCCGGATGACGGTCCATTCCGACCCGCCCGGGGCGATGGTGCTGGTCGATGGCGAGGAGCAGGGCCTCACCCCGATGTCGATGGACTTCACCTATTACGCCACGCGGGAGATCACGCTGGTCAAGGACGGCTACGAGACCCTCACCGTCTACCAGAAGGTGCCGACCCCCTGGTATCAGTGCCCGCCCCTCGATTTCGCCAGTGACAACTTCCTGCCGTTCCAGGTGACGAACCGGCACGAGTTCGCCTACAAGATGCAGCCGCAGATCATCCACCCGCCCGACCAGGTGTACGACCGCGGGCAATCGATTCGCTCCGAGGCGGCGTTCGGTCCGTGAGACTTGAGTAGCTGAATTCGCAAGAATTCAGCCGGCCGGACTGAATTCTTGCGAATTCAGCTACAGTCGACATTAGCCCGCAGCGCGAGCAAGGGGGATTCGCGCTCGGCGGGCCGATCGCAGGAACTCGTTGCCCGGTCCGGCAGCGCCCCTCGCTGGCGCGTTTTGATGTTGCGCTATTTCGTGAGCGGCGATGCCGTCATTCCCGCGAAGTGCCTGCCCCCAGCGAAGGCGGGGGCGGGAATCCAGTGCGTTCGCCGTCCGCGCGGCTCTGGATGCCCGCCTTCGCGGGCATGACGCGCAAAGGCGGCCCGGCCACCCGTCGCCGGCGAATCTTCCCGCATTGGTTGAAAGTCGAAATAGCGCAACATCAAAACTGGCGCGTCGGGCTAATATGGGATCCCGGTTCAGCGCTTTGGCTGCGCGAACCCCCCCGCCGGCTGAATCGCGCCGCGGGGGGTCGGCTCCGGGTCGGGCGGGTCCTTCAACCCGCTGCTGCCGTTGAGCGCGCCGCTGACCCCCATCAGCTCCGGGTGGCGGGCGATCTTGTCGGAGAAGATCCGCAGGTCCTTCATCGCCGGCTCGATGTTCCTCAACAGCACCGCCAGCGACGCGGCCGAGGCGTTCAGGTTCCGGTAGAATTGCGGATCGGTGATGAACTGCCGCACCGCGCCTTCCTCGTGATTGACGAGCTTCGCGAACCGGTCCAGCTCGCTCGAGACCGATTCGAGGTTCGCCAGCGTGTTGTTGAGCTTGACGACGATCGAGGTGCTGTGCTCGGCGAGGGGCTGGGTCGCCGCCTCGAGGTTCGACAGGTTGGCGTCGACGCTCTGGACCGCCGTCCGCACGGCGGCGATCGTGGTCCGCGTCTCCTCGACCATCTTGGGCAAGGCCTCGAGCGTCAGCCGCAGGTTTTCCTGCTGTTGGGGATCGGCGAGCACGGCGTTCGCCGACTTGAGCGTGAGTGCGAGCTGGTCGAGCGACTCGGCGGTCCGCTCGACGATCTGGTCGAGCCGCCCGTGATTGGTCTCCATCAAATCGTTCATCTGCTGCGCGACCTTCGTCCATTCCCGGCTCGTGGCTTCGAACGAGGCGAGCGTCGCGGTGACGCGCTCTTCCATGCGGTGGACGAGGTCCATCGGGTCGAGCGGCGTCTGCCCCTCGACGCGGGCGCCGGGGGGCAGGAAGTCGTCGGCCGCGCCCGCCTCGAACTCGACGTGCGCATCTCCCAGCAGCGACTGCACGAGGAACGGTCTGGCGTCGCTCCGCAGGCGGAACTGCTCGCGGATTTCGACCAGCACGAGCACGCCGCCGTGCTGCTCGTCGAACATGACTTCGCTGACGCGCCCGATCGACAGGCCGCTCCGCCGCACGGGCATCGACGGATGAATGCCCGAGGCGGAGTCGAAATGCACGGCGATCACGTAGGCCGGCTCCCACAGCCGCTTGAGCTGCCCGAACTGGAACACGAGCCCGACCGCGGCCGACATCGCCGCGACCACGAAGATCCCCACTCGGAGCTGAAGCTGTCGTTCGGTCATGCCGCGGTCAATTCCTGGATTCGTTCCCCCGCCTCGCCGGCGAGGAATTGCCGCACGCGGCGGTCGTCGGTGGCGAACGCCTCGTCCGCCGTCCCCTCGAACACGATCTGCGGTTCGTCCGGCGGCAGCCGGGCGAGCGGATGGAGCATGGCCACACGGTCGGCGACCTTCCTGACGGTCCGCATGTCGTGGGTGACGACGACGCTCGTGACCGGGCGCGTCGCCTGGATGCGGAGGATCAATTCGTTGATCACGTCGCTCATGATCGGGTCGAGTCCGGTGGTCGGCTCGTCGTAGAACATCACCTCCGGGGAGAGCGCCAGCGCCCGCGCGAGACCGACGCGCTTCTTCATCCCGCCGGACAGCTCCGCCGGCTTGCGGGGGCAGACGCTCGCCGGCAGCCCGACTTCGCGCAGCCGTTCGAGCACGATCTCGCGGATCGCCGGCTCCGCGAGATCGGTGTTCTGCCGGAGCCCGAAGGCGACGTTCTCGTAGACGTCGAGGCTGTCGAACAGCGCGGCCCCTTGGAACAGATAGCCGAACCGCAGCCGCTCCCGGGCGATCTCGCGCTCGCGGCGGGCGGCGAGCGGGCGTCCCTGCCAGAGCACGTCTCCCTCGGAGGGGGGCAGCAGGGCCATCATCAGCTTGAGGGTGACGCTTTTTCCGCAGCCGCTTTCGCCGATGACGACGAGCGTCTCGCCCGCCCGCACGGAGAGGTTCAAGCCGCGCAACACCTCCGTGTCGCCGAATCGGCGGGAGACGTGGCGAAGCTCGATGAGCGGTTCGGGCATTGGCAGCTATCAGCTATCAGCTATCAGCTATCAGCTATCAGCTATCAGCTATCAGCTA
>JBBDNU010000087.1:0-27459 GCA_040877365.1 Planctomycetales bacterium
GCGGCGGCGCGGACGACGGGCTGGATTCCCGCCTGCGCGGGAATGACGGAGCCGCGTTCTTGGAACTACTGTCATCAGCGCCCATCGGTGAAATCCGTGGTCGAAATTCTCGTTTTCGTTCCGGACCTGCCGAGTCAAGTTTCTCCGCGCCCTCGGCGTTCTCTGCGGTTACCGGTTCAATCGAAGGAAAGGAGCTGGCCATGCGGATCGCGATCCTGTTGGGATGGTTGCTCGTGCCGGTGCTGGCGGGGGCGTATCACTACGGGCCCGGCCAGCAGCGCCTGCTGGAGGACGACGTGGCCGCGATCCTGCGGGAGGCGGACGCCCTCGCCGCGGCGGAGGACTGGCCCGCCGCCGTGGAACGCTACGAGGCGGCATTGAAGCTCGTCCCGGCCGAGCGGATCGGCGAGGCGCGGGCCATTCGCCTCGAGCATGCCAAGGCACGGATGCACGCCGGGCAGATGCCCGAGGCCTACGCCGACCTGCAGGACCTGGTCGACGAGGCCGCGCGCGATGAGTCCGCCGACCCGGCGCTGCTGGCCGAGGCGCAGGCCACGCTCGCCAACTGCCGGTACTATCTCACCTGGCTGATGCGGCTGGAGGGGCGGCCGCGGGAGGAATGGGAGCCGGAAATCGAAGGGGCGCGGCAGACGTATCGGCTGCTCGCCGAGCAGGCCGCCGACGCGGGAGACGCCGCCGTGTCCCGCGCGCGCCAGGAAGACCTGGAATCCGCGGTCCGCCTGGCGCGGCTCGATCTCAGCGAGCTCCAGGCGCTGCCGCTTCCCAGCCAGTGCAAAGGGTGTTGCAGCGGCCAGTGCAAGAGGCCGGGCAAGAAGCGCGGCCAGTCGCCGCAGGGCCAGGAGAAGAAAGACGCGCGGGGCGCCAGCTCCGGCCCGCCGCCGGACGGCCGCGGCTCGTAGCGCTGTTTCGGAACGAAATGTCGTGTCATTGTCGTCGAGACCGGACTGCCCGTAGTGCGAGCTCGAGTTCGCACGACTTCCAGCGAGGCGATTCTCATGCACCGCGCGATTCGATTTCTTTCGCCGTGTCTGTTGTTGGGCTGCTCATGTCTCGCGGGAAGCGCGGGCGCCTTCGCCGAAGATTCCCCCGCCCGCCCGGTCCCGGGAAAGTCGATTCCCGAGCCGCCGGCCTTGCCGATGGTGGACGCCGCCTCGTCGGATGAGGAAGCCGCCGCGCAGAAGGCGGCGCGGCTCGAGAAGATCGGGCAGTTGACGTTCGACCGCCGTCCCTCCGCGATCCTCAAGGCCTGGTCGGGGGTGACCGGCGCCGAGCAGAAGCAGCCGCCGCAACAGTCGCGGCGACCGCAGCCAGGCGCCGGACCGGAGGCCGCCCCCGCCGAGGACCCCTTCGACAAGGAGCTGGCCGCGTTCCAGCGGGACGTGACGCTGGGGAACTGGGAGACCGTCAAGGGCTTCATCGCCGGCCTGCCGGAAGACGAAGGCCGGGCCGCATACAAGCAGTTGCTTCAGGGCCTCCACGGCGGGCCGTCGATTTCCGGCGACGCCCCCGCGGAAATGCTGGAGCAGATGCGGCAGATGATGGCGGTGCAGGGGATGAGGAGCGACCAGGAGCAGGAAGTGCACTACCTCTCCCTGCCGGACATCATCGCCCTGGCCGACGCCGCCCCGGGCCGGCTCGACGAAGAGCACCTCGCGCCCCTGGGGGGACTGGTGCGCACGGCGCTCGACCGGGGGCAGGTCGTCGAGCAATTCCTCGCGCTCCTGCGGGCGGAGACGTCCCGGCCCGAGGCCGAGGCGGCCCTCACCCGCCGGCAGGCCGCGCAGATCCTGTTCCGCGCCGGGCAGTCGGAAGTCGCGGCCGAGTTCCTCCCCGACCTCGCGGTCGCCGAGTCGAAGGGGGACCACGAGGCGCTCAACCTGCTCGCGCGGCATTTCGTCGCGCTGCACGCCAAAGAGGCGCAGGCCGGGCATCTCGAACGCGCCTGGCGGGCCACGCAGGCGGTGCTGGCGTCGAAGGAGATCGCCCCGAAGGAGCGCGACGAGGCGCTCGTCCGCTGCGTCGACCTGGCGTCGAAGGTCCGCGAGGCGCTGGGCCAGGCCTGGCTCGAGAAGAGCTTCACCGACCAGCCGCAGCGGGGGATGGAGATCCTGGCGACGATCGGCGGCGCGGCCTCGACGGCGATGCAAACCCACTCCCACGCTCCGGAAGTGCGGCTCAAGCAGCTCGAACTGCAGACGGCCGCCGTCGAGACGCTGCTCCGCGCCTCCCCCGCTCGCGCCGGCGACTGGCGGAACACCCTCGACCTGCTCGCCCAGAACTGGCTGCGGGAGGCGGTCTATTCCTACCACAACGACGAATCGACCAGCCTCGGGCCGCGGCTGCGGCGCGACGTATATGGCAACATGTTCTTCTTCGACGAGATGGAATTGTCCGGAATGCGCTACCGCGAGTCGCGAGGCACGCTGCCGGTGCAGACCGGGAAGCTGCTCGAGATCAAGCCCAGCCGCGAGTGGATCGCCCACCTTCCCGAGGGCCTGCGGCCCCGGTTCGACGTGATCTCCGCGCAGCTCTACCTGAAGGTCGGCGAAGAGGACGAGGCGTTTCCCTGCATCGAGCGGCTCGCCGCCAGCCATCCCCGGCAGGCGCAGGAGTTGGTCGACGAGTTCCTCGAAGTGTGGACCCGCAATCACGACCCGAACTCCGAGCGGCGCCGCACCAACCCGTACATGTTCATGTACGGCTTCGAGCGCCGCGCCGAGAGCATTCCCCTCACGCGCTCCAAGCAGGAGCGGAACCTGGAGGAGCTCGCGGAGCTGGTCCGGCGGCTCGACTCGCTGAAGCTCGGCGACCTCAACGAAGAGCTGCTCGCGCGGGCCTTCACCACCTGCCACAGCAGCGCCGAGGTGTACCGCCTGGAAGCGATCGAAACGGTGTTCGGCGCGCTCGGCGACCTCGAGCCCCGCACGCTGGCCGAGCTGGCCCAGCAGATGCGGTCGAACCTCGTCGGCCTGTGGCGGCAGCCCGCCGTGCAGGAGCAGAGCAAGACCCGCCGCAAGCAGAAGGACATCGAGGCCGAAGTCCTCCGCGGATACGAGGTGGCGGCCTCCGTCGTCGCCGACGCCCGCCGGAAACATCCGCACGACTGGTCGCTGCGGCTCGCCGCCGCCGCGCTCGAGCACGACGAGAACAACTACCGCAACGAGCTGGCCCCCAGTTCGGAATTCGCCGAGCGAAGACAACGGGCGTTCGCCGGGTTCGCGGAAGCCGCGCGGCTGTACGCCGCGCAGGCCGCCGAGCTTCCCGAGGAGGAGCGGACGACGCGCGTTTACGAGTCGTGGTTCTACGCGGCGCTCGGCGCCTGCGATCTCGAGCAAGTCGACGAGCGCACGCTGCCGGACCAGCGGCAGTTCCCGCTGGTCCGCGAGGCGATCCGGGCGCTCCCCGGCGAGGCGGCCGAGACGCATCTGACGCTGTTCGCCAATTCGCTCGTCACCCGCGTCAGCGCCGTCAAGCCCGCCGTCAAGGCGGGATACCTGAAGCACGGGTTCGAGATCGTCGGCGACCACGCGCATGCCCAGGAGGTCCGCCGGATCCAGCGCTATTATCAGGATCTCGTCACCGAAATCCGGCTCGAATGCGCCCTCGACGGCAGCGACGTCGTCGGCCACGAGCGGCCGTTCGGCGTGTTCGTCAACCTGCGGCACACGCGCGAGATCGAGCGCGAGTCCGGCGGTTTCGGCCGCTACTTGCAGAACCAGAACTCCGGCGGCAACTGGTTCTTCTACAACTACGGCCGGCCGCTCGAAAACTACCGCGACAAGTTCGAGGAGCTGGCCCGGCAGGCGCTCGCCGAGCAGTTCGAGGTCCTCTCGATCACGTTCCAGAGCGAGAGCGTGAACTCGAAGGCGACCGCCGAGTACGGCTGGCGCGTCACCCCCTACGCCTATCTGCTGTTGAAGGCCCGCGGCAAACAGGTCGACAAGCTCCCGCCGCTCCAATTGCACCTCGACTTCCTCGACACCTCGGGCTACGTGATCCTGCCGATCGAGTCCCCCGCCGTGCCGATCGACGCCGCGCCCGAAACGGTCGAGCCCCGGCCGTTCCGCAACCTGGCCGTCACGCAGATTCTGGACGAGCGGCAGGCCGCGGAGGGCAAGCTGATTTTGGAGGTGAAGGCCGCCGGCAACGGGCTGGTCCCCGAGCTGGACCGGCTGCTCGACCTGGAGCCGCGGGGGTTCGCGATCGCACAGACCGACGACCAGGGCGTGGCGGTCTCCAAGTTCGATCCCGAGTCGGAAGACACGCGGATCGTCTCCGAGCGGACGTGGATGATCACGATGCGGGCCGCGGAGGACGCGGCCGAGCGGCCCAGGGAATTCCGCTTCGGAACGGCCGCGATCGACGGCGTCGAAATGGTCCGCCAGCGGTACGTCGACGCGGACTTGCTGCCGGCCGACGAACTGGTCCGGTTCGAGACCGTCTATGGACGGCCGCGTCGCGGCTGGATGTGGCTCGCCGGCGCCGCGGGCGCGCTCGTCGCGGCGGGCGGCGCGTTCGCGTGGCGCGTCGCCCGCCGCCCGCGCGCGAGAGAGCGATCCCGCTTCGAACTCCCCGGCGAGCTGACCCCCTTCACGGTCCTCGGGCTGTTGCGGAACATCCAGCGGAACGACGGGCTGGACGACCGGGACCATCACGAATTGACCGCCGCGATCGACCGGCTGGAACGCCACTACTTCATCGCGGCCGACGACGAGGACCCCGACCTGCCGGCCATCGCCGAAGGCTGGGTCCGTCGGAGCGCCGCAAACTCGTGAGCGGGCCGCGTCAACTCGCTTCGGCTCCGTCTCCGTACACCAGCGCCAGCGCGCCCGCCAGGGCGATCGCGACGGCAATCGCTTGAACGACGGCGGCCTTGGCGCCCAGGCGGCGGAGCGGTCCAACGGCGCAGACCCACAGCGCGAGCGGGACCGCGGGCGCGAGGAGCAGCCCGTACAGCGGCTTCGGCGGGTCGATGCAGCCGGCGAACGCCCCGCCGCCCACGACGATCGCGAAGGCCGGGGCCAGTCCGCGGAGTTGCACTCCGTTCCCCCGCCGCCCGCTTCCGACGGCGATTCCGCCGAGCGCTCCCGCGGCCAGTCCGGCGACGCGCGCTTGGGAGATGCTCACGCGATCCGCGATCACCGCCGCGGCGGTCGCCGCGACCACGAACAGCACGCCGCGAAGCATCGGCCCCGGCACGCGGTCCGGCAAATCATCCAGCAGCGCCGCCAGCAGGAACAGATATCCGGCGAGCAAAGGAACCCACGTCGTTCGCGGCGGCTGGAGGCTCGCCCACGTCGGGACGAGCAGCCACGCGGCGACGATCGCCGACAGCAGACAAAGCAGCCACCGCTCCGGCCGCGAGACCCCCGCCGCCACCGCGATCGGGCCGGTGACGGCCGCCGCCGCGGCGAGGTACGGCAGCCAGTGCCAATGCCGCGACGGGGACCACGGCGCCCATTCGGGCAATAGCGCGTAGCCCGCGCAGAACCCGCCGGCGAAGGCGAGCGCCGCCGCGTGCCGCGACGATGACGTCGGCGGCAGAACGCGCCGCGCGATCCACAGCGCGCCGATCGCGACGGCCGCGGGAACGAGCGCCCCGTAGACCAGGATCTCGAACGCGAGTTCCGTGCTCATGGCGCGATCGTCCCCGCCGCGGCGAGCGGTCCTACGGATCGGCCGCCGTCGTCTGCCCGATCCGGACGTTGATCTCGACTTCCTTGTGGACCGAGTCCTGCAGCCGCTCCATGCCGAACTCGGTGCGGTCGATCGTCAGCCCGCCCGTCAGCTTCAGTCCGCCGTCGTCGAAGGAGATCTTCGCCGGGAAGGAGATCTCCTTCGTGGCCGCGAGCAGCGACAGATTGCCGGTGACGACGTATTCCCCCGTCTTGTCCTCGGCCGGCCGGATGCTCGTGCTCTCGAACCGGGCCGTCGGATGTTCCCGCACGTCGAAGAAGTCCTCGTTCTTCAAATGATTATCGAGCTTCTCGATGGACGTCGAGAGCGAGTCGGTCTGGATCTCGACTGAGACCGCCTTGAGCGACTTCGCCGCCTCGTCGACTTTCGCCGTCCCGGAGAACTTCTGGAACACGCCCCTGCGGGGGTTCGGCTCCCCCTTGACGTGCGTGCCGATGAACTCGATCCGCGCGTTCTCCGGCGACAAGGCGACCGTCCCCGATTCGCCCGCCGCGGCATCGTCGGTTTTCCGCGCGGTAGCGGCGCCGGCTGCCTGCGCCGCCGGGAAACCGTCGCCGGGGGCCTTCGAACAGCCGGCGATGAACAGGCACGCGAGCGGAATCGAGAGGACGGGCAGCAGCGGTCGAATCGCAGGCATGGCGGAGGTTCCTCGTTCAGCGGGACGACTGCGATCGCGCGGCGCGACCGTCGGAGCGGACCCGAGTGTATGCGAACGCGGCGGCGTGCCGCCACCGATGCTCTCCGATTTCATGATCGGCCACGAGACGCTCGATCCCGGCGGGGGATGATCGCGGAGTTTCGACCGGGGCGTCGGTGCGGTCCGGCGAGAGTCTGGAGAGCCTGGAAAAAGGCTGACGATCGCGGCCTTTTCGCATAGGAATCCGCCTGATGATCCGGCCGGGACGGGCCTTGGTGCGGTCCGCCCGGTTCCCCCGATTGAGATGCCGCCTTGCTCCGTGCAGACTTGGTTGCACGCAATGATGCAGTCGGCCGCTGCGGGTACGGCGGCCGTTCCAGTCGTCGCCTCGAGCGAAACGGAGACGTCTTGATGCTCACTCCTCGCCTGCGCTCACCGTGGAGCCATCACCTGGCATGTTCGGCCTTCGAGGGAACGATCATCGGCATCGCGAACCGTCTCGCCGGGCCGCGCGACGGCCAGCGAACCCCTCGCAATCTTTGCGAAGCGCCCGCGGGCCACGCGTGCGGCAGCCCGCACGGTTGCGGCACGCGCGATGCGGCCTGCGGAACGCGCGCCGCCGCGTGCGGGACGGAATCGACCGGCTGCGGCACCCCGGCCGCAGCGTGTGGAACTCAGATGGCAGCGTGCGGCACGCCCGAGGCGGCGTGCGGCACGCATCAGTCCGGCTGCGGGACCCGACTGGGCCGCGACGCGTGGCGAACGGCGGAACGACGACTGGCCGCCGTCGGCTGAACACGTCGCGGTCCCTCTCCCTGAAGCACGTAACGCGACTCCGTCATTCCCGCGCAGTGCCTGCCCCCAGCGACGGCGGGGGCGGGAATCCAGCCCGTCGTCCGCGCCGCCGCTGGATGCCCGCCTTCGCGGGCATGACGCACCTGCGCGAACTTGGAAGTACCGTCAGTACATGCGGAGCGTGAGCCGGTCTGTCTGAAGGACCGGTTGCGGGGTGTCGCGCTGGCCTCCAAACCACCACTCCGTCGCCGGACGCAACCGCCACGCCTTCAGGCGGGCGACGGCCGAGGGCGGGCGCAGCGGCACCCGGCCGGCGAGGCTCGGCCAGCGGTCGAACACCGCCCGCCAGGCCCGCGGCCGGTTCGCCCGCGTGACGTGGATCGGGTCCAATCCATACCAGTCGCCGAGCGGCTCGACGACTGCGGCGGCGTGCCGCTTTCCCAGCTCGAGCAGTCCGGCGTCGAGCGCCGCCGCGGAGCGCCGCATTTCGGGCCACGCCGGGCCTTTCCCGGTGAAGAAGACCGTGCGGGCCACGTGGTAGCGGATCGCGGTGAGGCGGGCGACGCTCGCCATCGGCAAGAGCGACAGCGTGATTTCCGCCCGCTGCGCCGCCAGCCGCGCCAAACAAGTCTCCACCCACTCCAGGATCCGCGGCGGCGGCGCCCCGTACACGAGGTCGTTCCCCACGTCGGTCACGAGGGCCAGCGTCGGCCCCGGAGGCGCGGGGAGGGACGCCAGCGCGTCCCATAGTCCGCACCCCGCGATGCCCGGGAGCGTGCGGAACAGCACCCGGCTCCGCATTCCATACGAACGCCCGTGCCCGATCGCGGTGAAGATCTCGAACGGCCCCTCGTGCGCCGCGGCGAGCATGTCGAGAATCAGCGACAGCGACAGCGAGACGTTGCTGGCGCCGAGCAGGATGACGCGCGGCACGGGAAATTTCCGAAATCGAAGATCGTGGAGCGCGGCCCTGGAATGGCGGATCGGCGAACAGTCCTACCGGCCCGGCCGACTTGGCGCGATTCGCCGCCGGTCAGCTCGCCTCGGGTCTCTCGGCGGCGAGCTTTCGGACCTTTTCCCAATGCCTGTGGATCACGTCGGCCGCTTCGTCGGAAACCGAGCGCGGCTTGCGGAGCGATGTTGCGGCATCGGGCGGGCGCTGCGGGCCGCCCGCAGGCCCGTCGTCGGCGTCGTCCGCGAGCGACTTGTCCCCCGCGAGCTGCAACTGGAGCGGGCCGATCTCGAGGAGGTCTCCCGGCTCGAGGACCGTCTCCGCGGTGACCCGCTGGCCATTGACGAACGTGCCGATCCGCGTCTCGAGGTCGCGCACGACGATCCCCTCCGCGGTCGGGCGCAGCGTGCAATGCCGCTCCTCGACTCCGTCCACGTCGATCGACAGCACGCACGTTTTCCCGCGGCCGATCGTGACTTCCCTTCCGGGCAGCAGCAGCTTCTGGCCTTTGTTGCGGCCGGAGCGGATGACGAGCACCCGCCGCGACGTGGCGAGCGCCGCTCGAGTCAGCGGCATCGGCGCGAACGACAGCGACCCGACCTGCTTCTGGTGGCACCGCGGACAGAAGCGGGCCTTCTCCAAGGCGCCGGGAAACAAATGGTAGTTCGTCCCGCAATGCTGGCAGCGAACGGTCACGAACCGCAGCGGCTCGGTCGGGCTGGCGGAGGCGGCCGTCGTCGCGCCGGCGCGAAACGCCCGGTCGTCCGCCTCCTCGTTCTCGACGAGCATCGGCACCACGACCTTCTCGTCGCACTTCGGGCAATTGAGCGTCTTGCCGCGGTTCGCGTACGGGACGCGGAACTTCCGCCCGCAACCGCAGGCGAACTCGATCTTCCGCGTCTCGACCTGTTCGACGCCGCGCTGGCGGTCCCAGACCGCCTGCCCGACTTCCTGGATCATTTCGAGCAGCGTCTCGTCCTCGAAGGGCCGCGTCAGGTATCCGTCCGCTCCGACGCGGGCCGCCAGCTCCCGCGACCTCCGCGAGTTGATCTCGGTGAGCATCAGCACCGGCACGAACTGGTCGATCCGCTTGATGTGCTCGCAGATCTCGAACCCGCTCTCTCCCGGCAGAATGATCGACAAGATGACGAAGTCGGGGCGCCGCATGCGGAACGCGCTCCGCGCCTGTCCGCCGTCGCGGGCGATCGTCGCGCGATAGCCCGCCCCCTCGAGCAGCCGCTTCGCGCGGGCCACGTCCTCGGCGTCGTCCGACACGACGAGCACGTCATGAATGACGGCGGTCCCCGCGAGGGGGTCGTTGAGTGTGCCGATTTCGTGGAACGTCATTGGCGGGCGCTCCCGCGGAAGGACGCATGCCGCCGGCGCCCGCACAGGCGGAGGCGGAGCTTTCGGCACGCGCAACGTCCCTCCATGATGGGGAAAATCCCGGGTTCCCGCAATGCTTCTTGTTGGACCGGGGAGCGTCGGGTGGGCAATCAGAGACGATTCGTAGGCCCGGCATTCATGCCGCATGAATGCCGGGGCTAATCACCAATTTCCCGCGCGGCTCTGCCCACAGGCTTGAATTGCCGCGTGCGGCGCTGTGGAATGTCGGCCGTTCCCGTTTCCCTGGAGAATGCCCGATGACGCCCCCCGCCCCGCGTGCCGCCGGATCGTTTCTCGTCGTCGCCCTCGCCTGGTGTGCGCCGGCCCTTGCCGACGTCAGCCTGCCCGCGGTCCTGTCGGATGGAATGGTGTTGCAGCGCGAGCGCCCGGCCGCGGTCTGGGGATGGGCCGCCGCCGGCGAAAAGGTCGCCGTGCTCCTGGGCGGCAAGCAGGCGGAAACGCAAGCCGACCGCGAGGGCCGCTGGTCGGTGCGGATCGATCCCCCGGCGGCCGGCGGTCCCTACGAGTTGACGGTGAAGGGGACGAACGCGATCACGCTCAAGGACGTGCTGGTCGGCGAAGTGTGGTTGTGCTCGGGGCAGTCGAACATGGAATGGCCCGTCCGCAGCGCCGACGATCCGCAACGGGAAATCGCCGCGGCGAACCATCCCCGCCTGCGCTTGTTCCACGTGCCGCACGTCGTCGCCGCCGCGCCGCGGGGAGACGTCTCCGCCAACTGGCAGAGCTGTTCGCCGCAGACGGTGGCCGGATTTTCCGCGGTCGCCTATTTCTTCGGCCGGCATCTCCAGCGCGAACTCGACGTTCCGATCGGCCTGATCGACAGCAGTTGGGGGGGCACGCGGATCGAGCCGTGGACGCCCTCCGCCGGGTTCGCGGCCGTCCCGGAACTGGCGCGACTCGCGGACGAGGCGGCCGGCGTCGCCGCCGGCGCGAAGCCGCCGCAAAACACATCGCCCACCGCGCTCTACAACGGGATGATCCATCCGCTCGTGCCGTACGGCATTCGCGGCGCGATCTGGTATCAGGGAGAATCCAACCGAGGGGATGGGACCGCTTATCGCGACAAGATGAAAGGCCTGATCCTCGGCTGGCGGTCCGTCTGGAACGACCAGGACCTGCCGTTCTACTTCGTGCAGCTCGCGCCGTATCGCTACGACGGCCAGCCGGACGCCCTCGGCCCCGTCTGGGAAGGGCAGCGGCTGTCGCTGGCGGTGAAGAACACCGGCATGGCGGTCACGACCGACATCGGCAACATCCAGGACATCCACCCCCGCAACAAGCAGGAAGTCGGCCGCCGGCTCGCCCTGTGGGCGCTCGCCCGGACCTACCGGAAAACCGACATCGTCTACTCCGGCCCGCTGTTCCGTTCGATGAACGTGGAACACGGCAAAGCCCGGCTCGAATTCGACCACGCCGCCGGGTTGAAATCGAGCGACGGCCAGCCGCTCCGCTGGTTCGACGTCGCCGGGGCCGACGGCCGACTCCTCCCCGCCGACGCGACGATCGACGGCGAAGCCGTCGTCGTCTCGAACGAGAGCGTGCCCGAGCCGCGCCTGGTGCGGTACGGCTGGAGCGGCTGGCTCGACTCGCAGCCGAACTTCGTCAACGCCGCGGGCCTGCCCGCCTCGCCGTTCCGCGCGGGCGACCAGCCGGTCCAACGCGGCGGGGCCGGCGAGCGGTAGTCCATCGGCGTCGAATTCGCCCTCGGGCGGTCCGTCATCGAGCGGCACAGCCGCGGGCGAGTTCCTCGGCGATGCGGCAGGCGCGGGCGAATTCCGCCAGGTCGATCCACTCGTTCGCGGTATGGACTTCCCGCTGCCCTCCGCCGAGGGTGACGGTCGGAATGCCTTTCGCGTTGGTCCAGTTCCCGTCCATCCCGCCGTCGTTGCTTACGCACCGCGCTGAAACGCCGGCGCGCTCGGCGGCGGCGAGCGCCTCGCGCACGACCGGGGCGTCGTCCGCAAGCGCGACCGCCTCATAAGCCGGGCCGGGGGAGAAACTCACCCGGCCCCGCTCGCCGGCGGCGTTCGCGACCGCGGCGGCGGACCGCTCGAACGCCGCTTCCCACGCGCCGCGGATCGACTTCCGGAAGGCGGGCGAATGCGAACGGGCCTCGGCGAGCAGGTCGAGCCGCGGCATCACCACGTTGCTCCCCGTGCCCCCCGCGATGGTCCCCGCGTTGGCCGAGCCGGTCCCCTCTCGCTTCTCGATCCGCCCGTGCCAGCCCTGCTCGTGCAATTCCGCCAGCGCGCGGGCGGCGACGATCGCGGCGGAGACGCCGGCCTGCGGCTGCGAGCCGGCGTGGGCCGCCCGGCCTTCCACGCGGATGTTGAAGCGCTCCGTGCCGGTCACGCGGGTCACGATTTCATCGGGCGCGTCGCCGTCGAAGTTGAACGCCAGCGCTGGCGGAGGGTCACCCAGCCGCGACACATCCAGCCCCCGCGCGCCGACGAGTCCCACTTCCTCCTGGACGAAGAACACGAGGACGACTGGCACGTGCCGGCCCTCGAGCGCCGCGAGCGTGCGGGCCGCGTGGAGCACGAGCGCGCAGCCGGTGCGGTTGTCGCCCCCCAGGGCGCAGCCTTCCGCCGCGTTGACGATCCGACCGCGGTCCCGTTCCAGCTTCGGTTTCGCGCCGACGGCGAGGGGCACGGTGTCCATGTGGGCGGAGAACATCCGCGGCAGGCCGGGCGCGGTCCCGGCGATCCGCACGATCAGGTTCCCGCAATCGCCGCCGTACTCGCTCTGCGACTGCGCGTCGTCATGGGCGATCGACGCGGGGGGAACGCCGAGCGCGCCGAGCTTCTCGCGCAACAGCGCGGCGACCGGCGTTTCCTGTCCCGGCGGCGCGGCGACGGCGAGCAGATCCATCAGATCGTCGAGCGCGGTCTGCGGCGGCTGCATGGGAACTCCCGGCTGATTCATGCGATGGCGATGCGCCGGCCACTCTACCGGCGAGCGCGCGCTGCGGCAATCGTCGTCTTCGGTGAAACGAAGGAATTCGACGCACAGGCCCAGCGCGGCGAAGCCGCAACCGAAGTCCGATTTTCGACGCAAAGCCGCAAAGTGCGCAAAGGATCGCAAAGAAAAAGTAGTAGTCGAAGTAGTACGACGTTGAGAAACCACGAAGACGCCATGACGAACGAAACGCGCGCCGTCGGAGCGGAGTTCTCTCTGGACTTTCGTGCGACCGCGCCGAACGGCGGGACGAAGGCTCGATGAAATGCCACTCATCCACTCCCGCCCCTTCGCGCCCTCCGGGTGCTTCTGTTCCGAAATGGCTGGTCGAACGCGGAACCTCTGCGTCCTCGGCGCTCTCGGCGGTTCGAACGTTTCGGAGCGGTGAAGCTGAAAGCTCTCAACCGCAGAGAGCGCCGAGAACGCGGAGAAAGCTGGAATTGGGGCCCAGGCGAATACACCGAAAGGCAGTTCACCACGGATGGCACGGATGACCACGGATTTCTGCTGTCATCCGTGCCCATCCGTGAGATCCGTGGTCGAGAGTTTGTTGAGCGCGCGGGTGAAATCGTGGGACCGGCGCGCGCACCATCCGGGATCGCCGCCTGAAAAATTCGCGCAAAAAGAACAGAAGTGAAACGTTTGCTGTGCAAAGGCCGACGGCAAGCCTTGGAAGGGCGCAACAACGTCTTTGCGTCGTAGCTTCTCCGTCCGTTGGTTTCGGTTCCGCGGCGCCACGAGATCGGGGATGAAATTTTCCCCTTGCAAAATCGAGGCGACGCGTCTTTACTCGGGAGGCGTATCGCCCGCGCATGCAGCCCAAAGGAAGCGAAGCGATGCCTGACGCTCGCACGATCGCAGCGCCGCAACCCGTTTCACCGATCGAATCTCCCGCCGATCTCGCCGGCCGCTATCGCTCCGTGCGGGGGATGACCGAGCGGCTGTGCGGGCCGCTCGAGCCGGAGGACTGCGTCGTGCAGTCGATGCCCGACGCCAGCCCGGTCAAATGGCACCTCGCGCACACGACCTGGTTCTTCGAGCAGTTCGTGCTGGCGGCCGCGGTTCCCGGCTACCGGCCGTTCCGCCCGGAATTCGGCTTCCTGTTCAACTCGTATTACGACGCGGTGGGGGAGCGCCACCCGCGGCCGCGGCGGGGGCTGCTCACCCGCCCGACTCTGCGCGAAGTGCTCGAGTACCGGGCCGCGATCGACCGGGCGATGGGCGACCTGCGGGAGACCGGCGCGAGCGGCGAATTCGCCCCGGTGATCGAGATCGGACTGCACCACGAGCAGCAACACCAGGAGCTGCTGCTCACCGACGTCAAGCATCTCTTCGCGCAGAACCCGCTGCGCCCGGCCTACGCGCCGGATCGGCTCGTGCCCGACGAGCAGGCGCCACGAGCAACCGGCCGCGCGCTCCCGCACACGTGGATCGAGTTCAAGGGGGGCGTCCGGGCCATCGGCCACGCCGGCCCCGGCTTCGCCTACGACAACGAGTCGCCGCGGCACGAGGCGCTGCTCCGCCCGTTCCGCCTCGCGGCGCGGCCCGTCACGTGCGGCGAGTACCTCGCCTTCATCGACGACGGCGGCTACGCGCGCCCCGAGCTGTGGCTCTTCGACGGTTGGGACGCGGTCCGCGGTGCAGGCTGGCAGGCGCCGCTCTACTGGGAGCGCGGCGAAGCGGGGGGCTGGCGGATCTTCACGCTCGCGGGCACGCGCGATCTCGACCCGCGCGAACCGGTCTGCCACGTGAGCTTCTATGAAGCGGACGCCTTCGCCCGCTGGGCCGGAGCGCGATTGCCGACGGAGACGGAATGGGAAATCGCCGCCGCGGACGCACCGATCGCCGGGAACTTCGTCGAGGACGAGCGGTATCGCCCGGCGCCGACCGCCGGGCCCGCGAGTGCAGCGTCGCCGCAGCAGTTGTTCGGCGACTGTTGGGAATGGACGGCCAGCCCCTACACGGCGTATCCCGGCTACCGCGCTCCCGCGGGGGCGCTCGGCGAATACAACGGCAAGTTCATGTGCAATCAGATGGTCCTCCGCGGCGGTTCGTGCGCGACTTCGCAGACGCACATCCGCGCGACGTATCGCAACTTCTTCCATCCGCCTGCCCGCTGGCAATTCTCGGGGATCCGCCTCGCCCTGGACGAGTAGGGTGGGCTGTGCCCACCACGGATGAACGGGGGCTTCGGCGCGGGGGGCGAACATTCGGTCGAAGTGGAGGCGGTAATCGGAGGTTCCGGTGGGCGCAGCCCACCCTACTATCGAGGAGTGAAAGCATGAGCGACACGACCGCATTGGCCCGCGACTTCTGCGATTACGCCTGCACGAAGCTCTCCGACGCGGTCGTGCAGATCGAGAAGTGCCTGGCGCTGCTCACGCTCGAGCAGATCTGGCGCCGTCCCAACGAGGTCTCGAACGCGATCGGGAACCTCGTGATCCACCTCAACGGCAACGTGAAACTGTGGATCAACAAGTCGCTGGGGGGCGACCCGTTCGAGCGGGACCGGGCGGCCGAGTTCGCCCACCGCGATCCGCTGCCGGCCGAGAAGATCCTCGGCGAGCTGCGGACGACGGTCGAGCGGGCGCAGCAGGTGATCGCCGGGCTGCACGCGGAGCATCTGGCCCGCCGGGTGACGATTCAGGGGTACGACGTGACGCAGCTCGAGGCGGTGTTCCACGTGGTCGAGCACTTCTCGCTGCACACGGGGCAGATCGTGTACGCGACCAAGC
Organism: Planctomycetales bacterium; assembly: GCA_040877365.1. Taxonomy (GTDB): domain Bacteria; phylum Planctomycetota; class Planctomycetia; order Planctomycetales; family Planctomycetaceae; genus JBBDNT01. The sequence goes on from JBBDNU010000087.1 coordinate 15,203, forward strand.
TGCACACCAACCAGGACCTGAGCCAGTACGACGCCCAGGGCCGCCGCAAGGACGGCCGCGCCGCCGGAACGCCGTAGAGAAGCTGGCGACGCTGCTTCGCGAACAGAGCGAGGTTCACCGACCTACCGCGACTTTCCTGTCGTGCCTCGGGCCTTCCGTCGCTTCGCGATCTCTGCGATCTTCTGTTCGACCGACATCCCTGCCGCAGTCGAATTCCGAACCTCTGCGTCCTCTGCGCTCTCGGCGGTTCCAACGTTTCGAAGCGGTGAAGCCGAAAGCTCTGAACCGCGGAGAGCGCCGAGGTCGCGGAGAAGAGTTCGGACCCAAGCGACCACACAGCGCTTACCACGGACCACTGACGACGGACCATGGACCAACCCTCACTTCGCCACGAGCAGCTTCGCCAGCGCCTCGGCGAACTGCTCCAGCGCCCCGTCGTCGGGGAGCGTGACGCGGAGCTGCGGGCGGCCGGTTGCGTCGCGCTCGATGCTCTCGGTCAGTCCGCTCCGCAAGCGGTTCACCGTCTCCGGGTCCGCCGCCGGCCGGTCCTGGCTCGCGACCAGTTCCCCCACGAGCTGGAACGCCGCGCCGAGCAGTTGCCCGCCGGCGGCGGCGACGCGGTCGCGGCGCTCGGCGATCGCCCGCGTCTCGCTTTCCACCTTGTCCAGCCGCGAGACGTCGAGCGGCGCCGCCGGCTTCGCCCCCACGAGCTGCTCGACCCGGCGGCGAAGCTCCTCCATCCCGCTCTGGAACGCGACCTCGGAGACGTCGCTGGCGGCGTCGAGGGCGGCGAGCGCCAAGTCGTGCTTCTGGGCGAGCGTGCCGAGCAGCTTCTCCTCGATCGTGTCCTCGGTGACGAGCAGGTACACGTCGACCGGGTTCTTCTGCCCCATGCGATGCGCGCGGGCGACGCGCTGCTCGAGCACCGCCGGGTTCCACGGCAAATCGACGTTGATCACCGTGTTCGCCGCCTGGAGGTTCAACCCCGTGCTGCCGGCGTTGGTCATCAGGATCGCGCGGCAGTCGGCGTCTTCCTGGAAGCGGCGGACGAGGATCGGCCGCTGCTTCTGCGGGACCTGCCCGTCGAGCCGCACGTATTGCACGCCGAGCTTGTCGAGCACCGGCTCGATCAAGTCGAGCATCCGCCGCCATTCGCTGAAGAGAATGATCTTGCGGCCCTGCTCGGCGGCGAGGCCCTCGAGCAGCTCCTTGAGGTGTTCCAGCTTGCTGCTGTAGCCAGGCAGTTCCTTTTCGATGAGATACGTGCTGTCGGCGGCCATGCGGCACATCATGAGCGCCTTCTGCAGGCGGAGCAGGTCCATCTCGGTGAGGAACCGCTTGGACGTGATCTGGGCGACGACCTGCATCTGGCCGTCGTGAATGTCGAGCTGTTCCGCGGTGGGGCGGATGCGGATGGTGGTGGTCGTCCGCTCGGGAAGCTGTTTGGCGACTTCGGCCCGCGTGCGGCGGAGGAGGATCGGCCGCAGCAGTTCGCGCAGCTCGTCGAGGTTGCGGTAGCCCTGCACGCGGCCCGTGTCGTTGACGACGCGGTGCCGGTGGAAGAAGCGGTAGGCGGGGCCGAGCTGCCGCTCGTCCACGAAGCGGACCACGGTGAACAGGTCGTCGAGCCGGTTCTCGAGCGGCGTGCCGCTGAGCACGAGGGCGAACCGGCTGTCGAGCGAGCGGATGATCTGCGAGGTCTTGGATTGCCAGTTCTTGATCCGCTGCCCCTCGTCGAGGACGATCAGGTCCCACTCGACGCGCTCGATCTGGTCGAGGTCGCGGAGCACCTGCTCGTAGTTGCAGATGGTGAAGAACGTGCCGTCGGCGTACTGCGCGGCCCGCTCCCGTGCGGCGCCGGCGACGAGCTGCGCGTCGCGATCGCAGAAGCGGCGGATTTCGTCCCGCCACTGGCTCTTGAGCGACGCGGGGCAGACGACGAGCACCCGCTCGATCCCCACCAGCCGGGCGAGCAATTCCGCCACGCCGATCCCCTGGATCGTCTTCCCCAGCCCCATGTCGTCCGCGAGGACCGCCCGTCCCGCGCCGACGGCGAACGCGACGCCGTCGAGCTGATAGGGGAGCAGCTCGGCCTTGAGCAGCTCGCGACGGAGCGGGTGGGCGCCCGGGTCGCGGCGGATCTCGGCGGTCGCCTCGGCGAGCTTCGCGCGGGTCAGCCCGCGCTCGATCCATTCTTCCGCGTCGGGATAGACGAGCACGTCGTGCCCGGCCTTTTCCAGCCGGCGGAGCAGCTTGACCGCCTCGGCGGGGTCGGTCAGCCGCTGTTCGACGAACGGCCCGGCGAGCTTGCGGATGGCGTCGTCCACGTTGTCCGGCAGGTTGAATCGCAGTCCGGCGGGGTCGCGGTAATCGGCCCACAGCTCGATGCGCGTGTGCCGATACGGCTGGGCGAGCGCCTTCTTCGGGAAGCGGTTCGCCACCTTGTCCAGCGCGTGCAGGATGTGCTTGCACGTGCCGAGATGGTTCGTGCGGAAGTCTGGGCACGAGCAATAGGAATGGTTCGTCCCGTCGCCGCGAAGCGAGACGCGATAGCTCTTGCCGGAGGAATGGCTGGTGACGACGTAGTCGGTCCAGGGAACGGTCGAATCGGTCGAGCGGAGGGTCATCTTCTCCTCGGCCGCCCGCTGCTGCCGTTCCGCGAGGGCCCGCGCGATCAGCTCCTCCTCGGTGAGCAGTTCAAGCGGGACCGACTCGTCGGGCGGGGCGGAGAGGCCGAAGATCAGCTTCTCTTCGAGCAGCAGGCCGAGCGCCGCCCCGGCGTGGGCGCAGGGCGTCTCGCACTGGTCGCACTGGAGGTGCAGCGCCTGCTTCTTGCCGCTGATCTGCGTGAGGAGCACGATCGCCTTGCCCGCCGGCAATCGCCCGTCCTTGATTCGCACCCGGTAGAGGTCGTCGCCGAGATAGGCGTCCTCGTCGGGATCGAGCTCCCACTCGCGGCCGCCTTGCCGCAGGAGCATCGGCCCGTCGTCGCCGAGCAACTGGCAGGCCTGATGAAAGGTCAACCGGCTGAGCCGGTCGCGAAACGAGACTTGCTTCCGCCTGGACGCCTTCGTGGCCGTCGCCATGCCGCTTGCCTCCGTTGCAAGGCTTGAGGGAACGGCGAATCTTACCGTGAACGGCGGTGGCATTTCAACGAAATTCGGGTCGAAAGCGTCGAAAAAGTCGAAGGATCGCGGCCGTCATGGGTGTTCCCTCTCCCTCGGCTTGCGGGGGAGAGGGTCGGCGGCTCATCGCCGCGCCCCCATTTCGTGCACCATCTCGACCAGCGCCTTCGCGTTCTCCGGCGGGACTTCCGGGATGAGGCCGTGGCCGAGGTTGAAGATGTGTCCGGGACGGCCGCCGGCCGCGGCGAGCACGGCCCGCGTCTTCTCACGGAGCACGTCGAGGTCGGCGCACAGCGCGATCGGGTCGAGGTTCCCCTGCACCGCCACGTCGTGCCCCACGGTCCGCCAGGCCTCCGCGAGATCGACCCGCCAGTCCAGGCCGATCACGTCCCCTCCCGATTCGCGCAGCAGAGGCAACAGCGCCGGGTTGCCGGTGAGAAAGTTGATGACCGGCGTCTCGGCCGGCAGCGCGTCGATGATGCTCTTGGTGTGCGGCAGGACGTAACGGCGATAATCGCCGGGAGACAGGCAGCCAGCCCAACTGTCGAAGAGCTGCACCGCCTGGCAGCCGGCTTCGATCTGCCCGCGGAGATACCGCGTCACGCTCCGCGCCAGCGTCCGCATCAGCGCGTTCCACGCCCCCTCGTCGCCGTACATCAGCCGCTTGGTGCGGACGTAATTCCGCGAGCCGCCCCCTTCGATCGCGTACGACGCCAGCGTGAACGGCGCTCCCGCGAAGCCGAGCAGCGGAATGTCCCCCGGCAAGTCGCGGCGGACGAGCCGCACCGTCTCGAACACGAAGGCGAGCGATTCCAGCTCTTCCAGCGGCCGCAGGCGATCGACGTCGTGCGGCCCCTCGATCGGGTTGTGGATGACTGGGCCTTCTCCCTTCGCGTATTCGAGCTCGATCCCCATCGGCTCGAGGATCGGCAGCAGGTCGGCGAACAGGATCGCCGCATCGACGTCGAGCACGCGCTGCGCCGAGAGCGTCACCTCCGCCGCGAGGTCGGGCCGCTTGCACAGCTCGATGAACGTCACCCGGCTGCGGACCGCCATGTACTCGGGGAGGTACCGCCCCGCCTGGCGCATGAGCCACACCGGCGTCGTGTCCACCGGCTCGCGGCGGGCGGCCCGCAGAAAGCGGCTGTCGTGCAGTTCGGGCGAAATCACGCGGCGTCGGCTCCGGCTGTTCGGGCGCTCGATTCTAGTCGGTCCGCCGTCCGCTGTCAGTTGCAGCGAATTGCGGCCGCGTGCGGCGAGTTCGAACCCTCGACCCTCAACCCTCGACCCTCAACCCTCAACCCTCAATACGCCACGAACTGCACGTGGAACTTCAATTCCGGCAGCTTGGGGTGAGTGGTCTTCAACAGCACCTTGCCGGAGTCCCGTTGCAGGCGGGCCATCGGCGGGCTGCCGGGGGGGACGGCGACGACGATCCGGAATTGCCGCCGCCCCTTCTCGCGGTAATCCTCGTTCTCGGTCACGCTCACGTCGAGGAACTCGGGATCGCGCTTGATGATCTCGACGCGAAACTCGGTGTCGGCATCGACGAACATCAGCAGCGTCGCCGACTTCCCCGCGCTCGCCGCGAAGCTCCCCAGGTCGAACGCGCGGACGTCGGGATGGTAGGTGAATCCCGCGAGCGGCAGGAACTCCGCCGGGCCCGGCCGGTTCCCCACGACGTACAGCTCGAGCGCCTCGTGCTCCGCGACGTCCGTGCGGACCACGAGCTTCTCGCGGAACTGCTCGGCCGGCATCCGCGGCTCGAGCGTCGCCCGCAACTCGTAGCCCCACTTCGCCCCCAGCTCGGCCAGCCGCTCGGCGCTCAGCGGGACCGCCTCGCCGGTGAGATAGTCGTGCTCGCCGGCGACTTCGAGGATCTCGAACGAGCCGAGCAGGGCCGAATGGATCGTGCCGGTCACCGTCGTGGGCCGGTCCTCGGCGATGGTCCCGAGGTTCCACTCTTCGCGCGGGACGATTTCGATCGCGGTCGTGACGGTCCCGTGCACCGCCAGCAGGATTTCGCGGCGATCGGGATCGTTCTGCACGTGGATCACGGCCGTCTGGCGGAACTCGCGGGCCGCCTCCTTGGGCGTCCAGGCCAGCTCGACCTCGACCGACTCGCCGGGAGCGACCGTCCCGTCCTTGAGTTGGCTCAGGGCGCACTTGCAGGAAGTCTTCCCCTTCTGGAGGACGAGCGGCCCTTCCCCCTCGTTGCGGATGACGAACGCGTGCCGGTCCGTGTCGCCGACGAGCATCGTGCCGAACGCGTGCGACGCCTCGTCGACGACCGCCTTGCCCGGCGGCCCCGCGGGGACCTGTTCCTCGGGCGCCTGGACCGGCCGGTCGCCGAACCAGATGCCCGCGAGGAGCACGCCGGCCACGGCGAACGCTCCGACCAGTGCCAGAATCGACTTCATCCCGCTTTTCCTCACTACTACTTCCAAGAGCACGACGGCGCGTCATGCCCGCGAAGGCGGGCATCCAGCGACGGCGCGGAGGTGGCTGGATTCCCGCCCCCGCCTTCGCTGGGGGCAGGCTCTGCGCGGGAATGACAGAGTCGCGCTCTTGGAAGCGCTGTCACTCGATGGCGTGTCGCGATCGGCCGCCGCTCCACAGCTTACCCGCCGGTCCTTACGCGGGGAAAGGGAAGATCGCGGGGGCCTTCACGCGAAATTCGCAGTCGCGCGAATCGGTTCGGCCGGCAGGGATTTCAGGCCCGAACGGGCCGTCCGGCAATAGCCCCGTCCGTCAGGGCGGGGCTGTCGATCGCACACGGGCCTGAAAGGTCCGAAGGACCGATAGGAATCGGTTGCCCTCGCGGACCCCGACCCGCATTGGACGCGGACGACGCACGCGACCACGCCGCCCGTCGGAATGGACGAGGCTCCCGTGAGGAGCCGGCGTGCCTTACAATGGCGGGACTCGATGACTCGATCCGTTCCGCCGATTTCGGAGTCGCTCGAATGCGCTGGATGCCCCGCTTGGCCCTCTCGTTCGCCGTGACCTTCGCGCTCGCCGGCTGCTCGCGGTCCGACGAGGGGCCCGCTCCCCGCGAGCCCGCCGAAGTGCCGCAGCCGGTGCGCCAGAACGGCAATGGCCCGGCCGGCGCCGCGAACGGCAACGGGGTGATCGAGCGCCCGGCGGCGCCGCTTGCCGGTTTCGCGTTCCCGATCTCCGCCGCCGACGCCGAGGCCGGCTGGCTCGCCCTGTTCGACGAGCACAGCCTGTTCGGCTGGGAGGCGACGAGCGACGCGAACTGGAGCGTCGCCGACGGCGTCCTGCGGGCCGACGCCGGGACCGAGGGGTTCCTGATGTCCCACGTCCCGTTCGCCGATTTCGAGTTTCGCTGCGAGTACCGCCTGGAGAAGGGAGGCAACAGCGGGATTTTCTTGCGGACGATTCGCGATCCGCAGGATCCCGCGACCGATTGCTACGAGTTCAACCTCTGCGACTCGCACCCGGCATTCCCCACCGGCAGCATCGTCGGCCGAAAGAAAACCGGGGCGAAGGTCGACGGCGAAGGAACGTGGAAGCGGGTCGCGCTCCGCGTCGAAGGGCGGAAGGTCATCGCCCGCATCGACGAGCAACTCGCGATCGACTTCCAGGACGACTCCCAGAACTTCCGCCCCCAGGGGTTCATCGGACTCCAGAAGAAGGAGGGCCGCATCGAGTTCCGCAACGTCGCCGTGCGGCCGCTCGGCGGGAAGCCGATCTTCGACGGCCGGGATCTCTCGGCGTGGCGCGAAGTGCCGGGATCGAAGAGCGAGTTCGCCGTCGAGGACGAGTCGATCCGCGTGACCAACGGTCCCGGCTTCCTCGAAACCCGCGACGCATGGGTCGACTTCGTCTTGCAGGGCCAGGCGAAGACGAACGGCGACGGGCTCAACAGCGGCATCTTCTTCCGCGCCCTGCCGGGGACCGCCGAGGCCCCGTCCAACGGCTACGAGTTCCAGATCCACAACGCCTTCAAGAACGGCGACCCGACGCAACCGGCCGACTTCGGCACCGGCGCGATCTACCGCCGGCAGCCGGCGCGGCGGATCGTGTCGCGCGACGAGGAGTGGTTCGCGTTCGCGCTCGTGGCGGCGGGGCCGCGGTTTCAATCGTGGGTCAACGGCTACCCGGTGCTGACGTGGATCGACGACCGCGCGCCGGACGAGAACCCTCGCCGCGGGCAACGCCTCGCCGCCGGGCACATCAGCCTGCAGGGCCACGATCCGACGACCGACCTGCAGTTCCGCGCGATCCGCATCGCGCCGTTGCCGCGGTGAACGGGCCGCCCGCGAGCGTCACTGCATGCGCCGCCGCGCGCGCTGCTTCGCCTGCTCGTAGACGTCGATGCTCGTCCGCGCCGCAGGTTCGGCGGCGGGGAGCGGCGGCGGAGCGGGAGCTTGCGCGGCGCGGGCGGTCGTGGCCGGCTCACGCGCGGGCGCGGGCCGCGGCTTTCGTCCGGGGAGGCGAAGTTTCCATTGCGGCAGCCAACGCGCGCGGTGGCCGTCGCGCCGTTCGGCGGTGGCGAACCGCACGCGCTCCCAGAGCGACAGCCTCCGGCCGGCGATTTCGACCAGCAGCAGGGAGAGGCCGGCGATCACGAGGTACGGAAACAGCCACCGCGTGCCGGCCGCGCGCGGCGGATCGGCGAACACCTCGAGCACGTCGGTCCGCGCCTTTCCGCCGGAGAGCGCGGCCAGTTCTTCCAGCGTCTCCCGCCCCGAGAGGAGGTTCTCCCGCGGGTCGAACTCGGGGGAATACGGCAGCGTGACCGCCGGCCCGCGCGACAGTTGCCGTTCGCCCGTGCGGACCAGCGTGCGATATGTCCCCAGGCGGTCCATGCGGAACCGCGCTTCGAGGACGTTCGGCCCCGTCCAGACGAGATCGGGACGCAGCACGTCCTGCCGCTCCCGGCCGGGCGGAACGACGACCAGTTGCGGCGGCTCGGAGCGGGCGCGGTCGGGGTCCAGCTCCACGGTGACGACCGCGTCCTGCCCGCGGCGGACGACGTCCACGAACGCATCTTCGTTGCGATCGCCCCCCAGCAGCCAGCGGGCGTGCGTGACGAGGAAGTCGGCGTACTCGTCCCACGTCGCGAACCCGCCGGAATACTTGCCGTCCACCTCGACCGTGATCGCCGCCGAGCGGCCGAGACCGATCTGCCAGAAGGCCGACCACGGGGCGGCGTACTCGTCGCGGGAGAGCGCGGCGACGGTCGCCTTGGGCTTTCCGTAAGTGAGATTGTAGCCCCCGACGCCGGGGAAGGCGCTCGACGGAAACGGCCCCATCAGCCGCGCCTCGCCGAGCCGCAATTCGCCGGGGATGCCCCCCGGCTGCGTCTCCGGATCGTGCTTGACGAACGAGCTGCGGGCGACGCTCATGGTGTCTTCGGTGAACAGCCGCGGCAGCTCGGCGGCGTCTTCGGTGAACATGATGTTCCCGCTGCCGCGGTTGGCAATGTCCTCGAGCAGTCCCCCATCCCTGTCGGTCTTCTTTCCCAGGCCGATCACGCTGACGGTGATGCCCCCCGCTTCGAACTTCTTGAGCAGGTTGATGTAATCGCCCGGCGCTTCGCTGTCCTGTGCGTCGGAGAAGAGGATGACGTGCCGGGTGGAATACTCGTCGGCCTTCGCCAGCTCCTTTCCCGCGGCGACGAGCGCATCGTAGACGAAGATCCCGCCCCCCATGCTCTGGATCTTTTTGATGCGACTGGTGATGGCCCCTTTGTCGTCGCCGATGGGAGTCATCGGCTGAATGAGGTGCGGGCTGCTGTCGACGGCGATGACCGCGACGCTGTCGCCGGCGGAGAGCATGTTGACGCACTCCGCCGTGCCGAGGTTGGCGAGGTCCATTTTCGTCTTCCCGCCGGCGACGGGGACCGTCATGCTGCCGGAGCGGTCGAGGGCGATCGCGATCGCGACGCGGTTCTTGCGGTGCTCCTCGCGGAGCTCCATGCTCACCGGGAGCACGTCCTCCAGCGGACTGTTGAAGTAGCCGCCGCTGCCGAAGCTCCGCTCGCCGCCGGTCAACAGCAGTCCGCCGCCGAGGTCTTCGACGAACTGCGCGAGCTGCTCCATCTTCAGCCGGCCGAGATCCCCGGCCGGGACGTTTTCGACGACGACCGCCCGGTACGGATCGAGCGCGTCCTGCGTGAGGGGATGCTCGGCGGCGCGGGCAAAATCGACCGGCAGCTTCGCCGCCTGCAGCGCCCGCCCGAGATTGCCCGGCCGGCCGTCGTTGTTGAGGACGAGGATCCGCGGGCCGGCCTCGACCCGCACGACACCTTCGCCGCGGTTGTTCTCATCGAGCGGATCGCCCGGCGCGTCCAGTTCGACGGCGTAGCGATAGAACCCCCCGGCTTCAAGCACGTCGCGGAACACGACGCGATTCGGGCCGAGCACCAGGTCCGCCTCCTTCGTCGCCAGCACCTTCCCCTCGCGCAGCAGCCGCACCGTGCCCCGTGCCTCGCGGCCGGCGACGATCACCGCGGCGAACTGGAACGGTTCGCGCGGCGCGACGCTTTCGGGCAATTCGACGGCCCGCACCGCGATGTCCCCCGCGCGGACGCGCTCGAAGAAGCGGTAATCGACGGGAACCCCTTCCTCGCGCGCCCGGCGGGCCGCCGAGAGCGGATCGCCCCCCGTCGCCTCGCCGTCCGAGAGCACGAGGATCCGCGCCGGCCGGTCGCGGTCGATCATGTCGAGCGCCATGCGGACCGCCTCTTCGAGGTGGCTGCCGTCCGGCTCGACGTCGAGCGAGTAGTTCGTGAGCCGCGTGTCCGGCCTGGGAAGCCGCTCGGCGTGGGCCCGGCTGCCGAAGGTGACGATCCCCACGCGGTCCCCCGTCCCGCGGTTGCGGTCGAGGTTCTGGACCAGCTCGCGGAGATGATCCTCGGCTTCGGGCGGCATCGAGCGGGAGCGGTCGGCGACGACGACCACGTCGATCCCCTGGCCGCCGACGTTGAGCTCCGGCCCGGTCAGCGCGAGCAGCAGCGCGACGAGCACCGCGAGGCGGATCCAACCGGTCGCGCCGGGCGCGCGGCCCCAGCGGCGATACGCGAAAAACGCTGGAATCGCGAGCAGGGCCAGCTCGGGAAATTGGAACCGAATCATGGCGCGGAGACCTCGTGGCGGCCGTCATCGTAGCATTTCGACGAGTCGAACGCCTGCGGAAATCCCGGGACGCGAGACGGTCGCTTCGAGTCGCTTTCCACTTGACTGTATTGCGGATTGCCATATGATGTTTTTCGGGAGATCCAGCATGTCCAAGACGCGTTCGCCGAAGAAATCGCGCGCTGCCGCGGCTAGTCCGCTCATGGTCCGGATCGACGAAGAGAGCAAGAGCTTCCTCGTCCGGGCGGCCGCATTGCGCCGCATCAGCATCAGCGACTACGTGCGGAGCGTGACCGTCGCGCAGGCTCGCCGCGAAGTGGAAGCCGCGAGCGAAGGGACGATTTCGCTCCCCCCCGGCGAGCAACTCGCGTTCTGGAACGCCCTGCAGCAGCCGTCTCGTCCGACACCGGCGCAAAAACGGCTGGGCGCGATCATGCGGGGCGAAAAGTGACTACTGTCTCGTTCTCCCGTGGTTATTGCCTGGAGACCCTGTGTCGCGACCATCCGCGACGGAAGTTCGCATGTGGAGAAACTCCGGTCGACGATTGGCTGCGGACGAAGGCGCTGCAGCACCAGGAGAAGCGGCTTTCTGCCACGAAGGTGCTCCTCGATTCCAACCGGGGGATCGCCGGCTTCTATACGCTTGCCACGGGCCAGATCGACTTCGGCGAGCTCCCGATGGAGATTGCGCACAAGCTTCCGCGACGCGCGTTGCCCGTCGCGGTGCTCGCCTGGCTGGGAGTCGGTCGCGATCATCAGGGAGAAGGGCTGGGAACGCTGCTCCTGGCCCAGGCCCTGCGCGATTGCCACGAAGCGGGCCAGACATTCGCCTTCATCGCCGTGGTTCTCGATTGCGTCAACGACGCCGCGAAGCGTTTCTACCAGCGGTTCGACTTCGAAGAATTGCCGGGACACTCGCATCGACTGTTCCTCAGCGCGGCCCGGCTGGCGGCGATGATGGACGATGGCTGACCTCATCGCTCCGCCTCACTTCCGCGCCGCGTGCGGGTGGGCCTGCTCGTAGGTCTCGCGGAGGCGGCGGGTGCTGACGTGGGTGTAGATCTGCGTCGTCGTCAGGCTCTTGTGCCCCAGCAATTCCTGCACGCTCCGCAGATCCGCCCCGCCGTCCAGCAGGTGCGTCGCGAAACTGTGCCGCAGCGTGTGCGGCGAGGTGAGGCGGTCCACTCCGGTGACCGCGAGGTGCTTTTCGAGCATCCGGCCGATGCTCCGCGTCGTCAGCCGGCGGCCGAACTTGTTGAGGAACAACGCGCGGGCCTCGACGCCCGACGAAGCGGGGTGCGGCACGCGCACTTCGAGCCACCGGACCAGCGCGCGGACGGCGTAGCCGCCGATCGGGGCGATCCGCTCTTTCCGCCCCTTGCCGCGCACGCGGAGCACGTTCGCGTCGCGGTCCCAGTCGTCGAGATCGAGGCCGACCAGTTCCGCCACGCGGAGTCCGGCGGAGTAAATCGTCTCGAGGATCGCCCGGTCGCGAAGGCCCATCGGCTCGTTCGCCGGCGGCGCTTCGAGCAACAGCGCCACCTGCTCGGTCGAGAGGAAGTGCGGCAGCTTGCGGCCCAGCCGCGGCGTCCGCAGGGCATGGGCCGGATTGGCGTCGGCGAGGCCGTCGCGGCAGCAGAAGCGGAAGAAGCTCCGCAGGCAGGCGAGGCGGCGGGCGATCGTCGTTCGCGCGTAGCCCCCGTCGTGCAGATGCGCGACGTACCCGCGGAGAACGTTGATCGTCACGTCGTTCGGCCCCGGCACGCCGCCGCGCTCGGTTTCGCAGTATTCGACGAAGCGGGCCATGTCCTCGGCATAGGATTTGAGCGTCAGTTCCGAGGAGTTGCGTTCGATGCGGAGATACCGCAGGAAGCCTTCGATGGCGGAGTGCATGGTTCGAAGTCAGAAGTCAGAAGTCAGAAGTCAGAGGTCAGAAGAAGGAAGAGTCCATCTGATCTCTGACCTCTGATCTCTGAGAGCTTGTGAAGGAATGTGGCACCCACCAGGAAGATGGTTTCCGTCGCGA
>JBBDNU010000088.1:0-5090 GCA_040877365.1 Planctomycetales bacterium
CTATCAGCTATCAGCTATCAGCTATCAGCTATCAGCTATCAGCTATCAGCTATCGTGGACTTTCGCACTCTCAACCCTCAACCCTCAACCCTCACATCAACGTCGTCGCGTTCGCCCAGACCGTGTAATACAGGTTGTTCACCAGCATTCCGAGCACGAAGTCGAGGCCCAGGATCGATACGAACGACAGGACGAACGCCTCGGTGGCGGCCCGGCCGACCCCTTCCGCCCCCGCGCCGCAGTGGAACCCGCGATGGCAGGCGACTAGCGCGATCGCCCCGCCGAAGAACACGCTCTTCACCAGCCCGCACAGCACGTCGTAGGCGGTGACGTACTGGTAGGCGTGGTGCCAGTAGTGAAAGCTGTTGATCCCCAGCACCTGCGTGCTGAAGAACCACCCCCCCACGCTCCCCACGAGGTCGGCGACCGCCGTCAGCAGCGGAATCATCAGCGCGCAGGCGAGGAACCGCGGCACGACGAGGTGCCGGATCGGGTTCGCCCCCAAGGCCCGCAGGGCCTCGATCTGCTCGGTGACTCGCATCGTCCCCAGTTCGGCCGCCATCGCGCTTCCGACCCGGCCGGCGAGCATGATCGCGGCCATTACCGGTCCCAGTTCCTTGACGAGCGAGATGTTGATGACGGCCCCGAGCCGCGTTTCGAGGTGCATCAGCCGGAACTGGTCGTAGGCCTGCACGGCGAGCACCATGCCGATGAACGCGCCGGTGACCATCACCACCGGCACGGAGAGCACGCCGATCCGATAAGTGCACTCGAGCGCGGCCGAGCGCCCCCGCGAGCGGTCGAACAGGCAGCGGAGCATCCGCAGCGCGAACAGCGCGAGGTCCCCCGCGCCCGCCACGGCGTCCAGCGTCCAACTCCCCAACCCGTGTACGAAGGAGCCGCGCGGCGATGACAGCGTTCCCGAAGACATTCGCATCCGTGCTCGCGTCGGCGAAATGAGACGGCGCTTGCTCCACCCTTGCGGCGGTGAAGCGCGGGGAATTTAGTCGATTTCGCGGATCGCATCGAGGGCAGTTCGACCCGCGATTGCGGCGGGTACGGAACGAATGACTGGCGATGCGGGGCGCAACCAGCGAACCCGGACGCTCGAAGCGTCCGGGTCGCTTTCACGATCGATGGGATCCCGCCGCGACCACGGCGATTGCGCTGGACAACGGCCTGGCGGTTCGCGTAGCATGAGACGCATCAGCGAATCCGAATGGGATCCGCCGCCCCGCTTGAAAAGCGCGCCTGCCATGCCCGGGAAGTCGGGAATCACCGATCGCGGTCCGGACGTTCCGCGGAGACCGCCCGCGGGCCTGCGCCGCGCGCGCGTGACTGTCTCGCGCTCCGCTCGTCGCTGGTTCGCCGCGATCGGACTTGCCGCGCTGTCGCCGGGTGTCGCGTGGCTGATGGGGGGGACGGAAGCCGCATTCGGGCCGGCCCGGGCGCGCGGGGCCGATGGGCAGCCGGCCACGTCGAACGACGCGATCGCCGGCGCGTCGTTCGAGACGCACGTCCAGCCGTTCCTCGCGAAATACTGCTTCGACTGTCACGGGCCGAAAGTGCAGCGGGAGGGGGTCGCGTTCCACGGCTTCGCCGACGCGAAGTCGGCCATCGCCGCCCGCGACCTGTGGGAGCGGACGGCCGACATGCTGCGATTCGACGCGATGCCCCCGGCGGAGCACAAGCTGCGTCCCTCCGAGGACGAACGGAACGCTGTCGTCCGCTGGATCGAGGCGCGGGTGCTCCCCATCGATTGCACGCAGACCGACGATCCGGGCCGCGAGACGATCCGCCGGCTGAACCGCGTCGAGTACGACAACACGGTCCGCGATCTCGTCGGCGTGCAGGTCCGCCCCGGCCGGGATTTTCCGTCCGACGACGTGGGGGAAGGCTTCGACAACATCGGCGACGTGCTCTCGCTATCGCCCTTATTGTTCGAAAAGTATCTCGACGCGGCGGAAAAAATCGCCGCGGCGGCGATCGGCGCCAAGCCGCCGCAGCCGTTCGTCGAGCGGTATCACGCCGAGGATCTCGACATCACCCAGGGGGGGCAGCGGGAGGGGTCGTTCGTCGTCCTGACCACGAAGGGCGAGGCGTACACGACGAGCACGTTCGCGACCGACGGCGAATACGTGCTCCGCGCCGGGGCCGCCGCCGACCAGGCCGGGCCCGAGAAAGCGAAGATGTCGTTCGTCGTGGATGGCAAGACCCTCTCGACCGTCGAAGTCACCGGCGACCCCGAGGAGTGGGCCAAGTACGAGACGGCGAAGTTTTCGGCGACGAAGGGGAAACACCGCATCTCCGCCGAGTTCATCAACGACTACTACAATCCCAAGGCGGAGAAATACAAAGACCGCGACCGCAACCTGCACGTGCGGTATCTCGAAATCGAGCGGGACGACTCCAAGAAGGAGAAGGCGGTTCCCGAGTCGCACCAGCGGATCGTGTTCGTCGAGCCCCGCGAGGGCGTGTCGGTGAAGGATGCCGCCGGGCAGATCGTGCGGCGGTTCGCGACCCGCGCCTTCCGCCGCCCCGCGACCGATGAGGAAGTCGGGCGGTACGTCGAACTGACCGAGCGGGCGATGGCGACAGGGGAGACGTTCGAAGGGGGGGTGCGGCTCGCGGTGCAGGCGGTCCTCGTGTCGCCGCACTTTCTGTTCCGCGTGGAGGCCGACGCGAAGCCCGACGACCCGCGGGCCGTCCGCGCGCTCACCGACTATGAACTGGCGAGCCGGCTGTCGTACTTCCTGTGGAGCACGATGCCCGACGACGAACTGTTCTCGCTCGCCGCGGGGGGGGAATTGCGCCTGCCCAAAGTGCTCGAAGCGCAGGTGCGGCGGATGCTCACGGATCCCAAGGCCGCGGCGCTCGCCGAAAACTTCGGCGGCCAGTGGCTGAACCTCAAGCGGCTCGACGATCTGTCTCCCGATCCCGGGGTGGTCCGCGGGTTCGGCACGCAGCTTCGCGAAGACATGCGCCGCGAGACGACGCTGTTCTTCGAAGAGGTCGTCCGCGAGGACCGGCCGATCGGCGAGTTCCTCACCGCCGATTACACGTTCCTCAACGCCCGGCTTGCCCAGCATTACGGCGTCGAAGGCGTGCGCGGCGAGGAGTTTCGCAAGGTCTCGCTCGAGGGACAAAATCGGGCGGGAGTGCTCACCCACGCCAGCGTGCTGGCGCTGACGTCCAATCCCAAGCGGACGTCCCCGGTGAAGCGGGGGAAATGGATCCTCGAAAACATGCTCGGCGGCGCCCCGCCCGATCCGCCGCCGGGAATCCCCGATCTCGAAGAGACGCAGAAAGCCCACGACGGGGCCACGCTCCGGCAGCAGCTCGAAATCCACCGCGCCAATCCGAATTGCGCCTCGTGCCACGTCACCATGGACGCGATCGGGTTCGGGTTCGAGAACTTCGACGTCCTCGGCCGTTGGCGGACGATGGACGGACAGAACCCGGTCGACGCCTCGGGCGAGCTCCCTTCGGGGGAGAAATTCGCCGGCCCGATCGAACTCGTGGCGATTCTCGGCAAGCGGCAGGCCGATTTCAGCCGATGCGTGACGGAGAAGATGCTGGTGTACGCCCTCGGCCGGGGCTTGCGGCCTTACGACCAATGCACGGTGGACGAAATCGTCGCGCGGCTGGAGCGCGACGGCGGACAGTTCTCGAGCCTGGTGCTGGGCATCGTTCACAGCGACCCGTTCCTGAAACGACGTGGAGACGGAGGACAACCATGAAGACTCGACTCGAACGCCGAACCTTCCTGAAGGGGATGGGGACCACGATGGCCCTCCCGCTCCTCGACGCGATGCTCCCCGGCGCCTTGCTCGCGGCCGGGACCGGCGCCGCCGCGAAGCCCCCCGTCCGCGCCGCGTTCGTCTTCTTCCCGATCGGGGCGATCATGCCCTCCTGGACGCCGGAGAAGACCGGGGCGGATTACGAGCTGTCCCCCACCCTCGCGCCGCTCGCCAAGGTGAAAAGCGAGCTGCTCGTCCTGGGCGGCCTCACGCAGCACCACGCCCGCGCCAACGGCGACGGTCCCGGCGACCACGCCCGCAGCGCCGCGGCGTTCCTCACCGGCGAGCAGCCGGTGAAGACTTCGGGGGCCAATATCCGCGTCGGCGTCTCGGTCGATCAGGTCGCCGCCGAGCAGATCGGCCCGAAGACCCACCTTCCCTCGCTCGAGCTGGGGACCGAGCGCGGCCGCAGCGCCGGCAATTGCGACTCGGGCTACAGTTGCGCCTATTCCAACAACATCGCCTGGAAAAACCCCAGCACCCCGGTCGCCAAGGAGATCAATCCCAAGCTGGTGTTCGAGCGGATGTTCGGCTCGGGCGACGAGCGCGAGTCGGCCGCCGCCCGCGCCCAGCGGACCGAATACCGCAAGAGCATCCTCGATCTCGTGGCCGAAGACGCCTCGCGGCTGAAAGGCCGGCTGGGCCAGACCGACCGCGCCAAGATCGACGAGTACTTCCAGAGCGTCCGCGAGCTGGAGCAGCGCATCGCCCGCGCCGCCGCCGCGGACGAGTCGCGCCAGGCGAAGCGGCCCGAGTTGTCCCTGCCCGAGGGCGTCCCCGGCGACATGACCGAGCACATCCGGCTGATGTACGATCTGCTGGCGCTCGCCTTCCAGACCGACAGCACCCGCGTCGCGACGTACATGGTCGCGAACGAAGGCTCGAACCGCACCTATCCCATGGTCGGGGTGAAGGACGGGCATCACACGCTGTCGCACCACGGCAACGACCAGAAGAAGATCGAGCAGATCCAGAAGATCGACAAGTTCCTCGTCGGCGAGTTCGCCCGCTTCGTCGAGAAGCTCCACGCGACCCCCGAGGGACAGGGGACGCTGCTCGACAACTGCATGGTCCTCTACGGCAGCGGCATCGCCGACGGCAATGGCCACAGCCACCACAACCTGCCGATCATTCTGGCGGGCCGCGGCGGCGGGACGATCCAGCCGGGCCGGCACGTCGTCCACCCGAAGAACACGCCGCTCAACAACCTGTTCCTGTCGATGCTCGACCGGGTGGGGGCGGAGGTGGAAAGCCTCGGCGACAGCACCGCCCGGCTGGGGCAACTCGACG
>JBBDNU010000089.1:0-27091 GCA_040877365.1 Planctomycetales bacterium
TCGAGGGAGTCAGCGGAGTGCTCGAATACGATCCCGACACCGGCCGCTGGGCGCGGGACCTCGCGCCATCGCTCGCGGCGAACGTGCCGGGGATGTCGGACGGACTGCTCGATCTCGACAATTTCACCCGCTACGGAACCAAGGACGGCACCCTCAAGCTCGCGACATCCGAAGGGACGAAGACCTACGCGAACCTCGGCGGATTGCCGCGGCCGGGGGACGATCATGCTTTCTGCCGGTTTTACGACCCGAAACGCAACCGGGTGATGTACTACGGAGGCCCGAAGGACAAGCCGCAACAGCTCTTCGCGCTCGATCTCGAAACGGAGAAGCCCAAGTGGGCCGAACTCGGGGTGAAGGTCGCCGGGAACGGCAAGCTGCCGCTTTCATCGCGTGAGGTCGTGTACATCCCGAAGCACGACGTCTTCCTGCTGCTCGCGGGCCAGTCGCCGACCGTGGCGAACGTCGACGTCTGGGTGCTCGATCCGCGGGAGAACGCGTTCACGAGGGTCGATCCGCCGGGCGCTCCGCCCGAACGCTTCGTCGCCCAGGGACTGCAGTACGATCCAGTGACCGACCTGTGCTTTTATATTGCGGCACAAAACGGCCCGCCGTCGATGCGCGCCTTCCGCTACGCGCCGTAAGAGTGTCAGGAGCGGCACACCCTCGACGACAAGAGCGAACAAGGGGCCAGGGTGGGAGGCCCGGGCAGTGTGCGATATAACGGCACGGTCCCCCTGGCTCCCATCGATCGGAAGGGTTCGTGATGTTCCACCGCCAGTTCGTGACTGTCGCGGTACTTCTGTCGGCTGGCGTCGGCTCCACCGTGGCGGCCGCGGGAGAGGACGTATCGTCGCGGCCGGCGGCGGAGCGCCTCTCGATCAGCGGCCGCTATCCGCACCTGACGATGTTCAATCACTCCGGTGAATGCGGGGTCGGGGCGGTCGTGCCGTGGGCGGGGTGTCTGTGGGTCATCACGTATGCGCCGCACAGCCCGAAAGGGAGCGACGACAAGCTGTACGAAATCGACGAGGCGCTGAACATCACCGCCCGGTCCGAATCGGTCGGCGGAACGCCCGCGAACCGGATGATCCATCGCGAGTCGAAGCAGCTTTTCATCGGCCCGTACGTCGTCGACGAGGAGCGCGACGTTCGCGTCATTCCGCCCTCGAAGATGCCCGGCCGGCTCACCGCGACCGCACGGCACCTCGCGCATCCCGCGGACAAGCTCCTTCACTTCACGATGGAGGAAGGACTGTACGAAGTCGACGTCCGCTCGCTCGACGTGAAGACCATTCATCCGGACGGAAACACGTTCCAGGACGGCGTCCGTCAGAACCCGTTGCTTCCAGGCTGTCACGGCAAAGGCGCCTACTCCGGACAGCGGCGACTCGTGGTCTCGAACAACGGAACGCCGACCGCGCCACGCGCGCCAGCGGACGCGGCGGGCTGCCTCGCCGAATGGGACGGCACGGAATGGCGCGTCATCGACAACTCCGGCTTCTGCGAAGTCACCGGGCCGGGAGGCATCTTCGGCAATCCGCCCGACGATCAGCGCATCTGGGCGACCGGCTGGGACCGGCGCTCCGTCCTGCTGAAACTACTCGATCGCGGAACGTGGCATACCTTCCGGCTGCCGATCGGCGACTTCAGCTACACGGCGACGAACGGCTGGTACACCGAATGGCCGCGTATCCGCGAGGTGGCGCCGGCGAAGAACGGCAATCCGCCGAAGCTGCTGATGAACATGCACGGCACATGGTTCGATTTTCCGCGGACGTTCGCGGCCGGCAAGGCCGGCGGACTGCGGCCGATCGCCACCCACCTCAAGATCACCGGCGATTTCTGTGATTGGAACGGCCGCATCGTCTTCGGCTGCGACGACGTTTCATTGTTCCGTAACCCGCTCGCCAATCAATCGCAATCGAACCTGTGGTTCACGACGTGGTCCGCGCTCGCCGAAGCCGGCCCGCGTTCCGGCTACGGCGCCCTTTGGCGGCACGACGACGTGCGGGCAGGCGAGCTCTCCGACCCGTTCCTCGTCGCCGGCTATGTGCAGCGCGTGGTCCATCTGCTGCACGGGAGCGACGAAACGGTTTCGTTCAAGCTCGAAGTCGATGCGGACGGCAGCGGCGAGTGGAAGGAGCACGCGACGGTCGCCGTTCCGCCCCGCGGGTATGCGTGGCGTGTGTTGCCCGGCGATCTCGAGACCGAGTGGCTTCGCGTTTCGATCGACCGGGACGCGACCGATGTGAGTGCCGCGGTGCACATGGTCGCCGCCGGTGAGGACTGGTCCCGCGACGAGCGGCTCTTCGCGCCGCTGGCCGATATCGACTCCGAAGCGCCGCGTACGTCCGGACTCGTGCGGCCGCGGGGGGGAGATACGGGAACGCTTCAGTTCGCAGCCGTCGCCGTCGATGCCGGCGGCGACGCTTCGGACCAAGCGTACCACGTCGCCTCCGCCGACCTTGAACTCCGGCGGCGCGACGATGATCCGAAAGACCGGGAGTCGTTTGCCTGGTTCCTCGAGCGAGGCCGCGTGAAAGAGCCGGGATTCGAGGTCGATGCGGCTTCGGTCATCGTCAAGGAAGGCGCGCGACGCTATCGGCTGCCGAAGACCGACCCCGCCTACGACTCACGATGGCCGGAAGGCTGGCCACGCGCCGTGCGGGAGGTCGTCACGGAGCGGTCGCTCCTCAACGTCCACGGCAACATCTACGTCTTGCCGCACGACGTCTCCGGCGGGATGCGGTCCATCACTCCCGTCTGCACGCACTCCAAGCGGATCGGCGATTTCTGCTCGTGGCGCGGGTTGCTGGTCGTCGCAGGTTGCCATGCCGACGCGGAGCCGGGAACGCATTTCATCCGTTCGGCCGACGGCAAGGCCGGCTTGTGGCTGGGAGACGTGGACGACCTGTGGAAGCTCGGGAAGCCTCGCGGCGCCGGCGGACCCTGGCGCGGGACGGCGGTGAAGAGGGGAGCGCGTTCCGACCCGTATCTCATGACCGGGTTCGACCGGAAGAGGTTGGCCCTCGCCCACGACGCACGCGAGCCGGTGACCTTCACCATCGAAGTCGACTTCCTCCGCGACGACACGTGGGCGACCTACGCCGCCATCACCGTCCCGCCGGACAGACAAGTTTCCCATGAGTTTCCGCCGGGCTATTCCGCACATTGGGTCCGACTGTCGTCGAACGCCGACTGCACCGCCACGGCGATCTTCGAGTACGAGTGACGATGCCGCCCTGAGGACACCGCATCGGCTGCACGCCTCTCGACCTCGCGTCGCACATTTCAGAGGATTACCGCACCATGAGCCGCACGCTTGCCGCAATCGCCACGGTCGCCTTTCTGTCGGCCGCTCCCTGTCTCGCCGCCGACGTGACGAAGCTCGCCGTCGATGCGGACTTCCCCGGCGGGAACATCGTCGTCGACAAGATCGAAGGCGACCACATCCACGTCCACCAGGATCTCCGCGACACGGCGGGGGACTGGTTTTACTGGTGCTTCCGCGTAAAAGGCGCGGCCGGGCGGAACCTCACCGTGACCTTCACGAAATCCAACCCGATCGGCGTCCGCGGCCCCGCCGTCAGCACCGACGGCGGCAAGAGTTGGGACTGGCTGGGGAAGGAAGCGGTCCAGGGAAAATCGTTCCGCTGCGCCGTCCCCGCGGACGCGCCGGAGATCCGCTTCGGCCTCGCGTTTCCCTATCAGGACGCGAACCTGCAGGAGTTCCTCGCCCGCGTCGGCAAAAGCCCGCACGTGAAGGTCGAGCCGCTGTGCAAAACCCGCAAGGGACGCGACGTGCAGTACCTCCGCGTCGGCCGGATCGACGGGAAGGCCGAGCATCGCGTCGCCCTCACCTGCCGGCACCACTCCTGCGAGATGATGGCGAGCTACGCGCTCGAGGGGACCATCGACGAAGTGCTCGCCGACACCGAGGACGGCAAGTGGCTCCGCGAGCACGTCGAGTTGTTCATCGTGCCGATGATGGACAAGGACGGCGTCGAGGACGGCGATCAGGGAAAGAACCGCAAGCCGCACGACCACAACCGCGACTACGAGGGGGAGAGCATCTATCCCGAGGTCCGCGCGGTCAAGGAGAAGCTCCCCGCGTGGTCGCAAGGAAAGCTGCGGGTCGCGATGGACATGCACTGCCCGGGGATCCGCGGCGGGGAGAGCGAGACGATCTACTTCGTCGGCGGGCCGGACGAGCCGATCTGGCAGGAGACGGGCCGGCTCTCGAAGCTGCTCGAAGAGACGCAATCGGGGCCGCTCGTCTACGACCGCAAGAACAACCTGCCGTTCGGCAAGTCGTGGAACACCCTCGCCAACGTCGGCAACCGCAAGGCGTTCAGCCGCTGGTCGGCGACGCTCCCGGGGATCAAGCTGGCGACGACGATCGAGATCGCCTACGCGAACGCGAACGGCAAGGTGGTGACGGACGCAAGCGCCCGGGCGCTGGGGCACGACCTCGCGCGGACACTGCGGAAGTACCTCGAGTAGCCCCGGACGATTCACCACGATCGGCTTTTTCGACGCAAAGCCGCAAAGGGCTTAGCGCGGCGAAGCCGCAACCGAAGGGTCACGCGAAGGCGCGAAGGATATGATGAGCCGAGGGGTTTACCCCCTCGGTGGGAACACGCGGGGCTTCAGAGGAATCTCGCGTCACTGGTCCGGGTCGCCCGAAGAGCACCGAGGGGGACCACCCCGAGGGCGGTGCCCACCCCTCGGCTCATTGGTTCCATGGAAAATTCGCGCACGATGCGCGAATTCCAATCGTTTGCAGTGCAAGGAAACGTAAGGATCACGAGAGCAGAAAGTCCTCGAGAAACCAGCCCGGCGGAGCCGGAACCAATTTCGGTCACAGGTGGTAGGCGCGCTTGCAAGAATCTCTCGACCACGGATCTCACTGATGGGCACTGATGACAGAAGAAATCCGCGGTCATCCGTGCCCATCCGTGGTGAACTGCCTTTTCGGTGTATTCGCCTGGGCCGATTCGAGCTTGTTCTCCGCGTCCTCGGCGCTCTCTGCGGTTAAGGGCTTTCGGCTTCACCGCTCCGAAACGTTCGAACCGCCGAGAGCGCTGAGGACGCAGAGGCTCGGAGTTCGACTGCGGCAGCCAAAGGTCGTGGAGGATTGGTTGGGGCCTCGCCGGGCTGGGTCTTCGTGTCGATTCCGGGTTTGGTTGCGGCTTCGCCGCGCTGTGCTCGTTGCGACTTTTGGTCAAGAAAATTCTTCGGTTGCGGCTTCGCCGCGCCGAGCGTTTCATTCAACGATCGGAGGGTTCCCCGTGCACCGACTGCTTTCCCTGTTGACCGTCGTCGCGATCTTTTCCGCCTCGCTCGTTTCGGCCCAGGACCGCGAGACGAAGGTCCGCACCGACCGGACCGAGGTCGAGGGGGAGGGCTACTGGATTTACAACGATCTGCCGAAAGGGATCGCCGAGGCGAAAAAGTCCGGCAAGCCGCTGCTCGTGACGGTGCGGTGCATCCCCTGCGAGAACTGCGCGCAGCTCGACGAGAAAGTCGTCGAGCGCGATCCGCTGGTGCGGGCGCTGCTGGACCAGTTCGTTTGCGTGCGGATCGTCCAGGCCAACGGCCTCGACCTCGCGCTGTTCCAGTTCGACTACGACCAGTCCTGGACGGCGTTCTTCCTGAACCCGGACCTCACGATCTACGGCCGCTACGGCACCCGCTCGCACCAGCGCGAGTCGCACGACGACGTTTCGCTGGAAGGCTTCGCGGCGGCCATGAAAGGCGCCCTCGACCTGCACGACCAATTTCCGCAGAACAAGCCGCTCCTGGCGGCCAAGCGCGGTCCCGCGCCGCCATACTCGGCCCCGGAAGAGTACCCGTCGCTCAAGGGGAAATTCACGTCGAAGCTCGACTACCAGGGCAAGCTCGTGCAGAGCTGCATCCACTGCCATCAGGTCGGGGAAGCGCAGCGGCTCGTCCACCGCACGGCCGGCAAGCCGGTCCCCGACCAGGTCCTGTTCCCCTATCCCAACCCGAAAGCCCTCGGCCTCGTGCTCGACCCGCAGGAGCAGGCGCAGGTCAAGCAGGTCGCGGCCGGCTCGCAGGCGGAGCAGGACGGCTTCCGCGCCGGCGACCAGCTTCTCACGCTCGACAAGCAGCCGCTGTTGTCCATCGCCGATGTGCAGTGGGTGCTGCACCACGCTCCGGCGGAAGGCAAGCTCGTCGCCGAAGTGCGCCGCGGCGAGCGGACGCTGCCGGTCTCGCTCACGCTCGCCGAAGGCTGGCGGCGCAAGGACGACATCGGCTGGCGGGCCACGTCGTGGGACCTGCGGCGGATGGTGCTCGGCGGGATGAAGCTCGACGAGGCCTCCCCCGCCGAGCGCCGCCAGGCGCAGCTTGGCGACGACGCGCTCGCGCTCAAGGTGGCGCACGTCGGCCAGTTCGGCCCGCACGCGGCGGCGAAGAACGCCGGCGTGCAGAAGGGGGACGTGCTGATCGCCATGAAGGGCAACAGCGACCGCATGCGCGAAGGGGACCTGCTGGCCTGGCTGGCCCAGACGACCAAGCCGGGCGAGCGCGTGCCGCTGACCATCTACCGCGGCGGAAGGAAGCTCGATTTCAGCATTCCGATGCAATAATCCGCGGGGAGCTCGCGATGGAGTGTTCGACGTCGATCGTCAGGACCGCCGGCGTACTCGTCCTTTGCCTGCTGATGATCGGCGGGGCGTATGTCCTCACGACACTCGACAGGGTCATTCCCCAAATTGTCGGCTGGCTCGGTATCGCGTTCTTCGGTTTGTGTCTGCCGGCGTGGGTCATTCAGATCTTTCGCAGCGGTCCGGCAGTGGTTCTCGACCAGGAGGGAATCCACATCGCCCGCCCCCCGTTCGGAACGATTCTCTGGGATGACATCGAGTCCGTTGGAACCGGTTCGGTGGAGTCCACTCGCTTCCTGTGTGTGGAGGTAGCCGACCCGGAAGCGTACCTGGCGCGGCTTCGGCCATGGCAGCGATCATTTCAGGCGGCGAATCGGAAACTCGGTTTTTCCGAAATCTCGGTCAGCTTCGCCGGATTGTCGCCGGGACTCGACGAAGCGTGGCGGTACATCGCAGAGCACTATCCGGAAAAGATCGCCACCCAGTAGCTCCAAGTCCCTCGCCCTGACGGAATCAATCTCCGAATTCCGCATTCCCCGATGCTCTCCGCCCCCACCACCCGCTTCGACCGCTGGCAGGAGGCCTGGGCCGACCGGCTCAATCCGATGCTCGTCCGCGAGATGCGGCGGTCGCTCAAGAGCCGGCAATTCCTGGCCGCGTTCGGGCTGGCGCTCCTGGCGGCGTGGCTGGTGTCGGCGTGGGGGCTGGCGCGGCTCGGCGGCTCCGGCGAAGTGCTCGAGCCGGGGCGCGACTTCTTCTACGGCTATCACCTCGTGCTCGACGCCTGCCTGTTCTTCCCGGTCCCGTTCGGCGTGTTCCGCAGCATGAGCGCCGAGTTCCGCGAGGAGTCCTTCGAGGTGCTGGCGATCACGACGCTGCGGGCCGAGCGGATCGTACTCGGCAAGCTGCAGTGCGGCCTCGCGCAAATGGGCATCTACCTCTCCGCCCTGGCGCCGTTCCTGTGCATGACGTTCCTGATGGGAGGCGTCGGCGTGGGAACGGTGCTCTGCTGCCTGCTCGCCTCGTTCGCGGGGTCGCTCCTGTTGTGCCTGATGGCGGGCATGCTCGGGGCGCTCGCCAAGCGGCCGGCCTGGGAAACGGTCAACTCGGTCCTGCTCGTGCTGGCGGCGATGTTCGTGTTCGGCATGTCCCGAGGCGTGAGCGAAGAGGTGATCCGCTCCGGAATGGGAATCGGAATGGGGGGCGTGATGGGTTACCTCGCCTGCACCGGGGCGATCCTGCTCTTCGGCGGGGCGATCATGCTCGCGGTGACGATCGACCAGTTCCATCCCACGGTCTCTTATCCGCACCTGTCCGAACATATGAGCGAGGAATACCGCCGCACTCTCCTCTACAAGCGTCTCGATCCGGAGTATCGCAATTCGACGAACACCCACGCGCGCGGAGGATAGAGGATCGAGGATCCCCGCCACGGCATCCGACCGAGTACACAGTACCGAGTACTCAGTACCAACAAATCACTGCCCACTGACCACTGACCACTGACCACTGATTTCCCCCATGACGTCCCTCCCCCGACCGCTCCCCTGGCTTGAAAAGGCCGGCGACTTCGCCAACGCGATCCTCGTGAAGGAGACGCGGCAGTCGCTGAAGAGCCGGCAGTTCATCGCCACGTTCCTGCTGCTCCTGGGGGGCGCGTGGCTCGTGAGCGTGTTCTTCATGCTGGAAGTGGTGGAAACGATCGAAACCGCCCCGGTCGGCGGGCGGTTCTTCTATGCCTTCTTCTTCGTGCTGCTGGTGGCGATCTTCATCGTCGTGCCGTTCGGTGCGTTCCGCAGCCTGCTCGCCGAGCGCGAGCAGAACACGTTCGACGTGCTCTCGATCACCACGCTCTCCCCCGGGCAGATCGTCCGCGGGAAGCTGCTCTCGGCCGTCGTGCAGATGTTCCTGTTCTACTCGGCGATCGCCCCCTTCATCGCCTTCGCGTCGCTGCTGCAGGGGTTCGACCTGCCGCAGGTCGCCTTCGTGCTGGCGCTGGCCGGCTTCGTCTCGCTGGGCTGCGCGATGTTCGGGCTGCTGCTGGCGACCCTCTCGACGCAGCGGCACTGGCAGGTCCTGCTCTCGCTGTTCCTGTTGGGCGCGCTGACGTGCCTGCTGTACGGCTTCTATTCCGACAACATGGCGGGCGCCTTCGCCGACGCCCCGCTCCGCGAGCGCGAGTTCTGGTGGGTCGTCGCGTGCTTCCTCGTCGCCTGGCTGACGTACTTCGTGCTCTTCTTTCAGTTGGCGGTCGCGCGGCTGACGTTCGAGGCGGACAACCGCAGCACCGGCATCCGCGTCACCTGCTCGGCCCAGTTCTGGCTGCTGTGGGGGATCCTGTGGGCGATCTGTTATTTCTCCCCGTCCCCCGCCCTGCCGCACATGATGAACGACTTCGTCATGACCGGAGCCTTTCTGTCCGGCCTGCACTGGCTGATCGTGGGCATCCCCGCCGCAACGGAAGGGCCGCGGTTGTCGCGCCGCACGCGGCGGCGGCTGCCGAGGAACCCGCTGCTCCGGCTCGTGCTCGCGCCGCTGCTTCCCGGGGGAGACCGCGGGCTGCTGTACGTGCTGCTGCACGCCGGGGCGCTCGTGGCGATCGTCCGGATCTTCCCGCACCTGTTGCCGAGCGCCGCCTCCCTCGCCGCGCCCGGGAGCGCCTTTTATCCGCCGCCGAGCTATCCCGGCGCGACGAGCGTGCTGTACGGCGGGGCGGTCGCCGCGTATCTCGCGATCTTCGTGGGCATCGCCGCGCTGTTCAATCACTGGGGATCGAAGCTCTGGCGCCAGTTCCGTCCCAGTCACGCCCGGCTGGCGGGATTGCTCGCGCTGCTCGGAGGAATCCTGCTGCCGTCGTTGGCGCGGCTGTTCCTGCGGTATCCTCACCATGAATATCAATTGATCGACGTGACGAACCCCTACACCACGCTCGGCGCCATCAAAGCCGACCGGTTGACGACCGACGCCGCGATCGTCGTCCTATTGGTCGCCGCGGGAACCGTCCTGCTGGCGAACCTGCCGGGGCTGCTCCGCGGTGTGGCGGAGCTGTTCGAGGAACCACATGCGAAACGATCCTGAAGTCCGCCGCGTCGTCGAGACCTACGGCCTCGGCCTGCCGCGCATGCCGGCGGCGGGGCGCAGCGGGGAACTGCTCGGCCGCGGGACGGGGGCGTCGCTCGAGTTCCAGGAGTACCGCGAGTATCTGCCGGGGGACGACATCCGCCACGTCGATTGGTGCGCCTACGCCCGCTCGGACCAGTTGATGGTCCGGCTGTATCGCGAAGAGATCAGCCCCCGCTTCGAGATCCTCCTCGACGCCAGCCGCTCCATGAACACCGGCGACGGGACCAAGTCCCGCGTCGCCCGGCAGCTCGCGGCGACGTTCGCGCTGCTCGCGGGACGGCTCGGGGCGAAGCCCGCCCTCATCACGTTGGGGGACGAGCCGGGCGATCCTGCCGGGAGCGACGGACTGGCGCGGCTCGAAACGCTCGCCTTCGACGGCGTCGCGCCGATCACCGAGGGCTTGCGGCCCGGGCGGGTGCGTCTGGCGCGGCAGTCGGTGCGGGTGCTGATCAGCGATTTCCTGTTCCCCCACGATCCGGAGCCGCTCCTCCGCCGCCTCGCCGGCGACGCGAGCGCCCTGTGGGTGCTGCAACTGTTGTCGCGGTGGGAGGCGGCGCCCGAGGCTGCCGGCGGCCGCCGGCTCGTCGATATCGAGAACGGCGCGTCGATCGATCTGGTCCTCGACCGGCGGACGATCGCGGACTATCGTGAACGGCTGGCGCGGTTGCAGGCGGACCTCTCCCGCGCCTGCCGCCGCGTCCACGCGGACTTCGTCATCCTCCAGGCGGACAAGGGGCTATCGGGGATCTGCCGGGACGAGCTGTGCGCGGCGGGGATTTTGCGGGCGGGGTGATTGGGAAGTAAGAAGGCAGAAGTACGAAGTTCGAAAACCACATCGCGGCGCGACTCGCGGCATCAATCCGTTACATACTCGCGCTCCTCCCAATTCTTCCTTCTGCCTTCTTACTTCGTACTTCTGACTTCATCAACAATGTTCGCCAACCCCTGGGGACTTCTCGGACTGATCTCGCTGCCGGCGATCGTGGCGATCCACTTGTATCATCGTCGCTTTCCGCCGCTGGTGATCGCCGGCGCGCATCTGTGGGGGGCGGAGACCGACGTCCGCGAGGCGGGCCGCCGCCGCGATCGGCTCCCGCTCACCGCCACGCTGCTGCTCGAACTGCTCGCCGCCCTGTTGCTCACCCTGGTCCTCGCCCGGCCGACGTTCGGAGATCGGGAAGCGGTGCAGCACCTCGTCGTCGTGCTGGATGACTCGGCGTCGATGTCCGCCCGGTCTCCCGGCGGAACCTCCTTCCGCGACCGCGCGGCCGTCGAACTCGCCGCCCGCGCCGAGTCGCTGGGGCGCGACGCCGTCTTCACGCTGCTCCTCACCGGACGCCGCGGCGTGCTGGGCGGCTCGGCGATCTCGTGGGCCAAGGCGCAGGGGGCCCTCGCGGAGTGGCAGCCGAGCGCTCCCGGACACGACTTCGCCCCCGCCTGGGACTACGCGGCCCGCATCGCCGACCAAACCGGCGGGACGATCCTGTTCCTCACCGACCATCCCCCGCCGCGGGACGCCCAACTGCCCGAGCGAATGGAGGTCGTCGCAGTCGGCGAGTCGCTCGAGAACGTCGCGCTGACCGCGGCCCGCTGGACCTTCGATTCCACCGCAGCCCAAGGCCGCGTGTTCCTCCGCGCCTCGAACCTCGGCCTGAAGCCCGCCGCCGTCGCGATCACAGGCACGGCGAAGAACCAGACGGTCTTCGAGCGGCGGGAGACGATCTCCCCCGGGTCCGCGGCGCCGCTGGAACTCGACGTTCCCGGCGGACTGGGCGAATTGCGGATCGACCTGAACTCGGCCGAGGATGGGCTGGCCCTCGACGACTCCGCGACGTTGATCGAGCCGAAGGTGCGGCAGGTCACGGTCGCGGTCACGCTGCCGGCGGACGATCCCGCCCGACCGCTGGTCGACCGCGCGCTTGCCGGACTGCCCGACGTGCAGCCGGGACCGGCCGACGAAGCGCACCTGCTGATCGGCCCCGCGGGGGAACTGCCTCCGTCGCGGCGGGACCTGTGGTGGCTGGGGATCGGCCCGCTCGACCGCTCGGAGGAAGCGCGGAAGAACGCAGCGAATCTGGCGGGCGGTTATCTCCTCGAGAAGCAGCACCCGCTGCTGGCGGGGGTCGCGTTCGCCAACGAAGTCTGGGCGGGAGCGCAGCCGGTCGATCTCGACGTCTACCCGCTGATCCGCGCCGGCGAGCACGTGCTCCTCGGGCGGTTGCAGGGGACGGAGACGACTGGCTACCTGCTCAACATCGACCTCGCCCAATCGCATCTGCCGCGGACGCCGAACTGGCCGGTCCTCATGAGCAATCTCGTCGAGCTCCGCCGCGACGCGCTGCCAGGATTGCGGCGCTGGAACTACCGCATCCAGGAGCCGCTCCAGTTCCGCGCTCCCGTAGCGGAATTCGCAAGAATTCCGCCGGCCGGCGAGACATCGGAGGCCGAGCGCCCGCGGGCTGAGTTCTTGCGAACTCAGCTACGGCTCGTCGAAGGGGACCGCACGACGCCGCTCGCGGTCGAGGCGGACGGAATGGTCGTGGTCGAGCGGCTGGAACGGCCGGGGGTGCGCGAGATCCGCGCCGGCGACGAGCTGCTGGACCGGTTCGCGGTGAACTTCTTCGATCCGGCGGAATCGACGCTGTCGCGACTGCGGTCCGAGACTCTTCCCGCGCCGGGGGAGCCGCCACTCCCTTCGCTGCGCCCCGACGACCCGTTCACGTGGCTGCTGATCGGCGGGGTGCTGCTGATCCTGCTCGCGGTGTTCTTCGACTGGGCGGTCCTGCGGCCGAAGGGAGTCACGTCCCCTGCCGGCGGCGCATCTCCTTCTCCGTCTCGCGCTCGATCCACCGCTCCGTGAAAGACCCGCCCCGCTGCGGCCAGAACACCTTGGCCGCATGAAAGGCGATCCCGATCCCCCAGCCGAGCAACGGCCAGTAGAACCACGTGCTCCCCGGCTTGCTCAGATCGACCGCGACGAGGACCGCGTTGACGACGACATAGACCGCCAGATGGATGTAGAACCCCATCCGGGCTTCGACCTTCCGCCGCGCGTCGTGATAGGCTTGTTGGTCCTGCATTGCTCGTCGCTCCTTGTGTGCCGTCTTGGGAACCGTCCGCGGTCCATTGTAGCAGAGCAGCCGCTGGTCAAGGGTTGATTTCGGGTTTCCCGCGAGCCGCGCGGTCCATGAGATCGTTGCGGCCGGAGTCGCTAAAACCGACCCCGGCTCCGCCAATGCCGCCGGTTCCGCCCTGCACGGAAGTCGCGGTCATGTCGCGGAGGAAGCGTTCGATCTGCTGCTGCACCTTCCGCTTGTGTCGGACGACGAGCGCGTTGCCGACCGCCCGCAGTTTGCCGCCGTCCGCTCCTTCCCACGAACCCGGGGCGACGAACTCGCGGATGGCGGAGACAAGCTCCGGCCCATCGGCGAACGCCGCCGCCTGGTGCAGCCGCGTGACGACTTCCTCCGCATCGGGCTTTTCGACCGAAGCGACCGCGTCCTTTTCGCGCAGCAGCGCGAACAGCCGCTCGATCTCGGACTGGTTCTCGCTGGTTTGCCAGACCACGAGCAGTCCCGGCGAAAATGGCGTGGCGTTTCCGCCAACGCCGTCGATATCCACCCATGGACCAGGAGTTTCATTCTCGAGCAGGTCGATCAGCGGTCTGAAATCGCCGTCGATGAGCAGGTCGCGGACGTCGTAAACCACCGTGTCCAATCTTTCGCAGACCGTTATCCGCGTTGTAATGATCAGAAAGCCGCGGTCGATGATCCAGGTCAGTCCCAGCGGCTCGAACGCCAATTCGAGCGCGCTCCGCCGCGGGATGTCCCGCTGCGCGAGGTCGATCGGCTCGTCCGGTGCGATCCCCTCGTCCTGCAGCGCGATCCGGTCGATACGGTAGGGGATCCCCGCGGCATTGAAGAACTCTGCGAGCGCCGCGTCGAGTGGTTTCTTCTCCCATGCCACGTCCACCCGCTGCTGCAGCGCCTGCCGAACCGCCTCGTCTTCGTCGGCCGGATACGTAGGCGACCGCGGGCGCCACGGTTTCGCCGGCGTCTCGGCTGTCGCCAGGTTCGTCAGCCCATCGAGCAGCGCGGCGACTTCGTCGTGAACGCGCGGATTCTGGCGGACGAACAGCAGCGTTCCATATGGCGTGATCCGGCCGCCGATGCCGTCGATGTTCAGCCAGGGACCGCTGGTGCCGTTTTCGACGATATCGACGATTTCCTGGATGTGCGTCCGCGCGGGGCGAAACAAGAGCGGATCGGGCGGCGGTCCGAATACCGGAGCTTGCCCGTCGCCTCCGATCTGGATCGGCACCGTCTCGTCCCAGGCGATCTCGTCGGGCGCGGGCCGCGGCTTCATCGCCCGCAGCAACCGCCGGACGTCGTAGGCGCGCGTCAACATCACGTCGGATGCGCTCGTTTCCGTGGTGACGTGCAGCACCTGGCCATCCCCGTACCACGAATCGTCCACGTACCACGTCAATTCAAGGTCCGGCAGAATGAACTCCAGCGCCGTTTCGATGGAGACGTTGGGAAGGTCCGCGTCGATCGGCGTGTCGAGAGGCACGGCTGCCTCGTTCAACTCGAATTCGTTGATCCACGAATTCACCCCCGCCTGCTGCGCCAGGTCCTCGATCACCTCCCGCAGCTTCCGCTTTTCATACTTCACCGTGACCTTCTTCTGGAGCCGGTCCCGCACGGAGCGGTCCGCTTCGACCACCGCCGGCGCGGCGGACGCGGGTTGCGCGGCGGCAGGCGCGGGTTCGGAGTGCGACGACCGGGCCGCCGCCGACAGTCCCGCCGCGGCGACCGCCACGCCGGCGAGCAGCTTCCACGAATCGCAGCACGGCATGACGAGTACCCCCTGTTTCCGGACCGGCCCGGTCGACCAACCGTCCAGCGTATCGCGCGCAGGCAAGGAATGCACGAGATTTCCGGGAGTCCGAACCATTCTCGGCCGGAGAGTCGCGGGCTCGCCCCCTTGGGGCGAGACAGCCAACGACACAATCGAGGCCGCCAGACCACCGAGGGGACAAGCCCCTCGGTTCCGCGATTCATCCGACTTCTTCCTTCGCGCCTTCCTTGTCCCCGTTTTCGATGCACGGCTATCATGCACGCCCGCGGCAACCGGATCGCCGTCGTTTCGCCCACCCGAGAGGCCCCGCCATGAAACCATCCCGCGCCTGCCTGCTCTTCCTCGCGTTGACCACAGTCACCGTCGCTCAGGAGAAGCAGAACGATTACCTGGTTCCGCAGCCGCAGGAGAACGACTACGCCGCGGCGATGCAAACGGTCGCGCAGAAGTTCGATGGCGTGCAGGGAGTGGTGATCCACGTCGGCGATTCGATGACGATCGCCAATCCCTACACGACCTGGCCGCGGCAGGGGCGGGGCCGCACTCCCGAGGACCTCGCCGTCCTCGAATGGTCGCACACGAACTCGAAGGACCGGCAACTCGACGGCTGGTGGCTCGCCCGCACGCAGGCCGCCGACAACGACCACGTCGCCCACACCTCGGCCGGCGGGCTGACCGCGAAGCAGATGATGGAGGGCGGCCCGCCCTCGCGGAACCTCCCGCCGCTCGAAAAGCTCCTCGACAAGTTCCAGCCGCAGATGGTGGTCATCATGGTCGGCGCCTACGACGCCGACGAGAAGCTGCCGGTCGCCGAATTCAAGAAGTACATGGCCCAGGGGGCGGATCTCTGCCTCGCCCGCCACGCGATCCCGATCCTCACCACGATCTGCCCCCGGCACAACGCGCTGGAGCTGACGAAGGGCTACAACCAGGCGCTCCGCGAGATCGCCAAGGAGAAGGGCCTGCCGTTGATCGACTTCGAGAAGGAGATCCTCCGCCTGCGGCCGGACGACTGGAACGGCACCATTCAGCGGAAGAACAACATCCACCTCACCGCCAGCGAGGCGGGGGGCAGCAGCATGAACGAGCCGACCGCGGAGAACCTGAGCAAAAGCGGCTATCACTTCCGCAGCTACCTCACCGTCAAGAAGATCGCCGAGGTGAAGCGCACGGTGGTCGACGCCGCAGGAAGTAAGAAGTAAGAAGCTCGCGTCGATCCTTCCTCCCTACTTCGTACTTCGTACTTCCTACTTCGTCCTTCCCATCATGCAACTCACCCCCCACGACGTCCTGCTCGTCACCGGCGCCACCGGGCTGGTGGGTAGCCACGTCGCGGAAGAGGCGCGGCGGCGCGGCGTCCGCACGCGGGCGATCGTCCGCGAGTCGAGTGACACCAGGCTGCTCGACGAATGGGGGGTCGAGTGCGTCACGGGCGACATGGCCGATCCCGATTCGCTGGAACGGGCGCTCGTCGGCGTGACCGTCGTGGTGCATTGCGCGGCGAAAGTCGGGGACTGGGGGCCGATCGACGAGTATCGCCAGGTCAACGTCGTCGGGTTCGAAAAGCTGCTCGAGGCGGCCGAGGCGAACGGCGCGCTCCGTCGGTTCGTCCACGTCAGCTCGCTCGGCGTCTACCAGGCCCGCGACCATTACGGCACCGACGAAAGCGAACCGGTGAACCTCGAAGGGATCGACGGCTACACCGTCACCAAGGCCGAGGCGGACCTCCTCGCGCAGCGGCACATCGCCGAGAAGAAGCTCCCCGGCGTCATCCTCCGCCCGGGATTCATCTACGGTCCCCGCGACCGCACCGTCTTTCCGCGGCTGCTGGGAAAGATCAAAAACAAGAGCTTCGCCTTCCTCGGCAAGGGAGACAAGCTGGTCAACAACACCTACGTCGGCAACCTCGTGCAGGCGATCTTCCTGGCGATCGAGAACGACGCCGCGCTCGGCGGCGTGTACAACATCCACGATCAACGGCTCGTCTCGAAGCGCGAGTTCATGGAGACGATCGCCGCCGAGGCGGGATACGAAAGGCCGACCAGGCAGGTCCCGCTCGGCGTGGCGAAAGTGCTCGCGAAGGCGATGGAAGGAACCTGGCGGCTGCTCGGAAAGAAGGAAGCCCCGCTGCTGTCGAGCGCCCGGATCAAGTTCCTGGGCTTGAACCTCGACTTCAGCATGGACAAGGCCCAACGCGAACTGGGCTATGAACCCGCGACCGATTTCGAGGCCGCGATGAAGACGACGATCGACTGGTTCCGGAAGCAGGGGATGCTGTAGCGGCATAGGGTCGGCTGTGCCGCCGAATCGCCGACCCGCTCCGCCACACGCTTCGCGATCGGAAGCATTTGCCGGTGTCTCGAACCCCGCAGGGGTTCCATACCGAAGCCCAGGGTCGAGAATGAAACCCTTACAGGGTTTGCTTTCGGGATACGACGAACCCAGGGTGCGCTGCGCGACCCTGGGCTGTGGAATCGCACCCTTTCAGGGTGCCCCCGGATGCGACCGTCTTACCCGACATCTGACCCAATCGAAATCGCGAGTGGCAGCGATTCGGCGTAACCGCTGTCCGACTCCGGAGCTTCTCCATCTTCACCGGGATCAGCGCCAACGACCGCGATCGCGACAAGATTGCCGCGTATCTCCACCACGGCATCACCTTGGAGGAGCTGGTGGATTGGGCCGAACACGCGCTGATGGAGGACGAGTTCGACGAGGCCGAGATGGACGCGCTGCGGACCGCGGTTGCCCGTCTGGGGGTGGCGGATGTGCGCGCCTTCGGCCTGACCTGGGAGGATTGCGAGGAAACGCTTCGGCAACTGGGCTACACGGCCCGCGTCGAAATCGTAGCGCCTTGAATTTCGAGAGCAGTCGAGCGGCAGGGCCGGCCGAATGGCCGATCAATCTCTCCACAGGCTTACAGCGACTTCCGCAGGAGCCGGCTTCGCCGCATCTGTCAGACCCAGCCCCGGCCATCCCGCCGCGAGCAGGGGATGAGGGTCGGTGAGGTCTTGCGAACTCAGCTACCACATCGAGCAACTTCTTCTTTGCGCTTCTTTGCGTCTTCGCGTCTTGGCGTCGAAAAACTTCATTCGTGACGCAACCGCGCCTCCGCCGGGGCGCCGAGCCGGACCGGGCGGGCGGTGCGGCTGCGGAGCTCCGCCGTCGTCTCCGCGATCGACTGCAGGCGGTCGCGCTCGAGGCCCGCGTCGCGGCACGTGCGCTCCAGCCGCGGGAACAGCCCGTGCGCGAGGCGGATTTGCGCGAGTTCCCCCGCGAGCGATTTCAGCCGCTTCCGCAGCTTCCGCCGCAGCCTGCGGGAGAAGGCGAGCACCAGCAGCCCCGACCACAGCACGAACAGCACCCCCGCCGTGACGTAGAAGTCGGTCGAAAGGTACGGCCGCTCCTTCAGGAAAGCGTCGTAGAAGAAGTTCTTGCCGATCAGGTACAGCACGAAGCCCACGAACGCGAGAAACAGCACTTCATACCACGCCCGGACGAAGAAGCCGGAGCTGCTCGCCGCTACGTCGTCGATCACGTCGTCCAGCCGGCGGCCGGCGTCGTCGAGAAAGCGGCCTTCCATCCGCGCCGCTTCGTCCCGCAGGTGATCGAGCGAGGCGGCGTCGAACAGCTCCGGGTCGATCCGCGCCGCCTGTGCGTATCCCGCGACGACAAGCTGCGACTCGCGGAGCAGGTCGTCGCCCAGGCCGAGCGAAGTGAGGCGGGCCACCTGCCCTTCCGCGGACTGCTCTTCGCGGCGCGACTTGAGCCACCGCGCTCCCTGCACCGCGCCGATGAGCGCCATCTGGGCGGAGCTGCGGGCTCGGAACAGGGTGAGCGAGGCGATCAGGTTGCCGATCCCGCTGTAGAGCCGCAGCATCGCCGAAAACGGGCTCGCCCCCCAGTTCTGCGTGACCGCGGCGAGCAGTCGCCGCTCCCACAGGTTGCGGCTCCGCGCGAGTTCCGCGTTGAGCCGGTCCGACATCGCCCGCGACAGCCGCTCGCGCTCTTCGGCGAGCGCGGCCTCGAGTTGCTCGACGGCGGGCCACTCGGCCGCGAGGTCTTTCCGGCAATGCTCGAGCGCCGCATGGATCAGATCGAGCAGGTTCGACCGGCGGATGCGGACCCGCTCCGACGCCGCCAGCTCCGTCGTCAACACGTCGAGCAGCCGGCCGAACTCGCCGCTCGGCCGGCGCTCCATTCGCTGCTCCTCGAGCGCCCGCAGCGAATCGACGAAGAACACCTCCGGGACTGCGAAGTGCTCGGAGAGGTGCGCCCGCCAGTCGTCGCGGATGTCGTCGTCGCGATCGGCGTGCGTCTGCACGAACAGCAACCGGCAACCGGTCGCCGCCTGTCCCAGCTCGCTCCCCACGCGGGCCGAGCGGTACTTCTGCTGCGTCGAGGTGTAAATCAGCACGTCGCAGTGCGGGAGCAGTTTGCGGAGCCGTTCGAGGTTGCTGCCGGGGGAATCGGTCTCGGAGGTGTCCGGATCGGGACAGTCGATGACGACCAGATCGCGGAGCACCGGCGCCTCGACCTCGACGACGTCGAACCCTTCGAGCGGGAGGCCGAGCGTCTCCGGCTCGGTCTTCGGATGCACGAGCAGCACGGGCCGGCGGGTGGTGGGGCGCTGGCGTCCGGTGGGAGTCACGTCCTGTCCGACGAGCGCGTTGACGAGCGTACTTTTGCCGGTCCCGGTACCGCCGAAGGTCGCCACGACGAGCGGCGCTTCGAGCCGGACGCGCAGTCCCTCGACGCGCTCGAGCAGCCGCCGCACGAGTGCCCGGCCGCGGCCCAGCGGCTCCCAGGGGGACTCGGCCTCGGCCCACCTCGCGAGCCGCGCCACCAGCTCGTCCACGTGGGAGAGCGTTTCGATCTGAGCGAGTTCGGGTTCAGACATTCGTCGGTGGTCAGTGGTCCGCAAGTAGGGTGGGCTGTGCCCACCGGCATGATGGATAACGCGTCCGTCACGGCTTGGTGGGCATAGCCCACCCTACGGCACTGGAGTGACCGGTCTGCACGACGGCCGGTTTGTCGTCGTTGCTCATGTCCAGACTACTCTGCGAACGACGGGGAGACCAGCCGGCTTCGGCGCAGCGTCGCGATCTCGGCGCTGGCAGCGGCAGCCCGGACGCCGGCTGAAGCAATGCAAAGCCCCACCGCCGGCAGCAGCATCTCGTCGAGGGCAACGGTCATGGAATCTCCAGTACTT
This sequence comes from Planctomycetales bacterium, assembly GCA_040877365.1. Classification (GTDB taxonomy): domain Bacteria; phylum Planctomycetota; class Planctomycetia; order Planctomycetales; family Planctomycetaceae; genus JBBDNT01. The sequence goes on from JBBDNU010000089.1 coordinate 19,831, forward strand.
CCAAGTTCAGCGTTCGACGAACAGGCGGCGTAACTCATACCCCGAAGGGGTTGCACAACACAGCCCAGGGTCGCTCGCGCAGCGAGCGCACCCTGGGAATCCCGGACCCATGCTCGACGAACCCTGTCAGGGTTCCACAGCGACGAAGGGTGAATGCGGGCATTTACGGGCAGTCCGCGCCTGTGCAACCCCTTCAGGGTTGGGGGACGGATCGGCGACCGCCTCCCCAGGGTGCGCTCGCTCCGCTCGCGACCCTGGGCTTTGGTCTTCAACCCCTTCGGGGTAAAAGGCTCGCGCCAGCGTCCACACGGCGGGGCAATTCGAAACACCGATCTCCAGGTTGCCGAGAGAATCGAAGCAAGCGGACTGCGCCGGAACATCCAGGAAACCGTTTTCTCGATGAATTGCGATTGAACTTCCGCTCTGCAGCCGGTCTAATGGTGAACGCTTACCACTCTCCGGCGGGGTCGCCCCCATGAGCACGGCCACTCGCGAACGCCGCTCACCCTTGTCGCTGTTCTGGCACGGTCTCCCGACCGTGCCAGCGTTTTCGACCGTCAGGTCTCCGACGCGACTCGATTGCGTCGATGGCCAAGCGCGATCATGCTGCGGAGACCTTCGGTCGTCGAAAGCGGCAGGGTCGGGAGACCCTGCCAGAACGAGCGTATTCAATCGCGGCGGCCGGGGAGTTCGGAGTCCCCTCGACCGCCCGCCTGCCGACCCGGCGCGTCAGCTTGCCCGACGCGGTCAACCTGACGCGCGGCACGGATGGAATCGATTTGAGACGCAACCCGCGGTGACCGCGTGCCTTGCGAGCGTTTCAGGATTCGATCAGTATTCATGTTGGATTGACCGGCCGGAGGATTGTTGAGATCCGTCTAAACACATGGTTAGGTGCCTACAGTTGCCCTGCTTCCCGAGGTGGCTATGACCCAAGACGAACTGCTCAATCGGCTCCATCGCATCTACTCCGCCGTCGGCGCCACTACTGTATTCGACATGGCCAAGCTGCCGGGAAAGGTTTTTCGAGGTGAGAAGATTGTCGGAGTATTTCAGGACTTCAGCGGCGGGCTAACTGAACACGACATCACGAATGCGGCCCAAAGTGTAATTCATAACATCGCGAGCTTGCATGACCATTTGAAGAAGTGGGCGAGAGCGAATGGAAAGGATGCGAGTAAAGTCGATATAGCTTGCTCCAATTCTCTTCATTTGCAGATCGTCCGAGACCTTTGGGATCAGGACAAACATGGTGGCGACCGACGCGATGGTGGGTTCTCACAAAGGTCGCCACGCCTTGGCGAAATTCGATCTCAGATGACCCTTACAACCCAGCCGAAGGCCGGTTCATGGGTTACGATGACACTGGGTCCGAAGGGCGAGCCAGTCATTCATGGTGATGGGTCGGCTAAGGCAATCATCACCGCGGAGGTTGTTGATAAAGATGGCCAGGCGTTGGGAGACTTGTTTGAGATAGGAGAGCGATGTGTTCAGGTTTGGGAGTCCTTACTTGTCGAGTTTGGCCTAGCCCTCCCTGAGACCGGCACCTAACCAACCGCTGCAGTTGACGAGCCCGCGTGCGTTGAGAATCCAACCGAGCCTTGTGCGTCCTGCCCCGCACGCCGCTGAGCGGCAGGTCGTTAGGGGCCCTTAGCAGAGTTAGGCTCAATCGATGCGCTTCACCGTGCGATTATGTCGAGGCACTACGCCCGTGATTGTCAATGGGATGCATCTTTGCCTCGGTCACCTTGTTTTGATGATGCACACTGCGGCAAAGAATGGCATCGAGGATTTCGAACAATTGATTGACCTTGCCGCAAAGGTGTTCGACGAGTTCGATGGAGCTACCGAAGCCGACAGCAGTCTCCCATTTTTCGATCGTGCGTTCCACTACCGCTTTACGGGTATCGGAGCGTGGGGCGCAGGAAATGTCAGCGGCATGCTCGAACTCTTGTTTCGTGGCGATGACTTCCTGCAGGTCGGTGTTCAAGTGGCGATCGGTCGCGTGATGTTCTTCGGCACGAAAGGAAGCGTGACGAATGTTCTCAACGAGTTGTCAATGGCCGCAGAAGCATCGTACAAACAGCAGTTCCCGGAACCAATCGGTCTCGAGCTTGGCGCGCTGTCCCGGATCTCCGATGAGGTCTCACAATGCTATCTGAGCATCATGCCCAGTGACCGCCCAGTCATTACGTGTAGAATCGGCAATCGTGCTATATGGGACAACGCAGAACCAATGTTCGGGGCATAACCAATCATCGCACCCGACCGGAATGGGCGGTTGGGGTTTGCTTGAAACCGACGTCACACGCGCCCATTCCGGCGGGTGAATTCGCTCGTTAGGCGTCACAAGATGTCGTTCACGAACTTCACCACGGGGCAGAGCCACTCCTTCGGCGGGGAGTATCTCGAACTGGCGCCGCACGAACGAATCCGCCACACCGACGAATTCGACGACCCGAACCTGCCCGGCGCGATGCAGGTGACCGTCGCCTTCAAGAAGGTGTCGTGCGGGACCGAGGTGAACATCACGCAGGAAGGGGTCCCCGACGTGATTCCGGCCGAGGCGTGCTATCTCGGCTGGCAAGAGTCGCTCGCCCTTCTGGCGAAACTGGTCGAGGCGGAGATTCCCGATGAGCCGTGAAGCGGCCATCGACATGCAGCAAGCTCCGACGGAATGCGGAGTGACAGTTCCAAGAACGCGACTACGTCATTCCCGCGCAGGCGGGAATCCAGGCTGCCGTGCGCGCCGCCGCTGGATGCCCGCATTCTCGGGCATCCAGCGCCGCCGCGCAGAGTGGGTTCGTGCAAGCCGCCTGCACTGCATGGACGTGCCGCCCTTCCGTCAATTGCAGCGTGCAGATCCATCGCGGACCGCCGCCGACTATGGGGCCGCTAACTGCCGCTCCAACTCGGCGAGCAGTTCCGCGACCTGGCGATTCGCCTCGCCTTCGGACAAGAGAGCCCCCGCGCGCAAGTCCGCCAGCAGCGTGCCCCACAGGTGCTCGTCGAGCATCTGGAGCAGCCATTCGACCCGGCGGAGCGTGTACGTCTCTTGGAGGCGGCGGAACTTCGCCTCCACGTAGCCCAGGCCGCTCGCGGCCGTGCCGCTCAGGGCCGTGTCCCCCACCGCCGCCGCGACCGTGCCGCCGGTCACATCCCCCGCGAGGTGTACGACGGCCTGAATGGCCGAGTCGGCGACGAGATGGGCGGCCGCATTTCCCGCCGGCCCGAAGCCGACGATGAACAGCACCACGCTCGTCGCCGGGCGGGCGACGGCGGCGGCCTGATCGAGCCGCTTGAGGAACGCGTAGAACTTCGGGCTGTCGCGCTGGAACGACTCCATCTCGGTCACGACCAGCCGCTCCAGTTCGCGCTCGAGTTCGACCTCCGCGTGGGCCGCCTTGAGGCGTTCGAGCAGCTCGACGCGCGAGCGGCCGCCGAGCACCTCTTTCAGCCGGCGGGCGAGCACCTCGTTCTTGTACTCGCTCATGTGCGTGAGATGGTCGTAGGCCTTCTCGACGGTCTCGAGGATCGCCGACCATTCCCGCTCGCGGTAGACCTCCATCGGCGGCCGCTGCTCTCCCTGGAACTGTCGGGCGATCGCGCGGAACGGCCACGCCAGTCCGCGGCCCAGCGCGTTGTACGTCCCGTGGATCGTCGCGGCGAAGCCCGCCCGACGCGCCCCCCACCACTGGCGGATCGACTGCACGAGCACGCCGTGGGGGACGGGCGGCCAGCGATCGACCCGCGCCAGCCGATCGTCCGCAAGCAGCTCGAGCGCCCGGCGGAACCGCCCGCTCGCTTCGTCCACCTCGCGGAGGTAACCCGGCACGCCGCTCTCGGGATCGAGCAGATACCGCAGCGACCCCCGCAGCGTCCGCAGCTTGATCTCGGCGAAGTGCAGCCGCGACAGGTCTTCGGCGAGATCGCGCGGCTCATTGGTGAGCGTTTCACTGCCGTGTCCGGCAACTCCCCTCCCTCTCAGGGAGGGGTTGGGGGAGGGTCTTGTCTCCGATTCATTCGACGAGATCGCTTCGAGTGGGCTTGCCGAAGACCCTCCCCCTGCCCCCTCCCTGAGAGGGAAGGGGGCGCCAAGCCGACCGAGTCCCGCCGTCGGCCGCTCGTAAAACGGCAGCCGGTTCGCCTCCGCCGCCTGGCGGTCGCTGGGGGCGACGTACACCAGCTCCGGCTCGATCCCCGTCTCGTTGCAGAACGTCGCCAGCCACAGCGGCCAGTACGCTTCGTCTTCCGGCAATTCGCACTGGTTGAACAGCACGACGACCGCCTTGTCCTCCTCGGCCGCCTGGCGGAAGAACCGCTTGACCGCCGCGTCGTTGTACTTCTGCTGGGTGAGGACCGCGATCAGCACGTCGGCGGCGCGGCGGACGTGGTCGGCCCGCTCCCAGTTGACCGGCGCGTCGCTGTCGATGTCGGGCGTGTCGAGCACGAGCAGGTTCTCGGGCATCGCCGCGTTCGTCTGCCAGAACAGGCGATGCTCGGCGTGCTCCTCGAGCGCCGCTTCCGACCGCGTCCACTCCTCGATGCAGAACCCCTGAAAGATCGTCGCCAGATCGTGCCGATCGCTGAATCCCGGCGGGACGAGGCACACCGGGTGCTTCGTCCCCGAGGCGAGCGGGCTCGTGGCGCTGGCCTTCGTCCCGGCGATGTGGTTGAACACCACGCTCTTCCCGATGTTCGTCCCGCCGACGACCGCGACCACGAGGAAGGCGTCGTCCCGCAGTTGGGGCAACAGCTTCCGCACCAGCAGCTCGTACCACTCCCGCCCGGCGAGCGGCCGCACGTCGAGCAATTCGGCGTCCCGCTCCAAGCGCAGCACGGCCTGCTGCAAACGGGCGACGATCCGGACGCAATCGCGAAAGGAGGCGGACATGGCCCAACGATTGTAGCAGACCCCCGGACCCGCCGCCGATGGGCATTCGCCGAGGACGGACCGCCGCCCGAATCCGTCTGGAGGGACCGTGCGGCCTGGTCCGCCGAATTCGCCGATGGACCGGCCCAGGCGAACCGGCTACACTCGAACCCCGTCGGTCCTCCGGGGCGCGGTCTTCCGAATGCGGCCTGGGCGGAAAGCCCGCGTCGCGCGGGTCGAGCAACAGCGGGGCGATTAGCTCAGTTGGTTAGAGCGCTACCCTTACAAGGTAGAAGTCGCAGGTTCGAGTCCTGCATCGCCCACTGGTACACCCGGACAGGTAGTGACACACTCCGCCAACCCCGGACTTTTCCGGGGTTTCTTCACTTCCGGCCCATGCGCTGTCTGCGCCTGTCCGGGGCTTTCGTGCGCTGACTGCGCCGGATTCTGCGCCGCCTGCGCCGCCCGCTCGAAATGCTCCGGCGTCACCTGAAGGTAATGCTTCTCGGCGACGGCCCGGCTGTTGCCGATCCACGCGCAGACGACGTGCGACGGGAACGATTCCTCCAGTTCCGTCTGCCGCGTCGCCCGCAGGTTCTGGAACAGCTTGGGCCACGGGTCCAAGCCGGCCTTGGCGATGACGCGCTGCAATTGCGTCCGCAGGTTCGTATTCGTGTCCCTGTAGCGGGTGATGACATACTCCGTCCCCGGCTCGGCTTCGTCGAACGCGGCTTCCAGGTGCGGGCGCAGCTCCGGGAAGATGGGCACGATTCGCTGTTCGCCGCCGGGATGATGTTCCGTCTTGGGCGAGTGAACGGTGAACCGGGAGCGCTCCCAGTCGATGTCCCCCCACCGCAATCCAAGATGCTCCGATGGGCAACGCAATCCGCCGAACCGGGAGAGCGTGAACAGCAGCCGCCATTGCGTGTCCGGGCAGGCCGCCAGCACGGCCGCGGCGTCGGCCCGCGTGATGAAGTGCATCCGCTCCCGCACGGGCAGCACGCTCCCTTTCAGGTCCGCGAACGGATTGCTCGCGATGATCCCCTTGCGGACGGCCGCCCCGAAGAATTGCTTGGCGTAGGCGCTCCGCCGGCGGACCGTGTTCGGCGACAACTCCTGCTCCATCAGGTAGAGCCGCCATTCGTCCGCGTCGCCGGGCGTGATTTCCCGCAGCGGCTTGCCGGCCCCGAAGAACTCGACCAGGTTCCGCCGCGTGTGCCGGTAGGTCGTGGCCGTCGATTCCTTCACGTCGGTCCGCTTGGCGACGTAGGAATCGAGCCACGCCCCCAGCGTCGCGGTGGCGTCCTCCCGCGGCTTCGCCAGCCCGACCGCGACCAGCTTATCGAGCAATTCCCCGTCCCGCTTCGCAAGCCACTGGCTTGTATCGTCCGGCGGGGCGTGGCCGTGCGCCGCCGCGCCGGCCAGGTGTTCGACGTGGATGCGAACGGTCTCCGCGGCCCGCATCGCAATCTTCCCGAGGCGGATGCACTTTCGCTTGCCGTCCGGCGCGAAGAACAGCACCCGCCGCCGGCCGGTCCGCTTGTCGGTCGAGATGGAAGCCATGAGCTACCTGCCTTTCTTGGGGAGATTCCGTTTGCGGTTCGCCGGGGACCGCTTGCCGGTTGTGATATGCAGGTCCAGGAACGCGGCGAGCGTATCGAGATGCGATTCCGACAAGCCGCTTTTGCCGTGAATGAATCGGTTGATGCTGGCAACGTCGATTCCCGTGGCGCGGGACAACTCGTGTTGCCCCAGCCCGCAGCTTGCGACGGCCTGCCGAATCTCGGCGGTGAACGTGAGGGGATTCTTCATGCCCACCATCCTACCGACTATTGAGAGATAATCAATACGAAATCCAGGGGTCGGCTGCGAAATTCTCGGATTCGTCGAATCGAACATCGCGCCGGGCGGCCCGCGGAAACTTGCGTCACTGTTCCCGCAGTTCGATGCCGGCCTGCAACATCTCGTAGCGGCAGACGGCCATCGCCGCGTCCAACAAGGCGGCCTCGCGGTCCGCCTCATCGAACAGTCCTTCCGCGACGGCCGCCTCGGCCAGCTCGCGAATCGTGCTCGCGCCGCCGAACCGGCGCGTGTGCAACTCCCGCAATCGGTCCTCTCGATTCATCGGGCGTCCTTTCTGGATCTGTCGAAACTGCCGCAGCCGGCCACCTCGGCCTCTCGCACGTCGGACGATGGATCGGTCGCGTCGCCCCCTCGGAATGCGTCAGCGGGCCGCACAGAGCCTCGGATTCCGTCCCGGCGTCGAACCGCGCGCAGTCCGGCCCGCCGACCGCACAGGACGGCCCAGGATACGTCGCCCCTTCGACGGCCATTCCGAAGCCAGCGCGCGGAGGAACTTCGCCTGCCCATCGACGAACGCCAGGGCCG
>JBBDNU010000090.1:0-5006 GCA_040877365.1 Planctomycetales bacterium
CCCCCCCCCCCCCCCCCCCCCCCCCCCCCCCCCCCCCCCCCCCCCCCCCCCCGGTCGCATACTCGAACCGTCGACCCTCCCCCAACCCCTCCCTGGAAGGGAGGGGGGTCGAAGACTCTCCCCGCGCGTGGCTTCCGCTTCCAGTACAAGGGATTGTTCCCGGCCGTCGAAGAGGCGGCCCGCGTCTCATACGTCTATCGGCAGCGGTTGCAAGACCTCGTGGGAGAGGTGCCCTGCTCCGCGTGCCGCGGCAGCCGGCTCCGCGACGATGCCGCGGCGGTGCGGTTTCAGGGGAAGACGATTCAGCAGGCGTGCGAGCTGCCGCTGGCGGACTCGCTGGCGTTCCTGAAATCGGTGACGCTCGATCGCCGCGATCGCAAGGTCGCCGGCGACCTGCTGCACGAGGGGACGAGCCGGCTGTCGTTCCTGGTCGAAGTGGGATTGCACTACCTCACGCTGGCGCGGACGCTGCCCACGCTCTCCGGCGGCGAAATGCAACGCATTCGTCTCGCGGGGCAGATCGGCCGGGCGCTCACCGGCGTGCTGTACGTCCTCGACGAGCCGACGATCGGCCTGCACCCGCGGGACAACGGCCGGCTGCTCGAAGCGCTCCGCAAGCTCCGCGATCTCGGGAACACGCTGGTCCTCGTCGAGCACGACCGCGAGATCCTCCAGGCGGCCGACCGCCTGTACGACTTCGGCCCCGGCGCCGGTCGCTTCGGCGGAACGGTCGTCGGCCAGGGAACGCCGAAACAGCTCGGCCGCGGCAAGTCGCTCACCGGCAAGTACCTCGCGAAAAAAGAGACGATCGCGATCCCGAAGGAGCGGCGGATGCCGTCGGTTTTCGACCCCCCTCCCTCTCAGGGAGGGGGCAGGGGGAGGGTGCAGGGTGAGGGCGAGTTGCCACCCTCCCTAAACCCCTCCCTGGAAGGGAGGGGGGTTCGCCCGCCCCGAGGGGTGGGGGGGGGGGGGGGGGGGGGGTGCAGGGTGAGGGCGAGTTGCCACCCTCCCCCAACCCCTCCCTGGAAGGGAGGGGGGTTCGCCCGCCCCGAGGGGTGGCCGGGGCTGGACCGAAGGGAAGCTCCGAGCGCGCGCGCACCGGGGCTTCGCAAAGTCTCCAGCCCCAGCCACCCCATGACCCTCGACCCTCGACTCTCGACTCTCGACTCTCAACCTCTCCCCCCGGCTGTGCGTGGCTCCAGCTCCTCGGCGCCAAGCAGCACAACCTCCGCGACGTCGATCTGCGGATTCCGCTGGGCACGTTCACCTGCGTCACCGGCGTGTCCGGTTCCGGCAAAAGCTCGCTCATCGAGGACACGCTCGCCAAGGGGGTCGCCCGGCACCTGCACCGCGCGGGCGATCCGCCCGGACCGTTCGAGGAACTCATCGGCATCGAGCATATCAATAAGGTCATCACGGTCGACCAGCAGCCGCTCGGCAGCACCCCCGCCTCGAACCCGGCGACGTACACCGGCGTGTTCGACGAGATCCGCGAGCTGTTCGCCCGGCTGCCGGAGGCGAAGGTCCGCGGCTATCGCCCGGGGCGGTTCAGTTTCAACCGGCCCGGCGGACGCTGCGAGGACTGCGAGGGGAACGGCCAGAAGCGCATCGAGATGCACTTCCTCCCCGACGTGTGGATCGAATGCGAGACCTGCCGCGGCAAGCGGTACAATGCCGAGACGCTCGCGGTGAAGTACCGCGGGCGGTCGATCGCCGACGTGCTCGACATGTCGATCGGCGAGGCGGCGGAGTTGTTCGACAACATCCCCAAGATCCGCGCCTATCTCGCGACGCTGTGCGCGATCGGGCTGGACTACCTCACGCTCGGTCAGCCCGCGCCGACGCTCTCCGGCGGCGAGGCGCAGCGCGTGAAGCTCGCGGCGGAACTGGCCCGGCCGCAGACGGGAAAGACGCTGTACATCCTCGACGAACCGACGACCGGGCTGCACTTCGACGACATCAAGAAGCTGCTCCGCGTGCTCGACAGTCTCGTCGAGGCGGGGAACACGGTCGTCGTCATCGAGCACAACCTCGACGTGATCAAGACGGCCGACTGGGTGATCGACCTCGGCCCCGAGGCGGGACACGAAGGAGGCTGGATCGTCGCCGAGGGGATCCCGGAGGACATCGTCGCAATAGCCTGCGGGCAACGCCCCGCGGAGTCTCCCGACGGTCCATCCAGCGGCATGCGCTCCCACACCGGTGAGATGCTCGCCCCGGTGTTGAAAGCGGGCCGGCGCGCCGCGCGCGAGGTGTTCGACGCCAAGGCCGTCGCCAGGAAGCGGGCGGGCGATCTCGATTTACGGCAGGTCGGCCGCGACGCGAAGATGCCCTGGCAGATCGACGGCCGCCGCTGGCACACGGTCGATCGCGTCGCGCACAACGGCCGCCCCTGCCGCTGGGAGGGAGAGGCGCTCGCCTGGCTGATCGACCGGCTCGAAGAGGACGACCGGCTCGCCGCCCCCGATTGGAGCGAGCGGGCGGTCGTCGAGGTGAAAGGGAGCGACAAGCAGGGAAGCTGGTTCCTCCACGCCCTCACCGGCGACGAATGGCTGCTCACGCTCCGGTTCCGCGTGAAGAAGGGGACGTTCGACGAAGCCGCGCTCGCCCGTCGGCTGGGCCTGAAGGCGATCGACGATCTCGACCAGCTTCCCGTCTACGGCCGGGCGGACCGCGTGCGGGTCAAGAACTTGAAAGGCCCGTATCAGGAAGTCACGATCACCGTCCACTGGCTGGAGGAGATCGACACGCCCGAGTACTGCGCGTTCCTGAAGGAGGCGATCGCCGGCTTCATCGCCCAGTCGGAGCGCGCCCCGCTCGACCTCGCCGGGCTCACGCCGTGGAAGGTGCTCGGCCGCAAGTGGCACTTGTCGCGCAAGGGCTTTCCCAGCGGGAAGCGCGTGCTGTGGGAGGCGGAGGCGCTCGACGCACTGTTCGACCTGTTGCAGGAAAAGTTCGGCGACGCCGCGATCGACTGGGGCAACAAGCAGGTGGTCCACTTCCGGGTAGGGTGGGCTGTGCCCACCGACACACGAGAGAACGCACTCGCTTCGAAACGTCGTACGCGGAATGGCGCCGGCGCTGCATCATCGGTGGGCACAGCCCACCCTACCGACGCGCCGGCGTCGGACAACATCATCGCCTCGGTCCACACGAAGCGCCGCGGCGGGATCGACCTCACGCTCTACGCGGAAGCGGGACGAGTGACTCTCGGCCGCATCGCCGGCCTCGGCCGCGAGCGCGAGATCACCCCGCACCGCGACGGACGGGAAGCGATCACGATCCGCTTCCGCACCCGAGCGGAGGTGACGGCGCTCGCGGAGCTCCTGGCGGAGCTTTGGAGGAGTCGAGAGGCCACGGTCGCGAGTCAAGCGAAATGAAGCGTCTCGGGCTCGCGACGGGATCGAACCCATGAAAACATTCGGACTCGTTCACGGCGGCGGTCTGGGGGACGACCTCCGAAAATTCCTCGCAGGCTCTCGGCATTCGGGGTATGATGGGCATCATGCTCCGCCTCTCACGCTTGAGGATTAGGGCGCTGGAATTCGCGGTCATCGCTGCGATCGCGATCATCGCGGGAAGCCTCCTGTTCCAGTGGCCGCACTGGACAGAGTACGTCGCTCACTCATGCGATGCGTGCGGAAACCGGCGGGCGATCATCCGCCAGTTTCGCTGGTATCGCCAGACCGCCGAAACAGAGCGCTGGGACACACGTTTGCCCGTTCCGCCAGGCCACGTGCATGACTGGTGGCAATTCGGCGCCGGCAAGATTTCTCCCACAGAGAAGTTCGCGCTTTCGAGCGGCGGAAGATATCGCGACGGATCGTTGACATGGAGTCCACGGCGGCCCTCTGCGGACGAATGAACGTCAGAAGGCCGAGCATTTCCGCATGAGCAGAATCCTCGTCACCGGTGCCGCCGGGTTCATCGGGTTTCACGTGGCGCGGCGGCTGCTCGAACGGGGCGATGCGGTCGTCGGCGTCGACAACCTGAACGACTATTACGACGTGCGGCTCAAGCAGGCCCGGCTCGCGTTGCTCGAGCCGGAGTCGGGCTTCGAGTTCCACCGCATCGACCTCGCCGACCGCCCGGCGACCGCGCGGCTGTTCGAGACCGGCCGGTTCGAGAAGGTCGTACACCTCGCGGCGCAGGCCGGCGTCCGCTACTCGATCGAGAAACCGCACGCCTATGTGGACAGCAACCTCATCGGGTTCGCCAACATGCTCGAGGGTTGCCGGCACGGGAACGTCGGGCATCTCGTGTATGCGTCCTCCAGCTCGGTGTACGGCTCGAACACCGCGATGCCCTTCTCGGTGCACCAGACGGTCGATCATCCGGTGAGCCTGTACGCGGCGACGAAGAAGGCCAACGAACTGATGGCCCACGCCTACAGCCATCTCTACCGACTGCCGACCACCGGCCTGCGGTTCTTCACCGTGTACGGCCCCTGGGGCCGTCCCGACATGGCGCTGTTCACGTTCACCCGGGCGATCCTCGAGGACCGGCCGATCGACGTGTACAACCACGGGCGGATGCGGCGGGACTTCACGTACATCGACGACATCGTCGAGGGAGTGGTCCGCGTCGTCGACCGCGTTCCCGCTCCCGATCCCGCCTGGTCCGGGGCCGACCCCGATCCCGGCGCGAGCGACGCGCCCTACCGGCTCTACAACATCGGCAACAATCAGCCGGTCGAGCTGCTGCGGATGATCGAGGTGCTGGAGACGTGCCTCGGCCGCAAGGCGCGAAAGAACCTGCTCCCGATGCGGCCGGAGGACATGCCGGAAACCTATGCCGACGTGGACGATCTGGTCCGCGACGTGGGGTTCCAGCCGCGGACGCCGATCGAAGAGGGCATCGCCCGGTTCGTCGCCTGGTACCGCGAGCACTATCGCTGAAGAGCTGTGCCCACCAACGCGCGGGAAACCATGTCCGCCATGCTGGTGGGCACAGCCCAATGGCACTAAGTTTGTCTTGAATCGAAGAGTCCTCGCTGGCATAAGTCG
>JBBDNU010000091.1:0-26640 GCA_040877365.1 Planctomycetales bacterium
CCGCACGGACCTCGACGCCGGCGCGCCGACGAACGCGGACGGCACGCTCAACCTCGTGCACTACGCCGCCTGGGTGTGCCTGATGCTCCGCAATGAATCCAGGAGGAATTCAGATGCGGAGACACCTTGTTGACAATGTTCGGAGTGAACCGTGGCCGACTGGTCGGCCATCTGTACCTAGGGAGTACGCTGACGGAGTGCGTGAGGCCGTCGGCCAGACAACTCTCCCGACAATGTGGGACACAGGCGAGACCTCATAGCCGTAGGAGTCCTGCTAGGTAGAGTCCACGTATGGTTACTCACAGAAATCGACGAACACCTTCGGGAAACGTAGCCCCCATTCCCGCCAACACTGAGGTCGTCCGGGAGTCGCGTCCCGGAATAGGGAATGGCTTGGACGGCTGGAAACCATGCCATGCGGCGACCAGCCCAAGCGACGCTTACATCGTCACGCGATTCGCAGGAGCAACCAGATTCCCTGCGATGTTCCAAGGGAGCAGCAGACCGCTGTTGGGTGGCCCAACGTCGAAACCTAACCGTGGATGTTCGAGTGTCAGCAAGGGAACCAGGGAAGCTCGTCCGAGTAGGGTGATCGCGCAGCCGGTTCGACACGCGTCGAGCCAGGTTTCACCGATGAGGCGGACGAGTGACGGAGCCGCCGTAGTAGTCCGAGGCCGGGAAAGCCGGCCACATGGCGAAGGGCGGCAGTATGTTTCGTTTTGGATCGCCGAAGGGTTCTTTGATCGGGAGGGTTCCCGATGAACGTGGACGTGGTCCAAAGAAGACTGTGGGAGCAATCTCAGCAGCATCGATCGCATCGAGAATCCGACTCCCCCCTGTTTCCCGTCGACAAGTACGAGAAACGAATTCGGGGGCTGATGGACCTCATGCACCAGCCGCAATGGATTGCGGCGGCATGCGACCGGGTGCTGAAGCGTTCCCGCGGCAAAGCAGCCGGTGTAGACGGAGTGACGGCCGCAGACTTCGACAAGAAGAGGCGGACGGAACTCGAAACGCTACGCCAGGAACTGAAGCGCGGAACCTACCAACCTCAGCCGCTGCGGCGGGTGATGATTCCCAAGGCGAACGGCAAAATGCGCTCGCTCGGGATTCCCTGCCTACGCGACAAGATCGTTCAAGAGGCCATTCGTATGGCGCTCGAACCGATCTACGAGGTGGAGTTCCACGACAGTTCTTACGGGTTTCGGCCCAATCGGAGCACGCATCACGCGATCTTCCGCTGTCGACAGATGATGCACCGGGGATTCACCTGGGTCATCGAGGGAGATGTGAAAGCGTGCTTCGATGAAATCTTGCACAAAGCCATCCTGAGCTGCCTGCGGGAGAAGGTGATGGACAACAAGTTCCTCGATCTCATCCGTCGTCTGCTGAAGTCGGGGGTGAACATCGATGGAATCGTCCATCCCACCGAGAAGGGCGTGCCGCAAGGCGGGGTCGTTTCCCCACTGCTGGCTAATGTGGTCTTGAACAAGCTGGACTGGTTCCTGCATGGTCGAGGCCAACATGGCAAAGCACGGGACCGAGCGCTCGTACACGGTCGCCCGAACGTCAGATTCGTGCGCTACGCGGACGACTGGTGTGTGTTCATTACACGGGGCTCGAAGCGTCATGCGGAACGGCTCCGTGACCAGATCCAGAGTCTCCTTCACCACGAATGTGGCGTGGAACTCTCGCTGGAAAAGACCCACATCACCCACGTCCGCGACGGATTTGATTTTCTCGGCTTCCACTTGGAACTCGGGATCGGCAAGGACGGGAAGTACGTGCCGAAAATCAAGGTTCCGAGGAAAGCGGTGACCGATGCCGTGCAAGGACTGCGAGAGGCAATCCGCAACCGACCACAACAAGAAAGCGCCGCATGCCGAATCGTTCGCGGTTCGGCCGTCGTGCGGGGATGGTCCAACTACTACAGGATCAGCCATGATTTCTCGAAGATGGCGAGCCTGCTGGACCATCATGCTTTCTGGACCGTGGTCGAAGCCTTTTGCCGCAAGTTCGACCTGAGCACGGCCCAATGTCTGGCTAAGTACGCGCAGGGGGGTGCGATCGGCGTGGGCGAATGCTGCACGCTGCAGAGAGCCAGTGACATCAAGATGTCGCTGGACTTTCGCAACCCCGAACCGTACGAGCCTGGCACGGGAACCTACCTCGACGACCCTGACTGGGAAGCCGAGTTTCGAATGTACGAAAGGGAGCGACCTGGCAGCATGGACTTCAAAGTGCTGGCACTCCATCGCGACGGGTTCCGTTGCCGGAAATGCGGCACTACCGTGACGTGGGAGACTTCGCAGGCCGATCACATCCAGCCCGTAAGCTCGTTTGCCAATTTCGCACAGGCCCACACCTTGCAAAACGTGCAGACTCTCTGTGTGACCTGCCACAAGGAGAAGACCCGTGCGTGATCGAGTCAAGAAACATATGGAAAGCCGGATGCTTGGAAACTTGCACGTCCGGTTTGGGGTTGGGGTCGAGGTGGAACTCCTCGGCCTACACCACCTGGCGAAGGAGATGTCCTCCACCCGCCGCGCCCGCCGCCGGTCAGCGCAGCGAATGCAGTCCGCCGAGCAGTAACGGCCCCGCGACCACGCACCGCCGAAATCCAACTGCAGGCAGACCTGTCTGTGGTGGGCGCTTACGCTCTATCCGCCTGAGCTACGGGTGCTTGACAAGTGAATTTCCGTCTTTAGGTCCTGCCGTACATCGGGAAAACGAAGAGTTTTCGCGGGTATCGCGGACCGCAGGTTGGAGTGACAGCCGAGGGCGCGCCCTCTTGTCGCTCGTCCGACCCCGACGCCTGAACGGCGTCAGGGCCACCCGCCTTCGCGATTCTTTGCGCCCTTTGCGTCGATGGCTTCTTCATGCGGGGGCTTACGCGTCGCTCCAGTGTTCCAGGGGGAGTTCGCACGTCGCCCATTGGCCGAAGTTCTCTTCGACTTCGACCCGCAGCGTCCGCAGCGGGTGCTCCGCCTGGGCGTGGATCGCCTCGCTCAGCTGGTGGCCGATCCAGCGGGCGAGCAATTCGGCGGTCGTGTTCTCGATCGGCAGCAGGACGCAGTCCTCGCGGGGGAAGATCCAGCGGCGGTCCTGGAACACCGCCTCGACCTCGCTTTCGCGCTCGGTCACGCGGATCCGCGGGTGCAGCGTGGGGAGCAGCATGCGGTGATCGAGATCGCGGACGATCGCCGCCAGCGCGTCGCGGAGCGCGACGAAGTCGAAGACGTAATGGTTGCGGTCGAGCTCCCCCTCGACCTCGACGGCGGTCCGCCAGTTGTGCCCGTGCAGCCGCTCGCACTCGCCGCCGGCGAACGTGATGAAATGCGCCGCGCTGAACACGAGGTTGTCCTTCGTGACGCGGACGCGGAAACGTTCGGCAACCATGACGCCCTTCTCCAGTGCAAGAATTCTTCTACACCGTCAACCATCAACCTTCAACCCTCGGCCTCGACCCATGCGCCCGTCCGCGCGCTCGCCAGCACGGCGTCGCAAACGGATTGCGTGGCGAGGGCGTCGCGGAAGGTCGGCGCGGCCGGCTTCCCCTTCGCCAATCCTTCGAGGAAGTCGGCGACCTGGTGTACGAAGCTGTGCTCGTAGCCGATCGCGAGGCCCGGAACCCACCAGTGCTTCATGTAGGGGTGCTCGCCGTCGGTGACGTGGATCGACCGCCAGCCGCGAAGGTTCGATTCGTCGCGGTGGTCGAACCAGCTCAGGCGGTGCAGGTCGTGCAGGTCCCAGGCGAGCGAGGCGTGCTCGCCGTTGATCTCGAACGTGTAGAGCGCCTTGTGCCCGCGGGCGTAGCGGGTCGATTCGAACACCGCCAGCGAGCCGTTCGCGAACCGGGCCAGGAACGCGCAGGCGTCGTCGATGCCGACCGGCTGCTTCTTCCCCGTCTCGGCGTGCAGCCGCTCCTTCACGAAGGTCTCCGTCATCGCCGAGACCCGCTCGATCGGCCCGTTGAGCCAGAGGGCCGTGTCGATGCAGTGGGCGAGCAGGTCGCCGGTCACGCCGCTGCCGGCCGCGTTCGCATCCAGTCGCCAGGTTCCCGCGCCTCCCTGCGGCACGTCCTGCGAGATCGTCCAGTCCTGGAGGAACACGGCCCGGTAATGGAACACGCGGCCCAGCTTCCCGTCGTCGATGAGCCGCTTCGCCAGCGTGACGGCGGGGACGCGGCGGTAGTTGTACCAGACCATGTTCGGCACGCCGGCCCGTTCGACGGCGGCCACCATCTCGCGCCCCTCGGCGGCGTTCATCGCCAGCGGCTTCTCGCAGAGAATCGCCTTCCCCGCCTCGGCGGCGGCGATCGCGATCTCCTTGTGGAGATTGTTCGGCGTGCAGATGTCGATCGCGTCGATGTCGTCGCGGGCGATCAGCTTCCGCCAGTCGGTCTCGACGGAGGCGTAACCCCAGCGGTCCGCGAAGGTCCGCGTCTTGACTGCATCGCGCCCGCAGACCGCCTGCAACATCGGCGGCGCGACGTCGAAGAAGTTGCTCACCTTGCGGTACGCGTTCGAGTGGGCGCGGCCCATGAAGCCGTGGCCGATGAGGGCGATGCGGAGGGGGGTGGGCATGGTGGCTCCTCTTGATGACCAATGACCAATGACCAAGGACCAAGGACCAAGGACCAATGACCAAGTCAAGTGTCACCATCGCGGCGTTTGCGGTGGATGGATGCGAAGATCAGATTCAACTCTTTCGCCTCCTGCCAGAGACGTCGGGCTTCCTGGTCCTTGGTCATTCCACCCGTGGGCATCCCTCACCGCGACCATCGTTCCCAGAATCTCGTTCCACGTCTCCGGTCGCTCCATCACGGCGTTCGGAAACATGCAGCCGTCCCAGCAGATGTGCTGCAGGCGGCGGGTCGGCTCGCCCTCCGGTCCCCCGTCGCGGAGCCAGTAGCCGGCCCGCTGGACGATGTCGAGCTTGCCGTCGGGATCGTTCGGCAGGCAGTGCCGGCCGGTCTTGTCGTGCGTGCCGGAGCCGAACACCGTGGCGTCGTTCTGAGCCACGTGGAAGTCGATCGTCCACGGGCGGAGGGCGTCGGTGAGTTCTTCGTAAGCCGCGTCGAAGCGGGCTTCGTCGCTCCAATCGAAATCGGGCGGCAGCAGCGCGTCTTCCGGGGCGTTGTAGCCGAGCAGATACAGCAGCGTGTGCGCCATGTCGGCCTGAAAGCCGAACACGTCGGGGCGGTCCACCAATTCGAGCAGCTCGACCATCCGCTTCCAACTGTGCATGCCGCCCCAGCAGATTTCCCCCTCGGCAGCGAGGTGTTCTCCATGCGCGGCGGCGATGTCGCACGCCTGCTTGAATGTTTCGGCGATGCGGCGTTGATTGCCGGCGGGGTCGGCGGCCCAGTCGCTCACGCCGCAGGCGGGGTCGATCCGCACGATTCCATACGGCCGCACGCCGAGCTCGCGGAGCGTGCGGGCGATGCGGCAGGCTTTTTCGACCTGTTGGAGGAACTTGCGGCGGCCTTGGCCTTCGTCCATCGCGGAGCCGCCGCCGGTCGGCGGCCAGACCGGGGCGACGACCGAGCCGACGACGAGATTCCGCGCGCGGACCTTCTCGGCGAGTCGCGCGAGATCATCGGCGGTCGAGTCGCTGCTCACGTGCGGTTCGCTGAGGAACAGGTCGATCCCATCGAACCGCACGCCGTCGACGCAGGCGCTCGCCGTATAGTCGAGCATGCTGTCGAGGTCGATCGGCGGCTGATCGGTGCCGGGCTCCTTGCCGACGACGCCGGGCCAGGCGGCGTTGTGGAGCTTGGGGAAGGCGTGGGCGAGGTTGGTCATGGTTCGCTCCGGATGTGCTCGAATTCGCGGCCAAGGAGCCACGGGGTTTATCCCCGTGGTGGTGACACGGTCTGCGTGTGATGAAGACCTCGTCCTCGGTCATCGCGCCGAAGCGGATCATCGCCGGCGTCTGCAATCGCAACCGGTCGATCCGCCTCTCTCCCTGCACCGTAATCCAGCCCGAGGCCGCGCCGTCGCGAATCACGCATTTCGCCCTCACTTCAACTCCAGCGCTGCCTTCAGACATTCGTCGACGCGCTGCATGAGGCTGATTGGCAGGCTGCCGATCTTCGTTAGGACCAGCCGCGTGTCATAGGTCAGCAGGTTCTCGCACTGGACCATCGAGTTCTGCCGCAATCCCGTCCCCGCGCCTTCGGGGGTGGCGAGATCGATGAAGAGTTGCGTCACCGACGCCCGATGAACGGATCGGCTGATCGCTGCGAGGATCGTATCCTCGATTCGCCGGTTGAGGGAATCGGCCTGCACCACCAGGGCCGGGCGGACCTTGCTGCCGGTGCGGTCGCTGAACGGATAGTCGACCAGCACGACGTCGCCTCGGGAGACCTTCATCGCCCTCGCCTGGGATCGAGGTCGTCGTACAAGTCCATTTCGGGATCGTCCCATCCCGCGCGGCGGCCGAATTCCCGCAACTGGAACAGCCGCTCCTGCTCGGTGACCGGGTCTTCCTCGAAGAGCGCCTTGAACCGCTCGTAGACCTCGGTCCGCATGAGTACGAACGTGCCCTGCTGGAACGGGGCAGCGACGCGCGCCGGTTTCTCTTCCCGCTGCAAGTCGGCCCACTGGGCTTCGGTGAGTTCGATCGGCATGGACGCGCTCCGAATGTCGAAGGTGTTTCTTCTCCAATGATCGCCGGTTCGCGGCGTCCGCTCAAGCGCGAACCCCCGATTCTCGAGAATCGAGAGCCAGCCACTCGAGTCAAGACAAATCGCGATGCGCTCCGACCTCCGGTGCCGCCGGTTGGGCGTCGGGGCCGAAGTAGCGCAGGCCCACGAGCGGTTCGGTGCCGGTGTTTTCCACTTCGACTCCGTCGCGGGCCGCTTTCGCCGTGATGAACACTTCGTCCTCGGTCATCGCGCCGAAGCGGATCATCGCGGGGGTCTGCAGCCGCAGGGTGCCGATGCGGCCTTCGCCCTGGACCGTGATCCAGCCGGAGGCGGCGGCGTCGCGAAGGGTGCATTTCGCCCCCGGCTCGACCGTCAGCTCCTTGGCGGTGAAGAGTTGCACGCCGTTCACCCGGCCATAGACGATCCAGCGGTCCGTCCAGCCCTTCTCCTCGGCGGCGACGACCGGCTCGAGGTAGTGATGGTCCTTGAAGCTCGGATCGACGTTCGCCTCCCAGTCGAGCGCGTCGACAAGATGCGCGAGGTCGTCGTGCTTGTCCGCGGGGAAGTCCTTCGTCAGCAGTCCGCGCGGCACCGCCCGGCCTTCGACCATCGACTGGTACATCGCGAACACGTCGCTCCCCCATTGCGGCTCGTAGGTGACGAGGCTGCCGGGGGCGTGCAGGATGCAGGGCGGCACCAGCCAGCCGGTCCCCGGTTCGAGGCGGTACGCCTTCGACAGGTCGAGGATGCCGTTGTCGCCGTCGTTCCAGCGCTCGAGGCAGCGGACGACGTCCTGCTTCGTGGTCCCCGGCTCCAGCCCGAAGAACGTGTAGGGAAAATTGTTGCCGATCGCATTCATCTGCGGCGGGAAGTAATACGACTCGGGCTTCCCTTCCTGTCCGACGA
Source organism: Planctomycetales bacterium (assembly GCA_040877365.1). Classification (GTDB taxonomy): domain Bacteria; phylum Planctomycetota; class Planctomycetia; order Planctomycetales; family Planctomycetaceae; genus JBBDNT01. The sequence goes on from JBBDNU010000091.1 coordinate 7,559, forward strand.
GGGCCGCCTGCGCCTGGTTCTGGTGCATGTGGTGCGGGATGGGGCCCATGTTGTCGAAGAACTTCGAGTACACGGGCCACTTCCGGTACTTCCTCCAGATCGCCTCGCCGACGATTTCGTGCTGGAGCTCGGCGATTGCGTCGCGGAGGGTGAACCGCTGGTCGCGGAACACGCAATAGCTCAGCCCCTCGTCGGGCGGGGCGCCCTCGTTGGCGGCGGGGGTCGTCGAGCCGAACCAGCGTTCGTCGATCCCGCCGCGGTGCGTGCCGAGCGCGTAGTAGTCCGCGGGGTGCAGCTTGAGGCGTCTCCCCGGCTGGAGGAACGAGCGGGGGACCCAGGTGGGGGCGAGGCGGAACAGTCCGCCGGTCTCGGCGAGGGCGTCGGCGGCGAGGCGGGCGAGGTCGGGCATGTGGTTTCTCCAACGAACGGGAGCGAAGGATGCAGGGCGCTCATTGAATCATTTTGGCGATGCGCGGGAGAAGTCCCTTGACTCCCGAAAGACTTTTCGTTTACGGGAAGTCCTGCAATTTACTCCCTCGCCCGATCCCTGCCCAGTCGTCTTACTAGAATGACTCGAAGCCGAATTCAACAGCCGCAAGCCACACCACCTGGTGGGCCTACGAGGGGGTGAACCGAGCGGGCCTTTTCAGCATCGTACAGGAGAAGGGGTGGATCATGTGGAACATCATCGGAACGAGGAGTGCCCCTGATCGGTTCGAATCATTCGACCCGATCGAAGTCCTCTATGAATTCGATGGCCCACGGATTTTCACCGTGTCGGATTCCGAGGGAGGATTGAACCTCGCGTACTGGTCCGATGAGGATGATCGGATCGCGCGGTACGTCGTCGTTCCGACGACGCGCACGATTGTCGATTCCCTTCACAGCGGCGCCATCACCGTCTTCCAGGCGCTGAACCAGCCTTGCTGTTGGCTCTGCGACGTTGCGCATGACGGCACATTGGTCGATTGTCGGCGGACCGAGTTCGACGACATTCCACGGGACGCACTCCCCGCCGTCGACGCGCTGCTGCTCCCGAGCCTGCAGCCGCCGGGAACTGAGCGGGCAGACGATCGACAGTCGCGGAAAGGCCATCGCTCACGAACCGTTGGATCGTGACATCCGTCAGTCCGACGGAGCGGTGCTACTCGATCTCCAGCCGCAAAGTCGCGACCGGCCCCGTCACGCCGCCGGCGGAGACGGTCCGCAGCTTCAGCACGTTCACGCCCGACTTCGGCTGCCATTCGAACGACGCGCCGGAAATCGCTTCCCACGTCCCGTCGTCGCGGGCGATCTCGTAGGCCGTGCGGTTCGGGCAATAGGAATCGAGTCCGAGCCGGATCGTCCCGTCCGTTGCGCTCGCGATCCGCGGCTCGACGATGCCGACCGTCCAGTACACGTCTTCGATCCGCTGCGTGGGGACGAACAGGTCGTGGCGGTAGCCGCGATGCTTCTCGCCGTTTTCGCCGGCGTTCTGATACCAGACGAGGTCCTTGTTGGCGTCGTCCTGCGGGAAAAGGAATTTCACGCCGCGGTCTCCCTCCGGCGCCAGCGCGTGGTCGGAGACGTACAGCCAGAAGTAGCAGGCCGTTTCGTCTTCGTCGGCCCGCTTCCACCACACGATGGCGGGGTTCCGCTTCTCCGCGCGGGGCGGCACGCCGACCACGTGGTCGACCTTTTGGCCGCCGTTCCGCAGCCACTCGGCCCGGATTTCCCAGGCGGAGAGCGGCACTCCGTCCTTCTCGAAGTGCAGATTGCTTTGTGGATCGATGAGAATCCATTTGCGGAACCGATTGGACCAGACTTCCGACACGCCGTGATGCGTGCTCCCGGCCCCCTCCGGCCCGTGATTGCGGTCGACGCCGATCTTGCGCGCCTGCCAGCCGAGCGCCAGGGCGCACTCGGTGTAGGTGATGGCATAGTAGGTACACCAGAACGTTTCGCCTTTGGCCGCCTGTTCGAGGATCTCCGCGGCATGGCGGACGTTGACCTTGGGCGTCCCGCCGGGGATCCGATCGTGGACCCACTCCTTGAGGAGCAATTGCTTGCCCCACTCATCCTCCGCCCCGGCGACGACTTCTTCGAGCCGATACTCCTGCCGCAGGTGGGCCAGCAGCGGGTCGTCGTAGTTCGCTGCCTGGAAAACGAGTTTCGAGCGAGCCGCCGCGGGGAGGTCGGCCGCGGCCTTCCGCACCCGGAACCCGGCGGCAGTCGCGGCGCGAGTCAGGCTCTCCGCAGTGGGCGGCGCCGGCGGCCGGTCGGCTTGTTCCGCGCCGAAAGCGCCGGACGACAGGCCGAACAGGAAGACCACCGCCCACGCCACCTTCGGTCGCGCATCCATGATTCGTTCTCCTCGCGTCGGATTGTGCATCATGCCAGTTGCTTGCGGAACCGCGCCACGCTCAGGCTGAAGATGATCGCTCCGCAGAGGGCCAGCGCCAAGACCTGGGGCGCCAGCGTGGTCGCACCCGCTCCCCGCAGCACCACCCCGCGGAGGATCTCGACGAAGTACGTGACCGGGAGCACCGTGCTGATGGCGTAAATCGGCCAGGGCATCTCGCTCCGCGGGAACATGAACCCGGACAGCAGCACCGAAGGAAGCATGATCAGGAACGCGAACTGCATCGCCTCGAGCTGCGTGGTCGCCAGCGTCGAGATCAGCAGCCCCAGCCCCAGCGACGAGACCAGGAACAGCGCGGACAGCGCCAGCAACAGGAACACGCTCCCCCGGATCGGCACGCCGAACAGGTAGACCATCACCGCCAGGACGCAGAGCGTTTCGAGCATGCCGATCACCGCATAGGGGACCAGCTTGCCCAGCATCAGCCCGGCCCGCCCGACCGGCGTGACGAACAATTGCTCGAGCGTCCCCAGCTCGCGCTCGCGGACGATCGCGAACGACGTCAGGAACACGGTCACGAGCTGCAGGATGATCGCCACCAGCCCCGGCACGAAGAAGTGCGCGCTTTCGAGGTCCGGGTTGTAGAGCAGTCGCGGACGCACCTCGACCGGCAACGCGGCCTCGCCCGCCGGGTCGCGGGCCGGCACGGCGGGAAGAGACTCGGCGAACGGCCGGGCGAGAGCAAGCGATTTCTCGAAGCCCAGCAGGCTCGTCGCGTTGAGGGCGGTGGTCGCCACCTGCGAATCGCTGCCGTCGATCAGCACCTGCACGGCCGCCTGCTCCTGCCGCAGCAGGCTGTCGGTGTAGTCGGGGGGGATGCGGATGCCGACCTTCGCCCGGCCGGAGACGAGCGCCCGGTCGAACGCCGCTTCGTCGAACACCTGCTCGATCACCAGGAAGGTCCGCGTGTTGCGGAACGAGTCGATCAGCTCGCGGGCGGCGCTGCGGCCGTCCAGGTCGAACACGACGGTCGGAATCCGCTCGATCTGCGTCTCGATCGCATAGCCGAAGATGATCGTCTGCAGCACGGGGACCACCAGCATGAAAAACAGCGTCGAGCGCTGGCGGCGGATGTGGAGCGTCTCCTTGCGGAGGATCGCCCACAGCCCCCGCAGCGAACCCGCGCGGGCGACGGCGCGGCGGCGCGGATGGGGAGCGGCCGGTCGCGGCCTCTCCGCCTGCGGTCTCGCAGAGCCATGTTCGGAATCCCGAGCGGTCGCGGATGGTTGCCGCGGCGCGGCGGCCGTTTCCCCCAATTCCCGCTGGGTCTCCTCGGCGACACGTTCGGTCCCTTGCTCCTGCGCGGCGCGGCTCAAGGTGACGAACACGTCCTCGAGCGTCGGCCCGACCGGCCGCACCGTCGTCTCGTCCGGCGGCAGCCCGCCGCCGCGGACGAGGTCTTCTTCCGAAAGCGCCTCCGCGGCGAGCACGTGGATCATCTGGCCGAAGAGCGTCGCATCCTCGACTCCCCCGAGCTCGCGCAGCCGGCCGAGATGGGCCACCGGCTCCGGCACGTCGATCTCCCAGCGTCGCGTCTCCGGGGGTGTCACCGCGTCGAGGGCCTTGAGTTCCGCGGGCCGGCCGCAGACGATCAGCCGCGCCGCCGAAATGTATCCGACGTCGGTGCAGCGCTCGGCTTCGTCCATGTAGTGCGTGGAGACGAACAGAGTGACCCCGCGGCCGGAAAGCTCGAACAACAGGTCCCACAACTCGCGGCGGGCGACGGGGTCGATTCCGGCGGTCGGCTCGTCGAGAAACACCACCTCCGGCTCGTGAATCAGCGCGCAGGCGAGCGCCAGCCTCTGCTTCCATCCTCCCGAGAGCGTACCGGCCGGTTGATCGAGCCGATCGCCGATGGATGTGAGCTCCTGGACCGCCCGCGCGCGGTCCCGCAGGCGGGCGTCGTCCAGGCCGTAGATCCGGCCGTAGAATTCGATGTTCTCGCGGACGCTGAGGTCGCCGTACAAGCTGAACTGCTGCGACATGTAACCGATGCGGCGCTTGATCGCCTCGGCCTCGCGGACGACGTCGAGCGCCAGCACGCGGGCCTCGCCGGCGGTCGGCGCGAGCACGCCGCACAGCATGCGGATGATCGTCGATTTTCCGCTCCCGTTCGGCCCCAGCAGCCCGAAGATCGCCCCGCGGGGAACGTCGAACGAGACGTCGTCCACGGCCACGAGCCGCCCGAAGTGCCGCGTCAGCCCGCGGACCTCGATGACTGGCCCCGAAGCGGACCGATTCGGCGGATGCGGGGGATCGTTCGACGATTCGGCGGCGCTCATCGGATGGTTCCGGCCTGTCCTACACCGCTGGAGTACAGGCTTCAGCCTGTCCCAGGTTCGAGAAGCCTCGTTGGTTCATCCGGCAGCCTGAAGGCAGGACTCCAGCGTCGGCCCCGCCAAGGCCCAGGGGCCAATCGCCCGGCTCTTCCCCCTCTTCTTTGCGCCCCTTCGCACTGCAAACGTTTCACTTCTGTTCTTTTTGCGCGAATTTTTCAGGCGGCGATCCCGGATGGTGCGCGCGCCGGTCCCACTTTTCACCCGCGCGCTCAAGAAACTCTCGACCACGGATCTCACGGATGGCACTGATGAAAGCAGAAATCCGTGGTCATCCGTGCCATCCGTGGTGAACTGCGCTTTCGGTGTATTCGCCTGGGCCCCGATTCCAGCTTTCTCCGCGTCCTCGGCGCTCTCCGCGGTTCGGAGCTTTCGGCTTCACGGCTGGGACACGTTCGAACCGCCGAGAGCGCCGAGGACGCAGAGGTTCAGCATTCGACCGCGGCAGCCATTTCGGAACAGAAGCACGCGGAGGACGCGAAGGGTCGGGAGTGGATGAGTTGCATTTCATCGAGCCTTCGTCCCGCCGTTCGGCACGGTCGCACGAAAGTCCCGAGAACTCCGCTCCGACGGCGCGCGTTTCGTTCGTCATGGCATCTTCGTGGTTTCTCAACGTCGTACTACTTCGACTACTACTTCTTCTTTGCGATCCTTTGCGCACTTTGCGGCTTTGCGTCGAAAATCGAACTTGGTTGCGGCTTGGCCGCGCTGTGCCCTTTGCGTCGTTGCATCGTCCAGTCCTTCGTTGCGGCTTCGCCGCGCTGGGACCTCATGGTTCCTCGAGCCACACGTCGGCCGCCATGCCGGGGCGGAGCAGGTCGAGTCCCTCCTCCAGCGTGACCTTGATGCGGAACACCTGCCGCGATCGCTCTTCCGGCGTCTGGACGTTGCGGGGCGTGAATTCGCCTTGCTGCGAGACGAACGTCAGGCGGGCGCGGAAGGCGCGCTCCGGGTAGCTGTCGACCGTCACCCACAGGGGCTGCCCGAGTGCCACGTTCAGCCGGTCTTCCGGCAGATAGGCCCGCACCCACAGGTTCGAAACGTCCACCAGCGAGAGGACCGGCTGATCGGCCCGCACCAGGTCTCCCGGCTGCAAATCGACCGCCTGCACGACGGACCGATACGGCGCATGGATCTCGAGCTCCGCCAACTCCCGTTCGATCGTCTGCACGGAAGCCTGGGCCGCCTGGACCGCCCCCTGCGCCCCGGCGATCTCCTCGCTGCGGTAGCCGCTCTTCACCAGCGCCGCCGCTTCCCGCGCCTCCCTGAGCTGGGCCCGGGCCTCGTCGAGCTCTTCCTGCCGCGTTCCCTTCAACAGCAGATCGAGCCTCTGCTTTCGTGCGGCGGCGGTCGCTTGGGCCGCCTGCGCGTCGGTCCGGGCCTCGACCTGCGTTTCCGGGGTGACGGCATTCTTGGCTGCCAGGTCGGCGACCCGCCGCTCGCGGTCCCGCGCTTTTTCGAGAAGCGCCTCCGCCTCCTGCAGCTCGTTCCGGGCGATCTCGATTTCCTCCGGGCGCGGGCCGTTCAACAGCTTGGCGAGCTGCGCTTCCAACCGCTCGACGCGGGCCTCGGCCTGACCGATCTCCTCGGGTCGGAAGCCGGCCGTCAGGCGGCCGTAATCTGCCAACGCCTGGGCCAGTCTCGCCGCCGCTTCCTGCTTGCGCGACTGGAGCGTGAACGGCTCGAGCGCGACGAGCACCGCGCCGGCCTCGACCGTCTGCCCCTCGGCGACGTGAACGGACTGCACTCGCCCGCCGATCCGCGAGCCGATCCGGATCTCGTCCGCCTCGATGAATCCTGAGACGTGGAACGGCCGGCTCTCGCGCTGGCTGTACAGCAGCACGGCCAACAGCACAGCCGCCAGAATCGCCGCCGCCAGGATCGACTTCCTCATGGCAGCGATTCTCCGCGGTCGCCGATCGGGAGGCAAGACGGCTTGGGACGGAAAGTACGTCCCGCCGGGACGTCGGCTCGTTGACCAGGCGCCCTTTCTCGCACCTTGAACCAATCCGCAACGGCCCGGCGCGTGGGGTGGTTCCTCACGGCTGCGGCGCATGGTTCGGAACGTGGCTTCCCGCTCACAGGTCCAGTCCAGCGGACCGGACCTACTTGGCCAGGTCGCGGAGGACTTTGTGCAGGATGCCGCCGTGGCGGTAGTATTCGACCTCGACCGGCGTGTCGATGCGGCAGGTGACGACGCAGTGGACTTCGCCGCCGTCCGCCTTGCGGGCCGTGACTTCGACCGCCTGCCCGGGCTTGAGGTCGTCCGCGAGGGCGATGTCGAAGACCTCCGTGCCGTCGAGGCCGAGCGCTTCCGGGTTTTCCCCGGCGCGGAATTGCAACGGCAGGACCCCCATCCCGACGAGGTTCGAGCGGTGGATCCGTTCGAACGACTCGGCGATGACCGCCCGCACGCCGAGCAGGTAGGTCCCCTTGGCCGCCCAGTCGCGCGACGAGCCGGTGCCGTATTCCTTGCCGGCCAGGACGACGAGCGGGACGCCCGCCTGCTGGTATTTGATCGCGGCGTCGTAGATGGTGTCGATGGTTGATGGTTGATGGTCGATGGTCGAAGACGTGTCGTCATTCCGACCTTCAACCATCGACCTTCGACCATCGACCGCTTCGACGAACTTCGTGAATCCCCCTTCCGTACCGGGGGCGAGCTTGTTCCGCAGGCGGATGTTGGCGAAGGTGCCGCGGGTCATCACGCGGTCGTTGCCGCGGCGGCTGCCGTAGCTGTTGAACTCCGCCTTCGTGACCCCCCGCGACTTGAGATACTGCCCGGCGGGCGAGTCGTCCTTGATCGAGCCGGCGGGGCTGATGTGATCGGTCGTCACGGAGTCGCCGACATGAACCAGGCAGCGAGCGCCGCTGATCGCGCCGATCGGCGGCGGCTCGGCCGGCATGTCGACGAAGAACGGCGGCTCCTGCACGTAGGTGCTGTCCGCGTCCCATCCGTAGAGGTCGCCCCCCGCGACGGGGATCTCCTGCCACTGAGGCGGGCCTTCACTGGCGTGCTCGTATTCCTTGCGGAACATTTCGGGGGAAAGCGAGCCGGCGATCGCGTCGGCGACCTCCCGCTGCGTGGGCCAGATGTCCTTGAGATACACATCGTTCCCGTCGCGGTCCTGTCCCAGCGGCTCGTGCGTCAAGTCGATATCGACCGTCCCGGCCAGCGCATAGGCGACGACGAGCGGCGGACTGGCGAGGTAGTTCGCCTTCACGTCGGGATTGATGCGGCCCTCGAAGTTGCGATTGCCCGAGAGGACCGCGGCGGCGACGAGATCGTGCGAGCTGATCGCCCGGCTGATTTCGTCGGAGAGCGGGCCGGAATTGCCGATGCACGTCGTGCAGCCGTATCCCACGAGGTTGAACCCGAGCGCGTCGAGGGGCTGGTCGAGGCCCGACTGGGCGAGGTACTCGGTGACGACGCGGCTGCCGGGGGCCAGCGAAGTTTTCACCCACGGCGGGACGGACAACCCCCGCTCGATCGCCCTCTTCGCGAGCAGTCCCGCGCCGAGCATCACGGAGGGGTTGCTCGTGTTCGTGCAGCTCGTGATGGCGGCGATCACGACGTGGCCGTGCTTCAACGTGAACTGCTTTCCGTTCATTTCGACGGCGACGCCGGCCAGGCCGTCCCCCTCCTCCTCGGCGACGGCGACTCCGCCGTTCGGCTCCAGCGCGATGCCCCCCTCGGCGGTCATCGAGCTGGCGGTGGAGTCCTTGGCGGGGGTGATCTTTCCGAACACGTTCCGCAGGTCCTGTTCCCATTGGCTCTTCATGCCGGTGAGCTGGATGCGGTCCTGCGGCCGCTTCGGACCGGCGAGCGAAGGGACCACGTGCGACAGGTCGAGTCCGAGCGTGCTGGTGAACCGCGGCTCGGGAGACGCCTCCGTGCGGAACATCCCCTGCTCCTTGTAGTACCGCTCGACGAGTTCCACCAATTCAGGCGCGCGGCCCGTCCGTTCGAGATAGCGGAGCGTCTCGTCATCGACGGGGAAGAAACCCATCGTCGCGCCGTACTCGGGGGCCATGTTGGCGATCGTGGCGCGGTCCGGCAGACTCAGCCCCGCGAGCCCTTCGCCGAAGAACTCGACGAACTTCCCGACCACGCCGTGCTCGCGGAGCATCTGCGTGACCGTGAGCACGAGATCGGTCGCCGTCGCCCCCTCCGCCAGTTCGCCGGTCAGGCGGAAGCCCACGACTTCGGGGAGCAGCATGTAGATCGGCTGGCCAAGCATGACCGCCTCGGCCTCGATGCCGCCCACGCCCCAGCCGACGACGCCGAGGCCGTTGATCATGGTCGTGTGGCTGTCGGTGCCGACGAGGCTGTCGGGATAGGCGACGCGCGCCCCGCGGGCGCCGCCGTCCTTCACCAGCACGCCAGCGGCAAGATATTCGAGATTGACCTGATGGACGATGCCGGTGGCGGGAGGGATCACGCGGAAGTTGTCGAACGCCCGCTGCCCCCACTTCAGGAACTCGTACCGCTCGCGGTTCCGCTCGAACTCGCGATCGACGTTGAACTGCAGCGCGTCGGGCGTGCCGAACCGATCGACCTGCACCGAGTGGTCGATCACGAGGTCGCACGGAACGAGCGGGTTGATCTTCTTCGGGTCGCCCCCCATGCGGACCATCGCCGACCGCAGCGCCGCCAGATCGACGATCGCCGGGACGCCGGTGAAGTCCTGCAGGACGACGCGGCCCGGCAGGAAGGGGATTTCGACGTTCCGCGGCGCGGCGGCGTTCCACTCGGCGATGTTCCGCACGTCGCGCTCGCCCACGATGAATCCATCGAGGTTCCGCAGACACGACTCCAGCAGCACGCGCAGCGAATAGGGAAGCGTCTCGACGTCGCCCACGCGCTCATCGACGAGCCGCCGCAGCCGATGGATGACATACTCGCCGCCCGCGGTCTTCAGCGTTTCCTGGGCGCAAAAGGGGTTGCTCGCCGCCATGTCCGTCTCCAAACGAATCGACTTCTTGACGAAATCTCATGGTGAACGTGGATCGCGCGACCACCGTCGGCGGGGCCGCCGGCACGACCCCGATCGTCGCGCGTCGAGCCGGATTGTAGTCGCTGTCGGCGACATGCGACAGTCAGCGAATCCATCGGGTCGTGCGTTGACCCTCGTCGCCGAATTGCTAGAATGCAGCCCGACACGGCGGTTCGCCGCCGATGGCGAAGAGAGTCGCGGGGCGTGGCGCAGCCTGGTAGCGCGCTTCGTTCGGGACGAAGAGGTCGCTGGTTCGAATCCAGTCGCCCCGACTCTTCCAATGCCGATCTCTCGTCCTGCGGAACGGCTTCATCGCGACCTGCGATGCGGAGAACCGGCAGGTCTCTGCGCTGGCGGTTGGCGGGCGGATCGCGGAACGCTCGGGCCGTGGGCGGGCCGGCCGCTGGCGGCCGCGCCGTCCGGTGAGCGCTGAGCGCCTCACAACGTCGCCATGTCGACGTTGTTGAAGTTTCGCCGGTAGTAGCCCATGTACTGCACTTTGCGCTCGAGCGCGTCGAGCACGCCGTGCGCGAAGTTGACTCCTTCGAACGTCTGCGCGCTGCCCAGTCCGCCGGGGCTGAAGACGTTGATCTCCATCAGTTTGTCGCCGACGATGTCCAGCCCCACGAGGAACATTCCGTCCTCGACGAGCTTGGGGCGGACGATCTCGGCGATGCGGAGGGCGGTCTCGTCGATCGCCGCTTCGGCCTTCTTGCCGCCGGCGTGGATGTTGCTGCGGATGTCCTCCCCGCTGCGGAGCCGGCGGAACGCGGCATATTTCCCCTTGTACCGCAGCGGGTTGCCATTCATGACGAACAGTCGGGTGTCCCCCTCGGCGGCGGCGGGGAGATATTCCTGGGCGATGACGTAGCCGGTTTTGGCGATGGCGTCGATCATCTGGTTCAGGTTGCCGTGCTCTCCCTTGCGGACGAGGAACACCCCTTCTCCGCCGGAGCCTTGCAGCGGCTTGACGACGATGTCCCCCAGCTCGCGGGCGAAGATGCGGATTTCCTCGGCGTGACGGGTGATGAGCGTTCGCGGGCGGACCTCCTCGGGATAAAGCTGGAAGTACATCTTGTTCATCGCCTTGGCCAGCCCGTTCGGGTCGTTCAGGACGATGACCCCCGACCGCGCCGCCGCGCGGCCGAACATGATCCCCGCGGTCTGCGCCCACGGGCGGCGGACCTGGTCCTCCGCGGGATCGTTGCGGAGCAGGAGCACGTCGAGGTCGTCGACGGTCAGCCGCTCGGCGCGCGCCTTGGGCCCTTGCACGTCGGCGAGAAAGGTATTGGCGGCCTTGTACTTCTTGTTGGGGGCGGCGCGGGCGCGGGCCCGAATGCGGTCGTCGGGGTCGAAGGCGAAGTCGGCCACTCCCATCAGCCACGTCTCGTGCCCGCGGTTGGCGGCGGACATCGCCAAGCGGGTCGTGGTGTACCCCGCCTGCTCGGTCCAGATGTCGTTGACGACGAACCCGATTCTCATGCGCGTGAAGCCTTGTGTTGGATCGCCACGTCACTGAGCTGGCGGTGAGAGGATGGAGGATGAAAGATGGAGGATCGCCAGGCAAAACAGGATCTCTGCTTTGATCCTCTATCCTCCATCCTCTATCCTCCATCCTCCTGATTCGGACCGTCCCTACGGCGCCCCGCCGTCCACCAGTTCCAGCACCGTCGCCCCGCGCGACAGGCGGGAAATTCTATCAGCGGCCCCCGCGGCGTCCAGATACCGGGGACGCAGGGGGGGCGGGGTCAGGACTTCCCGGTGGAGCAGTTCCCGCACGATCGGCACGTGCTCGACCGCCATCTTGCCGACGTACAAGGGCGCGATGTCGCCGCCGCCGCGGAGATAATCCAGAACCTCCGTCAGGCCGCGGAGATACATCGCGTCCTTCGTCAGCCCGCCGCCGCGATACACGCGCATGGCGATCGTATAGGCGACGCGCGGGGCGAAGCCGTGCTGCTTTTCCAGCAGGCGAAACGTCTCGACGAACGACGCCCCCTCGATCAGCCGCTCGACCGCCAGCACCCGCCCCGCGAGCAATCGCAGCCGCGGCCGGTTCAGTCCGCCGACGAGATATTCGGCGAGCACCGCCAGCCCTTCCTGCAAGCCGTCATATCCCGCGAAGCCGGAGGACAACAGGTGCAACGGCTGCGCCCGCCCGTTGTAATACGTGACCGAATGCGTCCCGATTTCGTGCTGCACCAGCGCCTCGGCCCGCCGGCGGGGGACTTTGGTCTCGCGGCCGATGAGCAGGTTGCCGTCGCTCACGAGCAGCCCCGAGTACATGTCGTCGCGGACGATGACCACGGGACGGAACGGGGGATGGATCCGCCGGTAGTGGGCGATCTCCTCGCGGGCCCGCCGCGCGAAGGCGGCGGCGTCCAGCAGGCCCCCTTCGCTCGCGTCGCGGCCGGCGGGGACGCGCTCGAGGACGTCCTCGGCGAGCGCAAGCAGCGCCGGCTCGACGCGCCCATAAACTTGCAGGCTCCCCCACAAGAATCGTCGCGTGCCGATGTCCGAGAGCATCGTGATCTTGCGGTCCAGCTCGTCCTGTTTCTGCCGCAGCACGTGCGCGAGCGTCGGGTCGTCGATCTTCTCCAGCGGCACCGTGTAAAGCTGCCGCTTGAGGAGCGCCGGATCGACGACGAGCGGCCGGTAGTGGAACGTGGGCGGTTGGGAGCACTTGGTCCGGCGGAACTCGCGCCAGGCGGCTTCGGCGTTGACGGGGGTCGCCTGGAGGAGGAAGTCGAACGAGTCCGCGATCGCGGCGAGCCGGCGGTCCGCTTCCCACACCGGCTTGAGGACGGTGCGGCGGCCGAGAGCGTAATAGTGCTGCGGGCGGACGTTCGTGTGCGCGTGCGCGAAGGCGAAGAAGGACCGTTTCAGCGCCCGCCCGAGCGCGCGGCGCAGCCGACGAAGCGTGCGCGGGAAGACGTTCCTCTTGCCGGGGGCGTCGTAGATCGGGCGGACCTCGAGGCCGATGACCCGGCAGCCGATGCGCTCCGCTTCGGCGGTGGAGAGGATCCCCCGCATCCGCGGGGGCGCGGCGCGGCCCCGCGGGTCGATCTCCACTTCCGCGAGCTGGTTGTGGAGCTTGATCTTTCGCAGCGCCTCGGCGAGCGCCGTAACGGCGGCCTCGGGCGGGTCGGGGCCCTTCGTGCGGATCACGAAGCTGGGCGCGGGGGGCAACAGCTCTCCGCTGGCGGGGTGCGCCTGTTCGCCGTTCTCCCGCCGCGGCGCCGCCCAGACTTCGAGAATCAGAAACGAGCCGAATCGCGCCACGGCGGCTTTCGCGATCCCCCGCACGAGCCGCGCGACGCTCGCCTGCGCGGTCGAATCCCCCGCGGCGATGAGATACGCCGACTCGCCGCGGACGAGCTGCGGCGTCCCCGCGTCGTCGCTCCCCGGCGGAATGCGGTGTATGCACAGGAACGGAAGCTGGCGGTCGATACTCAAGCGGCCACCGCCGGGCAGCCTCCGCAGCACGCGGAAGTCACCCTCCAGCCGGGCGACGACCGCGGCGATCAGATCGTGCGGGACCGCTTCGCTCGCCGGGGGGTTGCTCACGTTCGCGCCAGTTCCTCGAGCAGCCCCGGCACAGCGGCCAAGAGCGCGCGGCGAATCGTCTCGACCTGCACGGGGTCCGGCTCGCCGCTCCACTCGTCCATGAAGAACTTCTTGAACTCGATGGCCGGCACGCACGCCTTGCCGGGGAACGACTGATGGATGAATTGCGAGAAATGGCCGCCGCGAAACTTGACGTTCTCCCGCACGTCGAGCGTGCGGCCGTGATAATCGAACGCGCGGAGGTCGGCCATGAAGCGGTCGATGACGGGGCCGAACAGCTTGCGGTCGAGCGTCCCGGTGCCGACGTTGACCTCCGGGTTCGCCTCGGGATCCGCGAACGGGCCGTTCGGCCCGAAGCGGCGATGATTGTAGGAGTGCAGGTCGAGCACCACGATCTTGCCGTGGCGGGCGATCAAGCCTTCGAGCGTCTCCCGCACGTCGGCGTAGAAGGCGTCGTAAATGAGCAGCGACCGCTCGATGATCTCCGCCGGCGGCGCCGCCCGCCACACGGACAGCCCCCACGAGTCTTCCGGCGCACGGTAAACCGCGCGTTCGCGAGGGCGGTTGAAATCGACCTCGAACCGCGAGCGGCGGCCGATGATCCGCGTAGGGGCGACCGCCGTCCACTCCGCGGTGTGCGGATCCTGCTCGCGGAGGCGGTCCGACTCGTGCAGCGTCATCCATTCGGCGACTTCGAGGCGCACGTCGCTGCCGTCGTGAATGGCGGCCGCCACGAGCGGCCCCTCGTCGCGAATGATCTCCCACGCATCGCTCACGCCGCGTCTCCGTCGCGAATCGGGCCGCTCGAGGAACTTCCCGGATTATACGGACCGGTCCCACGAGCGACACGACGGCCGCCCGGCGACTCCGACCGCGGAGGCGAATTTTCGCCACTTCGATCTGGAAATGCGGGGGCGAATCGCTACGATCGACGTGACCCGCGTCAATCATCGAGAATTCGATTCGCAAGGAGGCCAGAATGTCGCCGTCGATTCAAGAGGAACCGGCCGTCGAAGTCCCCGAGGTCGTCCCCGAGGAGTTCCGCGCCGTTCACGCCGATCTCGTGCGGCTCACCGACCGGTTCTGCCGCGAGCGGTTGAACGAGGAGTATGCGGACGCCTGCCGGGCACTCGCGGTCGCGGTCTGCATTCCCGGTTCGCCGGTAGCGCGAGGCAAGCGGAACGGTTGGGCGGCGGCGATCGCCTACTCCGCCGGATGGGTGAACTTTCTGGGAGACGCCGGTTTCGAGCCGTTTCTCCGCGGCGACGACATCGCCAAGGGGTTCGGCATCTCGCCCGCGACGATGCACAAGAACGCGAGGGAGATCCGCGAGGGGTTGGAGTTGATTCAATTCGACCCGCGTTTCACGTTGCCCAGCTTGATGGATAGCAATCCTCTCCTGTGGTTGGTCGAGGTCGACGGACTGATCGTGGACGCACGGAGCGCTTCGCGCGAAATCCAGGAGGCGGCCTACGTGCAGGGCGCCATTCCATTCTTGCCGGGCGAGGGACCGTCGCAAGCGAACGAAGGCGAAACCGAGTCGGCGTCCAGTCCTGCGCCGATACTCCAGCGGACAACGACCGCTAAACCGCGATCCCCCAACTTCGATCGATGAGGGATGGTTCAACGCCCCGGCGGGAAATCCGGTTCGTCGGCGGTGTCTGATGCTTCCCGTTGCGGGCGACGCCTGAACGGGGAGGACTTCGATTCTCCGTATTGCTCCAACGTCCGCTCGAGATTGTCCAGCACGGTGTCGCACTCGTCCCAGACCGCGTCCGGTTCGATCGCGCTCAGGAAGTACCGGCTGCTGAACAGGTCGAGGCTCGCCTGGCCGCAGTAATGGCTCGGAAACGCCTGCGGATGGTGCAACGGACGCTTCTCGACATAGTCCTCGAATTCCGCGACGCGGGCCTGGTCCTTGGCGGTCTTCGGGAAATACATCGTCGGGCGATTCGGCTCGTAGGCCTCCGCTTTGCCGTGCCGGGGAATGTCCGCCAGTTTCGCCGCGAACGCGGCATACGCCTTTTCCGTCGCCTCGTTTTCCGCCTTCATCTCGCGGTATCGTTGCGGCGAGACGAAAGGCACGCTGCGGAACTCATAAGTGATGAAACGCTCCTTCGGCTGTTCAGGGGCATCGGCGACCGAAGGGTTGGGCCAGATGGGTTTCCACGCGCGGACCTTCTCCCGCCGCCAGACGACGACGGTTGGATAGCCTTTCCGGCGAATGTCGGGATCGACGAACTGTGGCGGATCGACCGCGACTTCCCATCCGGCGGGAATCGCCTTTCGGAACGCAGCCACGAGAGCGTCCACGTCCTTCGCGGAAGGAGCGCTCGTCACGGCGACCTCAACGCGGTCCTCGGCCCCGGCAGTACAGACCAATAAGCATCCACACATTGCGGTCATCACCATCGCGCGCATCATCGGAATCCCGTCGAATACGGAAGCGGATCGGATCGGCCAGGCCAGACTTTTGATATTCAACTTTCCAAAATCTCCCCCATCTTCCTCTTGTACGCTTCCACTCCCGGTTGGCCGTAGGGATTGACTCCGATCAGGCGGCCTTCCGTGACGGTCGCCAGCATGAGCATCTGGAACAACTCGCCGAGTGCGTGTTCGTCGAGTCGCGGCAGAATGATGTCGGCCGTGGGGCGGTCCGCTTCGGCGTAGGCGCGATTCGTCCCCTCGAAGGCCGCGGCGAGCAGGTCGGGCACCGTCTTGCCGGCGAGGCGGTTCAGTCCGTCTCGATCGTCGGGAGTGACGGGAATGGGAATCGGCGCCGTCGCCGGCTGCTCCACGAAGAGGTTCGTGATCAGCTTGTCCCGCGTTCCTTCCTGGTGCTGCTGCCCGCGGCTGTGCAGATCGCGGGTGTTGACGACGGTGATCGGCGTCGCCCCCTGCTCCTCCTTGCCGAGGCTTTCCGCCAGAAGTTGATCGTACCACAGGCCGACCGCTTCCAGCCGGGCGCCCCACGTCGAGAGCACGCGGATGTCCATGTCGTGCTCTTCTTCCAGGCAGCGGCAGACGGCGACGTAATCGAGCACCGGGTTCTCGCCGAACCGCGCCGCGAGGAACCGCCCGTTCATCGCGGCAGCGCCTTCCAGCAGCGCCTCGATGTCCAGCCCGAGGAGCGCCGCCGGAAAGAGTCCCGCCGCCGTGAAGATCGAAAACCGGCCGCCGACGTCATCGGGAATGGGGAACACGTGCGGGTAGCCCGCGGCGCGGGCCAGGTCGCGCAGGCGGCCGGTTTCGCCGGTGATGGGGACGATGAGCCGCCGCGCGTCGTCGGTCCCGACCCGCGCTTCGAGCGCTTCGCGGAAAATGCGGAAGGCGACGGCCGTCTCGAGCGTGCCGCCCGACTTGCTGATGACGACGATCCCCCACCGCCCCTCCGGGCCGGATGCGTCCCGCGTGGTTGCGAGGAGGTCGAGCAGGCCGCGGAGCGCGTCGTTGTCGACGTTGTTTCCCTGAAAGTGCAGTCGCGGGATCCCGTCGCGGCTCGCGCGGGGAAGCTCGTTGTGGTGCGGATGACGGAGCGCCTCGAACAGCGCCCGCGCGCCCAGGTAGGACCCGCCGATGCCCAACAGCACGACATGATCGACCTGCTCGCGAAGCTCTGCGGCCGCAGTCCGAATGCGTCCGACGAGGCTCGCCGCTCCCGATTTCGCGTGCTCGGCGAGAAGCGTTTCCGGCAAGCGGAGAAATCCGGCGTCGAGCGGCTGCCGCTCGGGGGGAATGCTGCCGTCGGCCTCCGCAGTCGCCACGTCCGCCAGGACTTCGTCGCGTGCGGTCCGCAGGCTGGATTCGAGATCCTGCAAGTCGCGGCGCTCGATCAGCCGGTGCGCGGCGTCGAAACGGTATTCCAAGCGATCGACCATGCGGAAGGACTCCTATCGCGTGGAAACCGCGGGACTCGAGCAGATAGAATGCCACGAGCGCTCGGGGCTACTTCCGCGAACGCTTCGATGTATTCGTTCGGCGCGACCGCCCGCCTGGCCGCACACGCTCCGGTAGCCGGTCCCACGGTTCCGGTTCCACATCCGGGACTTGCGCCATGGCCGCCAGAAATTTCTTGCGACTTCCACGCTTGGCACGCTCCTCCAGATATTCCTCCGTCATCAGGGCCGACAGCTTTTCGGCGAGCGCCGTTGCGACCAATTGATTGACCGAGATGCCCTCGCGGGCGGCGAGTTCCCGTGCCGCGTCGTGCAGAGATTCTGGCAGTCTCAAGCTCATTGCGCTCATACTGGCCTTCCCTCCAATTCTTGGAGGAACTCGGGTGGAGTTACGCTCTTACCGGTCAGACATGTACTGGTCGCGGAACTCCAGCGCGAATTCCGTGTCGTCCGCCAGGCTGCGGTTGGCGACCGCCAGCGCCTTGCGGATGCGTCCCACCGTCTGCACCATCGGGCTGGTCAGCCGCCGGATGATTTCGTCCGGGCCGAACCGCTCGAGTTCCCGGACCGTCGACACCCCCAGGAACTCGAACACCTCGCGGGCCTGATAGTCCTTCTGAAACACGAGATCGAGCCGCGCGTCGCCGGGGACCCGCGGGCGGCCCAGCGTCTTGCGGCGGGCGGCGGATTTTTGCGCGGCGGCGGACCGCTTCTTGGCGACCGGACGTTTGACGACCTTCGTCGCGCGCGGCGTCGAATTGCCGGATGATGTTTTCTTCGCGGGCGAGGTCTTCCGCGCCGGGCTTTTCTGGGCGGACTTCTTGACCGCCTTCCGCACGGGCTTTCCGCCGCCTGTCGATTTCTGCTTGGCCACTGCCGGCTGTCTCCGCTGATTTCCCGAAAGGCGGCCGCGCCGCCCGAATGGTCCATGCCGCGGTGAATCGGTCGTTCGCGTCATTCCAAGTGAAGGATCGAACGGATGCGGGCGATTTCCCGGAGGCCGAACAGTCCTTCCAGCCGCTCCACGAATTCGGCCGATGTCCGCCAGCGGGCGAGGACCTCGAACAGACACTCCAGTCGAGCCGGGTCGATGCCGAATTTCCATTTCACGCGGTCTGCCTCCTTCGGGGGCAAGTCCTCGAACTGGCTGATCAACAGGAAGTCTCCTTCGCTGGGAAGATTGATGTGCAACGCCCGCAGGCCTTCGGCGAGCAACGGACCGGGCGGGACCGGGGCTTGGATCGGCCCCCCCGTCAGCCACCACGCCACCGCGATCGGCTGCTCCTCGACCAGCCGGGCGGCGGTCTCGCAAGCGGCGTAGATCACGCTTTCGTCGACGAGGTCCGCCGCAAAGGGATCGGTCGCCATGTGCCGGCCCCAGGTCTGCGCCAACAGGTCGAGCTGAACCTGCGGCGGAACGGCTTGCAGGAACGGCACTTCCGTCAAATACCCGAACCCGTCGGCCCGGTCGCCGACCTGCTCCGCTAGCGCCACCCGTTCCAGCGTGTCCTGAAATGCGATGCGGAACGCGATGTAGCTGAGGAGCGATCTCGGCAGAGTGTCGGCGGCGATCAGGAGCATGTCTCCCATGCTCCCCGCAACCGCGGGCAAACACAACCGAAAAAGGGTGGAATTCGCGCCAGGCGGGAACATCCGCCCGCCCCCTCCCGGCAAGCCCGATAGCTTCGGAACTCCATGCGGGGACTCGACTTGTTACCTCAATCGCCCAGCCGGTGCGAATCGCCCCATCGGACGCATCAGGCTGAGTCGATTCTCGGGCCTCGGGCCACTCCGGGCGGAGTCCGGTCGTATGGGACAGAACCACGATCGTCCGGCCGCCTTCTTTCGCAGCGCTGCTTCGGCCGGAGCTGAATCCGGATGGACC
>JBBDNU010000092.1:0-26230 GCA_040877365.1 Planctomycetales bacterium
CCCCCCCCCCCCCCCCCCCCCCCCCCCCCCCCCCCCCCCCCCCCTCCCCGCTCGAACGTCGCCGCGATATCTTGAAGGCGACGATCCTCCGTGCACTCTCGAACCTCTCCCATTCCTTCTGCACCATGCGCGTCCTCTCCGGCATCCAGCCCACCGGCCGCTTCCACTGGGGCAATTACTTCGGGGCGATTCGGCAGTACATCGCGCTGCAGTCGCACGAGCAGGCGTTCTATTTCATCGCCGACCTGCACGCGCTGACGACCGTCCGCGATCCCGAACGGCTCCGGGAATACACCCACGATGCCGCTCTCGATCTGCTCGCGCTCGGACTCGACCCGGCGCGGGCCACGCTGTTCCGCCAGTCGGACGTGCCCGAGATCACCGAGCTGACGTGGCTGTTGATGACCGTCACGCAGATGAGCCTGCTCGAAAAGTGCCACGCCTACAAGGACAAGAGGGCCAAGGGGCTGCCCGCCGACGCCGGGCTGTTCACCTACCCCGTGCTGATGGCGGCCGACATCCTGCTGTACGACAGCGAACTCGTGCCGGTCGGTCTCGACCAGGTGCAGCACATCGAGGTCACCCGCGACGTCGCGCAGCGGTTCAACGCGATCTACGACCGCGAGGTGTTCGCGCTCCCCGAGGCGCACGTCGTCGAATCGACCGCCAAGGTGCCGGGCATCGACGGCGAGAAGATGTCCAAGAGCTACGGCAACGTGATCGAGATCTTTCTGCCGGAGAAGAAGCTCAAGAAGACGATCCTGTCGATCAAGACCGATTCGACGCCGGTCGAGGCGCCCAAGGATCCCGAGACGTGCTCGGTGTTCGCCCTATACAAACTGTTCGCCTCGCCCGAGGAGCAGGCGGCGCTCGCCGCGCGGTATCGCGCCGGCGGGATGGGCTACGGCGAAGCGAAGCAGCTGCTGTTCGAGGCGGCGATGTCCTACTTCGCCGAGGCCCGCACTCGCCGCGAAAAGCTGGCTGCCGACCCGCACACGCTGGAGGACATCCTGCGGGAAGGAGCGGCGAAGGCGCGGGCGAAGGGGCGGGAGGTGCTGGACCGGGCGCGCGAAGCGTGCGGACTGGGGCGGAGGGGATAGAGGATAGGGGATAGAGGATAGGGGATAGAGGATAGAGGATAGAGGATGGAGGATGGAGGATGGAGGATGGAGGATGGAGGATGGAGGATGGTGCGGCCCGGGAAAGGAACGACACAAACAACTCAGTACTCAGTACCGACCACTGACCACCGACCACCGACCACCGACCACTGACAACGGACAATTGACGATCCCCATGCCCGGCGACGCTCCCGAACCGCTCCCCCCCGGCCTCGTCGGGCTCGGCACCGACATCGTCGAGATCGTGCGCATCGGCCGGATGGTCGAGCGGCACGGCGAGCTGTTCCTCAAGCGGGTCTACACCGAGGAGGAGATCCGCTACTGCCAGCGGCGGAGGGAATCGTACCAGCACTTCGCCGGACGCTGGGCCGCCAAGGAGGCCGTGATGAAGTCGCTGGGCACCGGCTTCGTCCGCGGGATCCACTGGCAGGACATCGAAGTCGTCACCCGCCACAGCGGCCGGCCGGAGATCGCCATCCACGGCGGAGCGGCGGAACTCGCGCAGAAGCTCGGCATCGACGAGGTGCTGATCACCATCTCCCACTGCCGGCACTATGCGACGGCGACCGCGATCGCAGTGCGGCACTGAAGCTGGAGTCCATAGCCGGCGGACAACCGTCCCGCCGGCCGGGCGGCGGTTGCCGCCCGGCTATCAAGTCGAACCATGCGGTTGCTGAGCTACAACATTCACAAGGGGATCGGCGGGCGGGACCGGCGGTATGCGCTGGAGCGCGTGATCCAAGTCATCGAGCAGGAAAACCCGGACCTGATCTGCCTGCAGGAGGTGGACCGCAACGTCCGCCGCTCCCGGTTTCACGATCAGCCCCGGCTCCTCGCCGATTATTTCAACGCGGAAGCCTCGCTGTACCAGTTGAACGTGCACTTGAAGACCGGCGGGTACGGCAACCTGATCCTCTCGCGGTGGCCGTTCCGCGCGCGGCACCAGATCTCGCTGCGGCTGAACGGCAAGAAGCCGCGCGGGGCGCAGCTCGTGGTGATCGACACGCCCGAAGGCTTGCTCCACCTGGTGAACTGGCACCTCGGGCTGGCGGAGGGCGAGCGGCGGTGGCAGGTGCGGCACGTGCTCACCCACCACCTGTTCCGCGAGGCGGAATCGCTCCCCACGCTGATCGCGGGCGACTTCAACGACTGGCGGAACACGCTGTCGGTGAACTCGTTCGCCGATTACTTGTTCGAGCAGGCGACCGCCCCCCCCTCGCGGTTCCGTTCGTTCCCGGCCTATATGCCGATGGGGTCGCTCGACAAGGCGTTCTACCGCAAGCTCACGGTGTTGCACGCGCGAGTGGCCGCTTCCCAGATCGCCAGGCAGGCGTCGGACCATTTGCCGCTGGTCCTAGATTTTCACCTTGAGGGCGCGATCCCCGAGGAACTGGCGATTCCCGAGAGTCCCTGACGGCGCTGCGCGAAATCAATCGCTTGAAATCGCGCAGGATGGCACGCCCTGAGGCTTTGCGAAGGGCGTGGAGTTCGTGCTTCGCCGACCTCGTACCGCGCCGATCACCGGGGGGCTTACGCCGCCCCGCTCGCCGGGCTTGGCGGCCGGCACAGCCAGTCGACCACGCGCCACTCCATCCAGCGGCAGTCGGGGTCGGTTCCGCGGCGCGCGACGAAGCCCAGGTGGCCCCCCTCCTCCGTGATGCACAGCCGGATGGCCGGTCCCGCCGCGGGCCGTTCGAAGTGCGACACCGGGATCAGCGGATCGTCGCGCGACGTGACGATCAGCGTGGGGAGCGCGATGCCCGCCAGAAATCGCACCGCGCCGACCCGCTCGTAATAATCGTCGGCGTCGCGGAAGCCGGACATCGGGGCGGTGAGCCGCTCGTCCAACTCGCGCAAGGAGCGCGGCAGCGCGCCTGCCAGCGACGCCGGATTGGCCGGTCCGCCGTTCCGCTGCATTTCGAGGACCCGCCGGCCGAGCAGTTTCGTGAAGTGCCGGTCGTAGGCGCGCCACAGCGAGCGCGTCATCCGTTCGACCGCGGCGGCGGGCGCGATCGGCGGGCTGACCGCCACTGCGCAGGACAGCGCCGCGGGGAGCCGCTGCGGCGCTTCCCCAAGCAGCTTCAGCGCCACGTTTCCGCCCAGCGAGAAACCAGCCAGCCCGATCGCCGAGCCGGGACAGAGCGCCTCGATGCGCTCGATCGCGGCGAGCACGTCGTCCGAACGTCCGGCGTGATATGGCAAACGGGCGAGTCCCGCTCCCGCGCCGCAGCCACGGAAATCGAGCCGAAAGGCGCGGACGCCCCGCGCCGCGAGCTTCCCCGCCACGCGGACCATGTACGGGCTGAGATGGCAGCCGGCCAGCCCGTGCAGCAGGAGCGCCGCCGGATCCCCTTCATGCCATGTCGGCGGGCGGTCGTCGTGCAGGACCAGCGCGTCGCCGTCGTCGAGTTCGACCCGATGCCGCGTCGCGGCGTAGGCGAACCGCGCGCCCGGCAGAAAGCTGCCCGCAATGGTCTGCCGGTGCGGGCCGCGCAGCAGCGGATGCGGCCGGAAGGGAGGGAGCGGCCAGTCGATCACGGTGCAGTGCCGTGTTGAATTGGAACTGATGAGTAGCAGAAAGCCGTCCCAGGCGATGAACGACAGCAGACGGCCGCCAGGCATTGTGGGAACCCGAATTCCGATCATCGATCGTTTGCAGTCTATCTCCGCCGCGCGGATCGGGATAGATCAAGCGTCCGGCCGCCGTCTGCTGCCGCAAAACCGACACGAAATCGCGCCGGGCGTGCGCCAGCACGCTATCCTTGAAGTGGTCGTTCCCGCGGCGGGAGGGAGGTGAAACCCGTCGCGCGTCACGCTCTCCGCAGGTTGCCCAGACCGACAAGGTTTTCCATCCGCCCCGGCCAGCACAGGAACAACTTCCCGCGACTGACTCGGCGAAGGCGGTGAATCCGCCCCGCGCCGCTTGAAGTCACGCCGAAGACCGCTCCGATACGAATGAAGCGCACATCCGGCACCAACGATCCAATCCGTCACTAGCCGGCCCCCAGCGACGGGACCGGCGGGAGCAGCCCGCACCGTGGAGCAAGACGCCCGCCTCACCCGCCGCATCGCCGAACTCGAAGCGCAGGTCGCCGACCTGAAGCGGCAATTGATGCAGTCGCAGAAACTCGGCTCGGTGGGAACGCTCGCCGCGTCGATCACGCACGAGTTCAACAACATCCTCACGACCGTCATCAACTACGCCAAGATGGGCTTGCGGCACAAAGACGCCGCCACGCGGGAGAAGGCGTTCGAGAAGATCCTCGCCGCCGGTCAGCGGGCCTCGAAGATCACGACGGGGATGCTCTCGTACGCGCGGAGCGGTTCGGGCCGCCGCGAGCCGATGGATCTCGCGCTGCTCGTGCAGGACGTGCTGGTGCTCGTCGAGAAGGACTTGCAGATGCACCGCGTGCGATTGCAGACGGATTTCCTCGGGCATCCGCACGCGGAAGTGAACTCGAGCCAGGTCCAGCAGGTGCTGATGAACCTGATCATCAACGCCCGCCAGGCGATGGAGGGGGGCGGGCGGTTGTTCCTGCTCGTCCGCGAAAGCGAAGACGGGACGATGGCCGAGATCGCCGTCCGCGACACCGGCAGCGGCATTCCCGCCGAGAAGCTCCCCCGCATCTTCGACTCGTTCTACACCACGAAGACCGCCGACGAGCAGGGGCAGGGAGGAACGGGGATCGGCCTCGCGCTGTGCAAGGACATCATCGAGGCGCACCGGGGGCGGGTCCGCGTCGAGAGCACGCTCGGCAAGGGAACGACCTTCACGCTGCGGTTCCCGCTCGTTCCCGGCCCGACGGCGCCGGTCGCCCGCCCGACATCGGCATCGCGATCCAAGATCGCCGCGGTTTCGCGCGTCGGATAGCCGGCGGACAACGCTCCGCCGCCGCGCTGCGCGCGGGGCGCCCGCGACGATCCCTTGCTTGCGCTGCGGGCTGGCGTGCGGTCGCCTACAGGGCGGACAGGACCGCGATCGTGGCGATCACGCCGATCGCGCCCAGCACGATCCACCACAGCGGCTTGCCTTGCCATGCGGAGTGCGTGCGGGTGATGTATTCGCCGCAGGCGGGGCACTGCTCGGCGTCCTCGTAGACGTCGGCGCCGCAGCTCGGGCAGCGGACCGTCTCCGACGGGGCGTCGTCATCGTCGCCCCAATCGTCGTCCGAATCGTCCCAGTCCGCTTCTGTCACAGGACAAGCCTTTCACGCAAATGGCGAAGAGGGTACTATCATCGTCCATCGTCATGCCCGCGAAGGCGGGCATCCAGCGGCGGCGCGGACGACGGGCTGGATTCCCGCCCCCAGCGACGGCGGGGGCGGGAATGACGGAGTCGCATTCTTGGAAGTACTGTCACTCTGCTTCGACTGCGCCGCTCGGCGGCTGCAAGTAGCCGGGATAGCTGGGGGCCGGGTTGAGCGCCTTTTGCTGCGGCGTCTTTCCCCCATACGCGCCGAGGAACGCCGTGTTGCCGCACAGGTCGCAATCCGGCGCGTGGAACCGCGGGTCGTCGAAGCCGAGCCGCTGCTTGAGATCCAATAGTTCGCGGACCTCCCGCTCGCGGAAATAATGGATCGGCCCGAGCTGCCGCGCGAGCAACAGGATCCGGCAATAGGCATCGAGGATTTCGGTCTTCCAGTACGCCTGCTCGAGGTCTTCGGCGAAGCTCACCGTGCCGTGATTGGTGAGGATGATCGTGTTCGTCCCCAGCAGAAACGGCAGCACGGTCTCGGCGAACTTCTGCGTGCCGGGCGTCTCGTAGGGGGCCAGCGGCACCTCCCCCATGAAGACCTCGATCTCGGGGAGCACGCATTGCGGGATCGGCTCGCGGGCCACGGCGAACGCGGTCGCGTGCGGCGGGTGGCAGTGTACGACCGCCTTTACGTCCGGCCGGGCCTGCATGATCGCCAGGTGCAGCAGGATTTCGCTGGTCCGCTTCCGCGCGCCGGCGATCTGGTTCCCCTCGAGGTCGACCGCGCATAAGTCCTCGGGTCGCATGAACCCCTTGCAGATCATCGTCGGCGTGCAAAGGACTTCGTTCTCGCCGACGCGAATCGAGAGGTTCCCGTCGTTCGCGGCGGCGAACCCCCGCTGGTACACGCGGCGGCCGATCTCGCACATCTGCTCCTGGAGCGTGCGGTCGCCGGGGAGAGGAGCGGATGGGTCGTGCTTGTCGGTCATCATGAGTGGTCCAATTCGGCCAATCGTCGTTGTTCCGGGGGCGTGCCTGTTCGCTGTTCGCCGGGGACTGTTATAATCGGTTCGACGGCGCACTGGAAATTTCACGGAGGCATTCCACGATGATCGACTTCGGAATCCCGCGACCGCTCGGCGGCCTCGCTTCGGTGTTCCTGCTGACGGCCGCCGGATTGATGGCCGGTTGCGGCCCGAAGCCGGCCGAAGAGAAGCAGCAGGAAGAGCAACAGCAGCCGGCGCCTGCTCGCCAGGCCGCGCGGATCGGCAGACCGCTGCCGATGCTCGTCTCGGTCGACGAGCTTGAATCGCGGATCGGCGAGGCGAACCTGCGGATCCTCGACGCGCGCGCTGTCGACGAGTACGTCGAGGGGCACGTCCCCCAGGCGGTCCCCGTGGAAGTGGGTGAATGGAAGGACCAGTCGCTCGCCGAGAAGGGCCTGCAGGACCAGGCGTTCTGGAGCGAAGCGGTGAGTCTGCTCGGGATCGACGGGGCGACGAACGTCGTCGTCTATGCCGACGATCCCACCGCCGCCGCCCGCGTGTGGTGGACGTTGAAGTACGTCGGCGTACCGCACGTGGCGCTGCTCGATGGCGGCTGGCCGGCGTGGCGGGCGGCGGGCGGAAAGGTCGCCACCGACGAAACCGAGATCGAGAGCAAGGGGAAGTTCGCGGCCAGGTTCCAGAAGGAGCGCCTCGCCGAGATCGGCGATCTGAAGGAGTCGCTGGAGGCCGACGCGGTGACCGTCATCGACGCCCGCTCCGATGAAGAGCACGCCGGCACGTCCGGCCCGGGCGCTCGGCTCGGGCGGATCCCAGGCGCCAAGCACCTGGAATGGAAGCAGTTCCTCGACGCCGATGGGCGCTTCAAGTCGCCCGAGCAGATTCGGAGCATCCTCGCCGAACAAGGGATCGCGGGAGAAAAGACGGTCGTGACGCACTGCCAGTCGGGCGGCCGGGCCGCGCTCGACGCCTTCGCCCTCGAGCTGGCCGGCCTTCCCAACGTCAAAAACTACTACTGCGGCTGGAGCGAGTGGAGCAAGGACGAGGCCGCGCCGGTGGAGAAGTAGGTCCGTTCCGCTGGAACGGACCTGAGGCGCATTCGTGGCGTCGATTGCGCGCATCAGGTTCCGCCCGCCGGGCGGAACCTACACAAGTTCGCTACCCGTCATGATGAAGCCCTCGCACCCTGAAGACGCCTCGATCGCCATCTTCGGGGCCTCCGGCGACCTCACCGCGCGGAAGCTGCTCCCCGCGCTGTTCGCCTTGTGGCGGGACGGCTATCTCTCCGACCGCTCGCCGATCGTCGGCGTCGCCCGCCGCGACAAGAGCGATGACGACTTCCGCCGCGAAATGTTCCACGCCCTCCGCGACCACTTCCGCGGCGACGGAGTCGGCGAAGAGGAGTGGGGCCGTTTCGCGCGCCGGCTGCACTACCTGCGGCTCGACTTGACCGATGCGGAAGCCTTCCCGCGGTTCGGAGAAGCGCTCGACCGGTTGGAGCGCGACGCGGGCGTCACCGGCAAGCGGGTCGTCTATCTCGCGACGGCGCCCGAGCTGTTTCTCCCCTCCGTCGAGGCGCTCGCCAAATCGGGACTCGTCCCCGGCCGCGACGACGAGTGCCGGCTCCGCGTCGTCATCGAGAAGCCGTTCGGCCGCGACCTCGCCTCCGCCCGCGAGCTGGACGACCGCATGAGCAGGCTGTTGCGCGAGGAGCAGATCTACCGCATCGACCACTACCTCGGGAAGGAGACCGTCCAGAACATCCTCCTGTTCCGGTTCGGCAACGCGATCTTCGAGCCGCTGTTCAACCGCAACCACGTCGATCACGTGCAGATCACGGTCGCCGAGACGCAGGGGATGGAGCGCGGCCGCGGCGGCTATTACGACCAGGCCGGCGCGCTGCGGGACGTGCTGCAGAACCACGTGTTGCAGTTGTTGTGCCTGGCGGCGATGGAGCCGCCGGCGCTGTTTCGCGCGAAGGACATCCGCGACGAGAAGCTCAAGGTCCTCCAGGCGCTCGCCCCCGGCCGCGCGGGGGACGTCTCCCGCTGGGCGGTTGCCGGACAATACGCGGGGGGCGAGATCGGCGGCGAGCGCGTTCCCGGCTATCGCGACGAGGACCGCATCCCCCCCGACTCGCGCCGCGAGACCTACGTCGCGCTGCACGTGGCGATCGACAACTGGCGGTGGGCCGGCGTGCCGTTCTTCCTGCGGACCGGCAAGCGGCTCCCGCAGCGCGTCACCGAGATCGCGGTACAGTTCAAGCACCCGCCGCTGAACCTGTTCACCACGGTCGAGTGCGAAGGGGACATGTGCGGCCTCGTCGAGGCCCGCCCCAACACGCTCATCTTCCGCATCCAGCCGCACGAGGCGATCTCGATGACCGTCTCGACGAAGCGCCCCGGCATGCAATACCAGATCCAGCCGGTGACGATGGACTTCGAATACCAGGACGAGTTCTCCCGCGAGCTGCCCGAGGCCTACGAGCGGCTGCTGCTCGACGTGCTCCGCGGCGACTCGACGCTGTTCACCCGCAGCGACGAACTGGAGGCGGCCTGGCAGTTCGTGCAACCGGTCCTCGATCGCTTCGAGCAACCGGACTTCCAGCCGGAGCCTTACGCGGCAGGCGCATGGGGCCCGGAAGCGGCGAGCCGCCTGCTATCGGAAACCGGCCGCCGCTGGCGGAAGCCGAAGGGACGGAACGTGAAGGCGAACGGCGGTTGAGCGCGGAATATCGGATCGACCCGCGCGCGATGGAGTGCTACAATCCGGCGAAGGAGAGGACATGACGTACAAGATCGCCATACACCGGACCGAGGAAGGGATCAGCGTCTCCGTCCCGGCGCTCCCCGGCTGCTGGTCGGAGGGGGACACGGAGGAAGAGGCGCTCGCGAACATCCAGGACGCGATTCGCGACTACCTCGCGGCGCTGGAAGACCGCTTCCGCGACGCGGAAGTCCGCGAGGTCGAGATCGAGGTCTGAGGATGCCGAAGATCGCCGGCGTCAACCATCTCGATGCCGTGCGCGCCTTCGAGAAGGCCGGATTCGAGATCGTGCGCCAAGGCAAGCACATCGTGATGAGCGACGGCACGCGACAGATCACGCTGCCCCGGCACAACCCGATCAAGGCCTTCACGATGGGCGGAATCGTGCAGGACGCGGGGCTGACCGTCGAAGTGTTTCGGAAGCTGCTGTAGACCGATGCTCTGGACCAATGAACCCCCCGCCTGCAATCACCGGGGCTTCGCGTCTGCTCCAGCCCGCCGCGCCGCCCGGCTTGCGATAGCGCTTGCCCCGCTTGCGGTGAGGGGACTCGCCGGACATCGAAGTTTCTCGCGACCGATCTGCGCTCAGGCGTGCATTAGGCAGGGCTCGAAGGCCTGCTCAAGCCCAATCCGTATTGGAGAGGGAAGAAATGGTCGCAAAGGGCAGGGCAAGGTTCCCCAACGTAAGAACCGCGAACGAAGCCGTGTGATCGCCCGAAAGGCACTGGCAAGCCAGTGGCACCCGGCGGAGATCCCGAATCTCGAAAAGCCGACATGCCCCCGCCGCCTGCTGCAGCGCCTGGTTCCGCGCTACGACCCGTGCCAGTACCGGTGGCCCGCGCCGCTGAGTGAGCGGCCAAATCTTCGAGTCCGCCCCCAACGAGGTCCGGGATGTACTCATCCGGGTACGCTCGAAACTGCCGTATCAGCTCAGCCCGCAACGCTGGGTCGGCGTGGCACGCCTGCCACGCTCCATCCAGCACCTCGGAGCCAGAGACCACACCGGCCTCGTACAATGCCAGCACCTCCGCCGACGACCGCTCCCGGAGAGCTGCCAGCGCCGCGTGCCATGTGTCCGCCGACCACCTCACGATGTCACCTCCCCGGCTTGGGGCTTCGCCGCCGAACGATTACGGTCTTATCGCCCGTCGCGGAGGCTTTGCGGAGCGATGGGCGATCAGACCTCGTTGAACTGAGCCGCGGAGCGCGGGGCGCCGGGGCCGTTTTCTTGGGGATTTTATCAGGCCGACGCCGGCGTCGGAAGATGGCGGCGGCCGGTTCAGGCGGGGGGGCGAGGGCCCGCGCGCGGGGGGAGTCGTGGGTGCGGCGATAAGGGAAGGAGTGGGGGGGGAGGGGGGCCGAGGGGGCGGCGAACGGGAACACGGCGTTCGGCGCGCAAGTCCCGCGAAACCGGCGGCGGCGGTCCAGCGGCACGATTCGGGCGGGGCATGGGGTGCGGTCGGAATCCCGCGGGGCGTGGCCCGCGGGCCTTTTGGAGCCGGTGGACCGGATCGGGGGGCCGGCGTAAGATGGGCGGGGGCACTCAGGGAGGGCTTTCGTTCATGGCGTTCTTCGGGTTTCATCCGCTGATCGAGCAGTGGTTCCGCGCGCGGTTCGCCGCGCCGACCGAGCCGCAGGAGCGGGGCTGGCCGGCGATCGCGGCGGGGGAATCGACGCTGATCGCCGCCCCGACCGGCAGCGGCAAGACGCTGACGGCGTTCCTGGCGTGCATCGACCGGCTGGTGAAGGAAGGCAGTGGACAGTGGACAGTGGATAGTGGACAGCCAGAAGAAAAATGCGTCGCGCGGGACAATCCACTATCCACTATCCACTATCCACTGGCCCTCCCCGATGAAACCCGCGTCTTGTACGTCTCGCCGTTGC
Organism: Planctomycetales bacterium; assembly: GCA_040877365.1. Lineage (GTDB taxonomy): Bacteria > Planctomycetota > Planctomycetia > Planctomycetales > Planctomycetaceae > JBBDNT01. Next base: position 10,971 of record JBBDNU010000092.1, read on the forward strand.
GGGCGCTGTCGAACGACATGCACCGCAACCTCGAAGTGCCGCTGGCGGAGATCGCCGCGCTGGCGGCGCGCGAGGGGATGCCGTTGCCGGCGATCCGGGCGGGGTTGCGGACGGGGGACACGTCTTCGTCGCAGCGGGCGAAGCTGGTGCGGAAGCCGCCGCACATTCTCGTGACGACGCCGGAGTCGCTGTATCTGCTGCTCACTTCGGAGAAGGGGCGCGCGGCGCTCCGCACGGTCGAGACGGTGATCGTGGACGAGATCCACGCGCTGGTCCGCGACAAGCGCGGCTCGCATTTGGCGTTATCGCTCGAACGGCTCGAAGCCCTGTGCGGACGGCCGTTGCAGCGGATCGGACTCTCGGCGACGCAGAAGCCGATCGAGCGCGTGGCGCAGTTTCTGATGGGCCGGCGAGCGGGGGGCGTCAGCCCCCTGGTGCGCAGCGTCGCCGGCGGACTCGCGCCGGACGCGCCTGAACTGATCGGGAGCACTGGTCCGCCTGGATCGCAGGCTGCGGCCGTCGAGGTCGCCAGGAACCGCGGCGAGGCAGACAAGGATGTCTGCCCCACCGACGATGCCCGCCAAGGCCCCCTCACCCTGACCCTCTCCCCCGCAAAGCCGGGGGAGAGGGGACCGGAAGAAGCTCTCTCGACCCTCAATCCTCGACCTTCGACCTTCAACTCTCAACCCTCGACTCTCGACTCTCGACTCCCGACTCTCGACTCCCCCACCATCGTCGACGTCGGCCACGCCCGCGCGCTCGATCTGGCGATCGAAGTCCCCCCCAGCGAGCTCGGCGCCGTGTGCATGCACGAGCAGTGGGCCGAGGTCAACGAGCGGCTCGTCGAGCTGATCCGCGCGCACCGCAGCACGCTGATCTTCGTCAACACCCGCCGGCTCGCCGAGCGCGTCACGCATCAGTTGACCGAGCTGTTGGGGGAGGAAGTCGTCGGGGCGCATCACGGGTCGCTGGCGGCGGACATCCGGCTCGACACGGAACAGCGCCTCAAGGAGGGGAAGCTCAAGGCGGTCGTCGCGACGGCCTCGCTCGAACTGGGCCTCGACATCGGCTACATCGACCTCGTCGTGCAGCTCGGCTCGCCGCGGGCGATCGCCACGTTTCTCCAACGGATCGGCCGCTCCGGGCACTCGCTGGGACTGGTCCCCAAGGGGCGGCTGTTCGCGCTGACCCGCGATGAGCTGCTCGAATGCATGGCCCTGATCCGCGCCGTGCGGGCGGGGCGACTGGACGCGGTCCGCATTCCCGAAGCGCCGCTCGACGTCCTCGCGCAGCAGATCGTGGCGGAAGCGGTCGGACGCGAGTCGGACCCAAGTCCAGGGGCCGCGGCCCCGGGGATCGATACCGACGAGTTGTTCGACTTGTTCCGCCGGGCATGGCCCTACCGCGACCTCGCGCGGCAAGACTTCGACCGCACCATCGAATACCTGAGCGAAGGGATCGCGAAGCAGGCGGGCCGCGGCCGGACGTTGCTGCACCACGACCAGGTCAACCGCCGCATCCGCGCCCGGCGGGGCGCGCGGATCACGGCGACCTCGAACGGCGGGGCGATCCCGGAAGTCGCTTCCTACCGCGTCGTGGCCGAGCCGGAGCACACGGTCGTCGGCACGCTCGACGAGGATTTCGCGGTCGAGAGCAACGCGGGGGACATCTTCCTGTTGGGAAACACCTCGTGGCGGATTCATTACGTCCGCGGGAACGACGTGACGGTCAGCGACGCGCAGGGCGCGCCGCCGACCATCCCCTTCTGGCGCGGCGAAGCGCCGGGCCGCACGCTGGAGCTGTCCGAAGAAGTCGCGCGGCTCCGGGACGAATTGGAGAATCGCCTCGACGACACCACCGCGGCGGCCCGCTGGCTCGACGAAGAAACATCCTCCGGCCCGTGGGCCGCGCAGCAGGCGGTCGAATATTGCGCCGCGCAACACGGGGCGATCGGCCTGCTTCCCACGCAGAAGCGGGTCGTGTTCGAGCGGTTCTTCGACGAGACGGGGGGGATGCAGCTCGTGGTCCACGCGCCATTCGGCGGGGCGATCAACCGCGCGTGGGGGCTGGCGATGCGGAAGCGGTTCTGCCGCTCGTTCGATTTCGAGCTCCAGGCGACCGCCGACGACGACGGGTTCATTCTCTCGCTCGGCCCGCAGCACAGCTTTCCGATCGAGAGCCTGTTCGGGATGCTCACCGTGGAGAATGCGCGGGGCCTGCTCGAGCAGGCGGTGCTCACCGTGCCGATGTTCCAGGTCCGCTGGCGGTGGAACGTCACGCGGGCCTTGCTCGTCGAGCGGATGCGGACCGGCAAGAAGGTCCCCCCCGCCCTGCAACGCTTCCGGGCCGACGACCTGCTGACGGCCGTGTTCCCCAAGCTCACCGGCTGCCAGGAGGAGCACACGGGGGACCACGAGATCCCCGACCATCCGCTCGCCCGGCAGACGATGGAAGACTGCCTCACCGAGGCGCTCGACCTGCCGGGGCTGCTCGAGGTGCTTTCGCGCATCGAGCGCGGCGAGATTCAACTGATCGCCCGCGACACGCGCGAACCCTCGCCGTTCAGCTATGAATTGCTCAACGCGGCCCCGTACGCGTTCCTCGACGGCGGCGAAGCGCAGGAACGACGGACGCGGGCGGTCGCGATGCGGCGCTCGCTCACGGTCGAGAGCGTCCACGATTTGGGCCGGCTCGATCCGGCGGCGATCGAGCAGGTCGTCCGCGAAGCGCAGCCGTTGGTCCGCGACGCCGACGAGCTGCACGACGCGCTGCTCGGGCGGATCGTGCTCCCGGAAGAGGAAATCGCCGACGTAGGTTCCGTCCGCCGGACGGAACCTAAGCTCGCCTCGGCGGCGTCGGTAGTTCCACCAGGTTCCGCTCGTCAACCGGCCACCGGTACATCCCCCCCGCCGGGGGAAGCGTCACTTGAGATGGCGGCGTCGATGGTCGCATCAGGTCCCGCCGGGCCGGCGGGACCTACTTTCGAACTCGCGGCCGATCGGCGGGCGGGGCGGTTCGTGTTGCCGGATGGCCGAACCGCGTGGGTCGCCGCCGAACGACTGCCGGCGGTCGAGGCGCTGTTCTCCGGCGTGACGACCGAGCCTCCGCTGGTCGTGCCGGAGGGCGTGGAGCGGGAATGGGAATCGACGGCGGCCCGCGTCGCCGTCGTCCGGGGGTTGCTGGAAGTCTGCGGCCCGATCACCGCGGCCGACGTCGCGGCCCGGCTGTGCATCACCGCCAGCCAGTCGGACGCGGCCCTCGAAGCGCTCGAAGGGGAAGGGGTCGTGCTGCGGGGGCGCTTTTCGAATGCGGAGTGCGGAGTGCGGAATGCAGAATCGGAAGACGACGCACTCTCGAGTGCGGAGTGGGGAGTGGGGAATGCGGAATCGAAGAACGATTCACTCCGCATTCCGCACTCCGAACTCCGCACTCGAATCGAATGGTGCCATCGCCGGCTTCTCGCCCGCATCCATCGGCTCACGCTCGAAGGACTCCGCAAGCAGATCGAGCCGGTGAGCCGCGAGACGTTCCTGCGGTTCTTGTTCCGGCATCACGGCGTGACGGCGGGAGAGCGGCGGTCGGGGGGGAACGGGCTGTTCGAGGTCGTGCAGATCCTGCAGGGGCTGGATCTCCCCGCGATCGCCTGGGAGCGCGACGTGCTCCCGGCGCGATTGCAGGATTATCAGCCGGCGTGGCTCGATGAGTTGTGTCTCACGGGGGAGATCGGCTGGGGCCGGCTCTACCCGTCGAAACGCGACCCCGACCGCGCGAAGCCGATGGCGAGCCTGACGCGCGTGGTTCCCGTCTCGCTCTGGCTGCGGCAGGATCTCGAATGGCTCGCCGATGCGCAAGTCCCCTCTCCCCCTCTGGGGGAGAGGGTCAGGGTGAGGAGGAATGGACCAGACGACTCAACGGCGCGCGAGCGTTCGAGCACGAACGACATGCGTCGAGTCGGAATGGATGCCGTCAGAACCGACGATGCCCGCCAAGGCCCCCTCACCCTGCCCCTCTCCCCCCCAAAGCCGGGGGAGAGGGGACTGGAACGCCCACCGCTCGACCACAGCGACGCCTCGCGCGCGAACCCACCCAGCGACCCCGCGACTTCCGGTGGACGGATCGCCAATCCGTCCGCCAGCGTGGGGCAGGCTTTCGAGCCTGCCGAGAATTGCGCTGCCGAGTCGCGGCGTGGGGCAGACAAAGATGTCTGCCCCACGGATGGAGGACGGATTGGCAATCCGTCCTACGACGCTCGAACCGATGATGACCTCAGCGGCGCCGCCCAGGACGTGTTCGCGATCCTCCAGAAGAACGGCGCGATGTTCGCCGCCGATCTCGCCCGCGAGGCGCGGCTTCTGCCGTCGCAGCTCGAAGAGGCGCTCGGCGAACTGATCGCGCGGGGACACGTCACCGCCGATGGCTTCGCCGGCCTGCGGAACCTGATCGCGGAGAAGCCCGCTTCCCGCCGCGAGAGTCTGCGGGCCGGTCCGTGGCGGCAACGCCGCACTTCGGCCGGCGCGGGCCGCTGGTCGCTGTGGCGGACGATCAGTGGACAGTGGACGGTGGACAGTGGGCAGAATACCGGAACTGTCCACCGTCCACCGTCCACTGATCACTGCTCGCACTGGGCGTGGCAGCTTCTGCGCCGGTGGGGGGTCGTGTTCCGCGACCTGCTCGTGCGGGAGCCGGGGGCGCCGCGGTGGTTCGAGCTGTTGCAGGTCTATCGCCGGCTCGAAGCGCGGGGGGCGATCCGCGGCGGGCGGTTCGTCGCCGGCGTGGGGGGCGAGCAGTTCGCGCTCGGCGATTCGGTCCGCGCGCTCCGCCAGTTGCGCGACGAAGGCCCACAGGGGGAGCTCGTCGCCTTCTCCGCGGCCGACCCGCTGAACCTCACCGGCATCCTCGGCGACGACCGCCGCGTGCCGGCGCTGGCGACGAACCGGGTCGCATTTCTCGACGGCACCCTCGTGGCGGCCCTCATCGCGGGCGAGACGCAGTGGCTCGCCGACCTCGACGAGACGTTGCGCCGCAAGATATCCAAACGCTTCGGCCGCCCCGTAGGACGGATTGCCGATCCGTCCCCCGTCGTGGGGCAGGCTTTCCAGCCTGCCGCGGATTCGTTCGTTGAATCGGAGCGGCGGGCAGACATGGATGTCTGCCCCACGGAAGCGGGACGAATTGCCAATCCATCCTGCGCGAACGACGATGCACCGCCCGATGCGGCAGCGAAGGACGAACCGCCCGGCGAAGACAGCCCGCCCCCGGACCGCCCCCCGCGCCGCAAGCGCTACCCCAACGGCATCCCGCGGCCGATGATCTCGTGAAACTCCTCGCTATTCCCGCGCCACCCGTTTCATCGGACCGATGGACCACAAGTGCCGTTCGCCGCGGATGAAGATGTTTCCTCCACTGATCGCGGCGGACGAGTACACCGCTTCGCCCAGCCGGTTCTCGGCGACGACTTCGTACTTCGCCGCGGCCCGGACGACTTTCGTGACGCCGTCGTCGTCGGTGAAGTACACGTTGCCGCCGGCGGCGACGGGGGAGCCGCTGTAGTGGCGGGCCATCCGTTCGCGCCACATCACCTCGCCGCTCTTCGCGTCGTAGCAACTGCCGATGCCGTTGTCGCTCGTGACGAAGAACCAGTCGCCGGCGGCGATCGGCGAGGGAACGTAGGAGACCCCCTCCCGCGCGTGCCGCCAGCGGACGTGCGTGTTCGTCACATTGCCGCTCCCCTGCGGATCGATCGCCAGGATGTGCTTGTCGGGGTAGCCGCCGGTGACGAACAACAGGCCGTGGGAATAAACGCACGAGGCGACGAACTGCTCGGTCGGGCCGTCGATGTTCCATAGCCGCTTACCGGTCCGCGGGTCGTGGCTGGCGATCGAGAGGCTGCCGGAAAGCATCAACTGCGTGCGGCCGTCGATCTTGCGGATGATCGGCGTGCAGTAGCTGCGGGTCTTGTTTTCGCGCGCGGTCTTCCAGACCGTCTCGCCGGTCGCGCGGTCGAGGGCCACGAGATACGCCGGGCCGTCGTGATCGCCGTTGACGATCACCGTGTTCTCGAACAACACCGGGGAGCTGCAATATCCGTGGACGCTCGAAAACACGCCCGGCCGCGATTTCCACAGCTCGTTTCCGTCGTGATCGTAGGCCGCGACGAACATGTGGTCGCGATCGAGAAAGCTGACGTAGATCCGCTTCTCGTCGACGGCGGGGGTGCTCGACGCCCGGCTGTTGAGCGAGTGCAGCTTCTCGAGCGGCGCTTCGAGGACGACCCGCTCCCACAGTTCCTGCCCGGTGCGACGGTCGAAGCAGGAGAGCGCCCGCTTCCGCGGCCCATCGACGCGGGCCGACTCGCGCTTCACCGGCTCGTCCGCGCCGACGACGAACACCCGCTCGCCGAACACGATCGGCGACGCATGCCCCGGCCATTCGAGCGGCGTCTTCCAGGCGACGTTCTCGGTGGCGCTCCACCGCACGGGGACGTCGGTCTCGACGCTCGTCCCATCCCCCCGCGGACCGCGCCAGCCGGGCCAGTCTTCGGCGAGGAGGGGCGTGGGCGCGAACCACGCGCCGATAGCGACCAGGAGCGTGATGCGCGATCCGTGAGTCATGGTAGCGTTATGATCCGTCAATGCTGATTCGATTCGTAGGGCGGGGACTTGGACGCGGATTCGAGTCGCGCGAGGCGGTCTTCGAGGCGACTGTTCTCCCTGACAAGCCGCCGGTTGTCCAGAATGCTTCGCGACCACAAGGCAAAGAGCAACGCGATGATCCAGACGGGATAAGATGACCATTCCGCACTCGCCCCGACCAGAAACGCCACGCTATCCACGGCGAACAGGATAAGGCCTGATGCCATCAAGGTACAGACGGCGAAAGCGAGCCAGAAATCCTCGTCCGTGTGCTTGAGCCGCAGGATCGGTTGCTTGCTTTCAAGCATGCTATCGCCTCCCATCGTCTGCCGAATCGGATTCGAGAATTCACCCTGGCACCAGCGCGCGCTTCTGAACGAACTGCCGGAGCTTCGCGATGCGTTTGTCGGTCCGCAGGATCTCGATTTCCGAACGCATCAAGCTGCGGAATAGGTCGGGGATCGACTCGACGCCCAGTTCCTTCAAGCGCGCCTTGAGGAATCCCTTGGGTTCGAATCGACCGGCGTCGCGCTCGATCGGTTCCAGCTTTCGGCCCAATCGCGATTCGAGAACATTCGGATGGTCCAACATCAGGCATTCGATCGAGGGCATCATCGGAACGAGAAGGATCGGTGGGCTGGGTTGCCACAAGCGAAAGTAGCTTTGCAGCTCGCGTTCCGTTTCGCGCGATCGATCGGGGTCGCTGGAGTCGGTGTCGAACACGAACGCGACCGGGTCGCCGTGGAGAAGCAGGATTATCCTCGAGCAAATACTCGATCAAAATCCGATCCGTCTCGCCTTCGACGATCACGTGAACCATGAAGCACCTCAAAGCGTGTGGTACGCCCAACCCGGTTCGACCGAGTGACGGTACTTGTCCCGGAGGGACGAGATCATCGTACCATGCTCCCGTGCGTTTCGGATGGGGCTTCGATGTCGCCATGATCGAACCGCTCGAATTTCGTCGCCGGGCAGCGCCTACTTCCGCATCTCCCGCCCTACCTTCTCCGCGTCGCGCAGCGCCCGCAGGATGTTGCCGCCGAGGATCTTGCGGATCGCGTCCTCTTCGTAGCCGCGGTCCAAGAGCTCCTGAGTGATGAGCGGGAACGCCGCGACGTCTTCCAGTTGGGCCGGGACGAGCGTGATGCCGTCGTAGTCGGAGCCGAGGCCCACGTGGTCGATGCCCGCCACCTTCGCGATGTGCTCGATGTGGTCGACGACGTCGTGGATGTCCCCCGCCTCGATCGGGTTTTCCTTCTCCCACGCGGCGAAGGCCTTGTCGAACTCCGCCGGGGTCTTGTGTTTCTCGCGGAGGTCGCGCATCACCTGCAAGACGTTCGCCCGCGCTTTCGCCGACGACGGGACCACGAACCCCGAGTAGAAGTTGACCATCACCACCCCGCCGTTCTTCGCGACCAGCTTCAGCACGTCGTCCGGCACGTTCCGCGGGTGCGGGGCGATGGTGTAAGCCGAGGAGTGCGAGGCGATCACCGGCGCCTTGCTCACGCGGAGAACGTGCCGCATCGTATCGGCGGAGACGTGCGAGATGTCGGCCAGCATCCCCAGTTCGTTCATCGTGCGGACCACGTCTTCGCCGAACGGGGTGAGGCCCTTGTGTTTCGGCTCGTCGGTGGCGGAATCGGCCCAGTCGAGGGTGTCGGAATGCGTGAGCGTGATGTACCGCACGCCGAGGTCGTGGAACATCCGCAGCAGCGAGAGCGAGTTCTCGATCGCGTGTCCTCCTTCGATGCCGATCAACGCCGCGATCTTCCCCTCCTTCTTGATGCGAACGACGTCGGCGGCGGTCGTCGCGAGTTCGAACGTCTCGGGATAGCGGCGGCACATGCGGCGGATGAGGTCGATCTGTTCGAGCGCGAAGTGGGCCGCCTGGTTCTTGTGCCTCTCGTCCGCTGGGACGTAGGCGGCGAAGAACTGGGCGCCGACGCCTCCCTTCCTCAGACGGGGAATGTCGGTGTGGAACCGCTCCTGCAGCCGCGACAGGTCGGCCCCGTCGAACGAGGAGCCGGCCTTGTTCCGCAACTGCCAGGGGAGATCGTTGTGCCCGTCGAAGACCGGCGCGTCGCGGTGGATGGCGCGGGCCCGCTCGGTGAGGACGACCGGCTTGCGCTGCGTCGTGGTTTTCGGTTCGACGCCGGACGGATCGGCAATCCGTCCTACTCCCGTGGGGCAGACATCCTTGTCTGCCCGGTGGTCCGAATCAGCCAGCGAGCCGGCGGCAGGCTGGAAAGCCTGCCCCATGATGCCGGACGGATTGGCAATCCGTCCTACATTGGTTCGCGCCATCGACTGTGGATCGCGCCGCGCCGTCCAGAAGACGGCGTTGACCAACATCCGCCGGAAATCGTCGCTCTCGAAATCCTGCGGAATTCCCATCGAGGTGAAGAAGGTGCGGCCTCCCTTGTGCTCGTTCGCGAAGGTGACGGGATGCCGCTTCTCCCCGTCGTCGCCGACGTGCAGGACGACCGCGCTCTCGGCGAACGGGCCGGCGTGATACATCTTGTCGGAGCGGATTTCGCCGACTCCCTTCAAAATCGGATGCTCCGCCTGCTTTTCGACGACCGAGGCGAGGAACGGTTTGGACTTCCCGTAGCCGGTGTAGTTGCCCCCGAGCACCCGGCGGTCGAACACGGCGTTGTCCGCGGCCTGGAAGGCGTGTCCGGCGGTGCGGATGCCGAGCACCGGCTTGCCGCTCTCCCAGTGCCTGCGGACGACGGCCATTTCCTCGTCAGGGAGCTTCAGCCGGCGGGCGAAGACGATCAGCAGGTCGGCCCGGGCGAGATCCGCGAGCCCTTCGATGTGCGTCGCTCCGTCCGTCGCCCATGAGGCGGTGCATTCGACGCGGTAGTCCTTTTCCAGTTGCTCGATGAACGGACGCAGCGACTCCTCGGAGCGATACTCCTTCGAGCCGGAAAGGACGTGAATCCGCAGCGGCGCGTTCGCGGCCGGTGCGTTCGAGCCTCGCGGTTCATCGGCCCGGCAAGCGCTCCAGCCGGCGATGCCGGGGAGCGACAGCGCGAGCGTCATCAACAGCACGCCGCCGATGCAGCCCTTCGACTGGATGCCGTGCCTTTCCTGGATCCTGTCGATCGCCTCGACGGCGTCGACGAGATCGCTGCCGGTGGCTTCGCGATAGCGTTTGACGGCTTCCACTTTCTTTCCCTCCTTCAGAAGTGAGGCGATCTCGCGGGCGATGGCGCGTTCCTCGGGGGTGGCGCCGTCGTCGTCGGTTGCGTCGGCCGTTTCGCCGGGCAGAACCCGATCATCCTCCACCAGATCGGCCCCGCACGCAACGCAACGGGCGGCGTCGGCGGGGTTGTCGTGGCCGCAGTGGAGGCATTGCATGGGGAGTGACGAGTCACGAATGTCGAGTTACGCGTCGCCGCTTCGGTGGGCTGATCATCGATTGGTGCGGCGGCCTCGCGTCTTCGCGACGTCCTCCAGCTTGACGCCCTTTCCGCTCCTCAAACTGCGACGGGCCTGCTCAATCCGCTGGAGAAACCGCGGGTCGTTCTCAAGCCGGTAATCGAACCAGTCGTCGTCCGACGCGAATCCGACCAGGATCCCGGCGGGTTTGCCGTGTCGGGTGATAATGATTTCCTCGGTCTCCGCCATGCGGAGAAACCGGGACAAATCATCCTTGAGTTCAGAGAGTGCTACTTTCTTCATCGTCTTCACCATGCCTTTCGAGCCATTCGTCGGCGTTCGATTTCGAGACGATGGCGAGGACTTCGACCGCATTCTCGGTCACATCGTAGAAGACCCGCAGATCATCACCAACCCGGAGCCGGTACTCCGGACGCGAGATGCCCTGCAGGCGCTTGATACGAGCCTTGCTGGTCTTCTGCGGCTGATGTCGCAGATGACGTTCGAGCGCGTCCTGAACCTCGGCCCGCTGATGCGCCTTGAGCCGCCGCAGGTCGTCGACTGCTTCCGGGGCCAATACGATCTCGTAGGGCATTCTGGCCAGATTCTAGCCAGACTACGGCGGGTTCGACAAGAGCTACATGCCGCACTTCATTCGACGCATCGAATCTGCAACTCGCGCAACTGTCGCTCGTCCACCGGCGACGGGGCGCCGCTCATCAGGTCGCTGGCCTTCTGGGTCTTGGGGAAGGCGATCACCTCGCGGATGTTCTCGTTCCCCGAAAAGAGCATTACCCAGCGGTCGAGACCGAGCGCGATCCCTCCGTGCGGCGGGGCGCCGTAGCGGAGCGCGTCGAGCAGAAAGCCGAACCGCGACTGCGCCTGCTCGGCCGAGATTCCGATCAGGTCGAACACCCGTTGCTGGATCTTCGGGTCGTGGATCCGGATGCTGCCGCTCGCCGCCTCGTAGCCGTTGCAGATCAGATCGTACGACGTCGCCCGCACCCGGCCGGGATCGGTCGCCAGCAGCGGCTCGTCCTCGGGGACGACGGCGCAAAACGGATGATGCTCGGCGTCCCACCGCTTTTCCTCGGCGTTCCAGGTGACGAGGGGAAAGTCGATCACCCATGCCGCCCGGATCTCCCGCGGGTCGTACAGCTTCAGCTCGCGCCCCAGCCGGTTGCGCAAGGCCGCGAGCGCGGCCGACGTGACCGTCGGCTTGTCGGCGACGAAGAACAGCAGGTCGCCGTTCTCTCCGTGCAGCTTTTCGACGATCGCCCGCCGATGTTCCTCCGAAAAGAACTTGGCGATCGGGGAATCGAGGTCCCCCTCCTTCACGCGGAAAAACGCCAGCCCCTTCGCGCCGTAGTCTTTGACGAACTCGGTCAACTCGTCGATCGCCTTGCGGCTGTACTTCTCGGCCGCCCCTTTCGCGTTCAGTCCGCGCACGCGACCGTTCTGCTCGACCGTCGTCTTGAATACGCTGAAGCCGCATTCCGCGGCGATCCCGCCGATATCGGCCAGCTCCATGCCGAAGCGGAGGTCGGGCTTGTCGGAGCCGTAGCGCTCCATCACCTCGGCGTGGGTGAACCGCGGGAGGGGGAGCGCCGACTCTTCGCCGCGGAGGTCGCGCATCCAGCGGGCGATCAGCCCGTCGATCGTCTGGAGCACGTCGTCCCGCTCGACGAAGGCCATCTCGACGTCGACCTGCGTGAACTCCGGCTGGCGGTCGGCCCGGAGATCTTCGTCGCGAAAGCAGCGGGCGATCTGATAATACCGGTCGCAACCCGCCACCATCAGGATCTGCTTGTAAAGCTGCGGCGACTGCGGCAACGCGTAGAAGGAACCGGGGTGGACGCGGCTCGGCACGAGGTAGTCGCGCGCCCCTTCGGGCGTGCTGCGGCCGAGGATCGGCGTTTCGATCTCGAGGAAGTTCAACTCGTCGAAATAGTCGCGGGTCGACCTGCACAACCGGTGACGCAACTCGAGCGCCTTCTGCAATCGCGGCCGCCGCAGATCGAGATAGCGGTGCGTGAGGCGGAGCTCTTCGTTGGGCAGTTCATCGCTCCCCGGCTCGAACGGGGGGGTGAGGCTCTTGTTGAGGACTTCGAGCCGCTTCGCCCGCACGTCGATCTCGCCGGTGGCGAGCTTGGGGTTGATCATGTCCTGCGGGCGGGGGAGGACTTCGCCCGTCACGCGGATCACGTCTTCGGACCGCAGCGTCCGCGCGACGGAGTGCATCTCCGCCCCTTCGTCGGGGTTGAAGACGACCTGCGTCTTGCCGTACCGGTCCCGCAGGTCGATGAACACCAATCCCCCGTGGTCGCGGTAGCTGTCGACCCAGCCGCACAACGTGGCTGTCTCGCCGACGTGTTCGCGGCGCAGTTCGCCGCAGATCCTGGTGCGCAGCACGAGAGTTGGTCCTTCCAAGAAGAGGCGGGAGGGGCGCGGCGACGGCGGGCGGTCTGCTGGCGGTGCGCATCGACACCCGCCAACCCGCAGCGGTTCGCCGGCAGCGGGAAAGTCCCCATTATAAGGCGAGCCGAAGGGGTCGCAATGGCGGGGACCGGCCGCCGAAACGAAGCCGGGCCTGCGCTTCCCTTCCGCCGTCCCCTTCCGTAGAATGCCGCTCTCCGGGCGCGGATCGCGGCACGGGTCTCCGTCTCGTGAGGCGCCCGGGCGAACCTGGGGCGGTAGCTCAGCTGGGAGAGCGCTGCGTTCGCAATGCAGAGGTCGAGGGTTCGAATCCCTTCCGCTCCAATCTTTTAGTTCGTTCGCTTCAAGGAGTTGCCGCGATCATCCCGATTGACCGAGGATCCTTCGGTGATACCATTTTGGTTCCATTCTGGTACAAAAAGGTAACACCAAAGTATCACCGGTTCGTCCGCAGGGGATGATCGATACCTCGGCGACGTCGAAATGCAAGCCTGGATCGCCCGTTCGAAGGATCCGTTCGAGCGCGTGCATGCGTGGCTCGTCTTGGCCGAACCCCGACCGCGAACGGACTACAGTCGCCCCGGAATTCGGCTGCCCGGCTCGTCCAACGTCCGGGCGAAGCTGAGTTCGTGGCCGTCCGGGTCCGTCAGATGAAAGTACCGTTCGCCCCACTCCGCATCGCGGGGCGGACCGACCGGCGTGAGACCCGCGGCCATTGCCTGCTCGTAGGCGGCGTCGACGTCGGTGACATAGAAGATCACGCGGCCCCACCAGGTCCACTGCCGCTCCGCCGGCTGGGCGATCAGGTTCAGGCAGCTCGCGCCGGCGGACAGGCTCGTGAACGACGTCCGCTCGCCCCCGTGGCGGACCTCGAAGCCCAGCGCCCGGTAGAATCGGACGGCCCGCTGCATGTCGTGCGTGGCGAGGGTGACTGCGCTGATGGACTCGATCCGCACGGAGCGGCGATCCGGTTTCTGACGCATGCTCCCATTCTCCGCGAGTGGGCGGGACGAGGATTTGCCGAGATAATAGGTTGGCAACGAGGCGGATGCGACCGGATCCGCGTTTTCGGCAGAACCGACGAGCAAGGAATCGAAGAAGATTTGCAGCGCATGCCCAAACAATTCGCCCGCGCCGAACCCATCCGCTGCTCGTGGGCGCAGGGGGAGCAGTACGCGCTTTATCATGACCGGGAGTGGGGCGTGCCGGTGCATGACGTTGAATGAACCTGACGCCGCCCGGGGCGGAACGGTCCCAGAGAAGCCTGCGCCGCCAGCGCTCCCCCGCAACGTCAAAGTCCTCGGCACGGCCAGCCTGCTGAACGACGTGGCGAGCGAGATGATCTTCCCGCTCATGCCGCAGTTCCTGCTGGCGGTGCTGGGCGGCAACCGGTTCCATCTGGGGATCATCGAGGGAGTGGCCGACTCGGCCTCCAGCCTGCTCAAGCTCTGGTCGGGGGCCTGGTCGGACCGGGCCGGGCAGCGGAAGACTTTCGTCGTCGTCGGCTATCTGCTCGCAGCCGTCGCCCGCCCGCTGATCGGCGTCGCGACCGCTCCCTGGCACCTGTTCGCCGCCCGCACCGCCGACCGCATCGGGAAAGGGATTCGCACCTCGCCGCGGGACGCCCTGATCGCCGATTCGTCCGCCCCCGCCATTCGGGGCCGGGCCTTCGGCTTTCATCGGGCGATGGACCATTTCGGCGCTGCGGTGGGGCCGATCCTGGCGGCGCTGTTCCTCCTGGCGTGGCCGGGGCAGCTGCGGCTGCTCTTTCTGCTGACGGTGATTCCGGGCATCGCCGTGGCCGGCCTGCTGATGTTCGGCCTGCGGGAAAGGCCGGTCGTCAGCGAGCAGCGGGAGCCGCTGCGCCTGACGCTGAAGCCTTTCGGCAAGAACTTCCGGCTGTACCTGCTGGCCCTGGTCGTCTTCACGCTCGGCAACTCGAGCGACGCCTTTCTGCTCGTCCGGGCAGGCGAACTCGGCGTGCCCACCGCCTTTCTGCCCCTGCTGTGGTGCGCCTTTCACGTCGTCAAAAGCGGCGGCAATCTGCTGGCCGGGCGGCTCGTGGACAAGATCGGACCACGCCCGCTGATCTTCGCCGGCTGGCTGCTGTACGCCGCCATCTACCTGGCCTTCGGCCTGGCGAGCATGGCGTGGCAAATCTGGGTCTGCTTCCTGGCATATGGCGTGTTCTTCGCCCTGACCGAACCTGCCGAGAAGACGCTCGTCACCCGACTCGCGGGGGCCGGACGGAAGGGGCTGGCGTTCGGCTGGTTCAACTTCGCCATCGGGATCGCCGCCCTGCCGTCGAGCCTGATCTTCGGCTGGCTGTACGAGCAGTTCGGGCCGCTGATCGCCTTCAGCTGGGGAGCGGGACTGGCACTGCTGGCGGCGATCCTGCTCGTGGGAGTCCGGGGAGACTCCACCGAGGAATCGCCGGAATGAAATCGTGCCGTGGATTTCCTGCGTCCTGTTCGCCCCGCCTTCGTCTGTATGGTTCGCGGAACGGCTGAAGGAGCAGGGTCCGTGGCTCTACGCCACGACTTGGACGGGCATCTGCGCGAGGCCGACCAACTCCACGCCGAAGACTATGTCCTGCTCTCGCATTCGGGACACGGATGGCCGTTCGCCGCGAATGAAGTATCATGCGGTCGGTCTCACCGCGTTTCCAGAAAGCTCCACGATTTCACGTAGACACCGGCAGTACGAGCGTCGGACGACAGTCTTTGATCCAAAACCGAGTCGGATACGTTCCAACAGAAGAATCAGGCACGATGCGCGTTGAGCTGACGACCCTCGACCGAACCAAGC
>JBBDNU010000093.1:0-21411 GCA_040877365.1 Planctomycetales bacterium
GATCGTCGCCGCGGCGGCGATCGTCGCCTGCGGCATCGCGACGCACACGCATCGCGATGTTTCAACGGCAGCGCCGTTCGCCGCGGCGGGACCGCCGGACGTCGCGACAGCGACGTTCACCGGCAGCGCCGAGAGCGACGCGCTCCGCGAGCGCGCCGGACGGGTCGCCGCTGAAGTTTCCGGAGTGCTGCGGGTGGAGAACCGCTTGCAAGACCAATCGCAGGCGGAGTACGAGGAGCAGCTCCAGCGGGAGATCAGGAAACATTTGCGGATGGATGAACTTCCATGACCGCCGCAGGCGGACGCTGGACTCCAGCCTTCAGGCTGCCGGATCGGCCCGTGCGGCGTCTCTTGCGCGTGAGGCCATGTTGACGGGGGCTCCAGCGGGCAATTGCTGGCGGTCGCCGCGGAATGGATCGGTGCCGGATGGTACGTTCGCGAGGCGTGTCGCTCTTGACGTGATCCATGGACCAATCCCACGCTGCAACTCACCCCTGGCGGGTCGCCGTCGTCGGCGGCGGATTGGCCGGGCTCGCGGCGGCGCATCGGCTGCAAGCGCTGTGCGAGGACGCCGACCGGCCGCTCGATCTGGTGCTGTTCGAAGCGGCGGAGCGGCTCGGCGGCGTGATCGGACCGTCGCGCCGCGGCGACTGGCTCGTCGAACCGGCCGCGGATTCGTTCATCACCACGAACCCCTGGGCCACCGACCTGTGCCGCGAGCTGGGACTGGAAGACGAGA
Source organism: Planctomycetales bacterium (assembly GCA_040877365.1). Lineage (GTDB taxonomy): Bacteria > Planctomycetota > Planctomycetia > Planctomycetales > Planctomycetaceae > JBBDNT01. Next base: position 740 of record JBBDNU010000093.1, read on the forward strand.
TCATTCCGACCGAGGAGCGGTACCGCGGATCGCTCGTGCTGCGGAAGGGGAGAGCGGTCCCCGTGCCGGACGGTTTCCTGCTGCTCGCCCCGGCGAAGATCGGCGCGGTGCTCCGCTCGCCGATCTTCAGCCCGTGGGGAAAGCTGCGGCTCGCGCTGGAATATTTCGTCCCCCGCCGTCGCCGGGGCGGGGATGAAAGCCTGGCGTCGTTCGTCCGCCGGCGGTTCGGCCGCGAGGCGCTCGACCGGCTCGTGCAGCCGCTCGTGGGGGGGATCTATACCGCCGACCCGGAGAAGCTGAGCCTCGCGGCGACGATGCCCCGCTATCTCGAGATGGAGCGAACACATCGCAGCTTGATCGTTGCGGCGCGAAAGCACAGCGCACAACCGGCGGGAAACCTCCCGCCGGAGGCGCGCTCGGCGGGGCGTTGCCCGCCGGCTATCGGGAGCGGCGCCCGGTACGGACTGTTCGTCACGCTCCGCGGAGGGATGTGGGATCTCGTGGCGGCGTTCGAGCGGCGGCTCGTCGTGGCGGCGCAAATCCGCACCGGCGTCGCGGTCGAGCGGATCGCGCAAGTGGAGCCCGCCGCGGGAGAGCGCGGCCCCCTCTACGAGTTGTTCCTCGCCGACGGCGGGCTGCAAACATTCGACGCCGTCGTCCTGGCGCTCCCCGCCTACCGCGCCGCCCAACTTCTCGCGGCGCTGGACGCCGACCTCGCCGCCCTGCTCCGCGGGATCGAGTACGCCTCGAGCGCCGTCGTCGTCAGCGGGCATGCCCTCGCCGACGTGAGTCACCCGCTCGATGCGTTCGGCCTCGTGGTCCCCGCCCGCGAGCGGCGGCGGATCATCGCGATCTCGTTCGCGAGCCGCAAGTTCCCCGGGCGAGCTCCCGAGGGGAAAGTGCTGCTGCGGACGTTCGTCGGGGGGGCGCTGCAGCCGGAGATGTTCGCCAAGAGCGACGACGAGATTCTCGCCGCCGTCCGCGAGGAGCTGCGCGAGATTCTGGGGGTGAGCGGCCGGCCCGATTTCGAGACGGTCCACCGCTGGCCGCGGGCGATGGCGCAATATCATGTGGGGCACCTGGATCGCGTGGCGCGGATCGAGCAGCGCCTCGCCGCCCACCCCGCCCTCGCGCTGGCCGGCAACGCCCTGCACGGCGTGGGCATCCCCCACGTCCTCCACAGCGGAGAAGAAGCCGCCCGCCGCCTGTTCGCAACGATCGGCAAGCGGGGGGCATAGGCCCTCCGGTGGGTCCGTCACCGAGCATGAGTGAGCCGATCGTGACGACGCGGCCCCACGCCGGCCGTTCATCCTGACTTGCGGTGCGCGAGTGGACGCCGCACCGGCGAGCCAGGTCCCACCCGGCGGGCGGGACCTGCTTCAGAACTCGCCGATCTCGTCGAGGGCGTTGCGGGTCGCGAGGGCCTGCACGGTGGCGGCGGTCGTTTTCTTGCTGAGGACGTGGACCGAACCGTCGCAGAACACGAACTGCGCGATGTCGCCGTGCCAGCTTCCGAAGCCGAACAGGTGGCTGCCGCTCGCGGTCGAGTAATCATCGAAGACGGGCTTGGCCGGGTCGACCTGGGCGCCGGCGCTGCCGCCGTCTCCCCAGAAACCGAGCAGCGCCTCTCCGACCAGGAGGGTGTTCGAGAGTCCGTCGCCGATCTGGGACTCGGCGACGCGGCTATCCGCGTAGAGGATGCCGTTGGTCGTCGTCGTGCCGATGTTCCCGCGGTAGTTCGAGTATCCGTAGCCGTTGGGCGGTGGAACGGAAAGGCGGGCGCTGGGGCAGACATAGCTCGGGATGATCGACTGGCCGCTGACCGGGGCGCTGGGCTGCTCCAACTGGTTCAGGATCTGGGTATGCCAGCTTTGGGTCCCGGAGAAGGTCCAGTCGGAGATGGATCCTCCAGGGGGGAGCTGAACCGTCTCGGCGAAGGTCAAGGCCACGCCGCCGCCCGCCGTTCCGAATGATCCCGCCGGGAACCGGCCCTGCTTGCTGTGGTAGTTGTTGAGGGCGAGTCCGATCTGCTTCAGGTTGTTCTGACACGTGGAGCTGCGGGCCGCCTCGCGGACCTGTTGCACGGCCGGCAGCAGGATCGCGAGAAGGATGGCGATGATCGAGATCACGATCAGGAGCTCGATCAGGGTGAAGCCGCGTCGGGCGTCGTGCGGGGGGCGATGGGTCAGGAGGCGGGCGGCCGTTCGGGCGTGGCGGGGGGCGGTGGTCATGGGGGAGGCTCCAACGTCGAGGAAACGGGTGGCGGGTCGATCCGGGCATGTGCAGTGTTCATTCCGGCCCCGAATGTCAATCTGCACAATATAGGGTATTTAGGAATAGTGCAGAGTCAATAGGATTTTCCGGCCGCCCAACCGGAATTTTCAGCACGACCCGCCCGCCTCGACTCGAGACGCCCCACGGCCGCCAACAGGGGCGCTTCGGGCATCTTCGCGGAAGATTATCGACGCAATTCTATGTAATATAACAACTTGCGTCTGATGATCGCGCCTCAGGCAGCCAGCAGTCGCAGCACCAGCACCGCGACGTTGTAGTAGATCAGCAGCCCGAGAATGTCGCTCAGCGAGGCGATCAGCGGGTTCGACATCAGGGCCGGATCCATTCCGAGCCGCTTGAACAGGATCGGCAGCATGGCTCCGGTGACCGCCCCCATCACGACGACCAACATCACGGTCGTGCCGATGATCATCGCGTGGCCGCGGGGGACATACAGTAGGGCCAGTAGGAATCCCAGCCCGCCGAGGAAAAGGCCCAGCGAAAAGCCGGCGGCCAGTTCGCGGCCGACGACACGGAGGCTGCCGACCGACTCCCGCAGCGCGAGCGCGCGGATCAGCAGCGTGGCCGATTGCGAGCCGGCATTGCCGCCGCAGGCGATCACCAGCGGCACGAACCAGATCAGCCAGGCGTTCTTCTGCGAGACCTCCTCATAGCGGCTGAGGACCGCCGACGTGCCGAGCGCCGCGAACAACAGCAGCACGAGCCACATCCCCCGCTTCCAGACAATGGTCAGCAGCGGGGTTTCGAGGTAGCTGTCTTCGAGCGGCTCGACGGCCCCGAGTCGGTAGGCGTCCTCGTCGGCTTCCTCCTGGACGATGTCGAGCACGTCGTCGTGGGTGACGATGCCCACCAGGCGGTTCTGGCTGTCGACGACGGGAATGGCGAGGAAGTCGTAGCGCGCCAGCTCCTGGGCGACGTGCTCCTGGTCGTCGTCCACGCGGACGGAGATCACGTCGCGGCGCATGAGATCGGCGAGCTTCGCATCGGGCTTCGCGAGGATCAGGTCGCGGAGCGAGATCATCCCGTCGAGCCGGCGGTCCTCGCCGAGGATGAAGATGTAGTAGATCGTCTCGCGGTCGGGGGCCTGCTTGCGGAGGCGGTCGAGGGCGTCGCGGACGGTGATGTCGGCGGGGAGCGAGGCATACTCGGTCGTCATGATCGCCCCGGCGCTCTGCTCCGGAAACGACAGCAGCTTGCGAATGTCGCTCCGCTCAGCCTGGGCGATCAGCGGGAGCAGGTTTTCGACCCGCTCGGGACCGAGCCGGGACAGGAGGTCGACCCGGTCGTCGGGGGACATCTCCTCGACCAGCCGCGACAGCCGCTTGCGGTCCAGCTTGTCGACCAGCTCGACCTGCTCGGCGAGGCTGAGGAACTCGAAGATCTCGACCTGCCGGGACAGGCTGCAATTCTCGAGGACCCGCCACACGTCTTCGGCGGGCAGTCCTTCGAGGACTTCGGCGGCGACGGGGGGGTAGAGGGCGTTGCAGAACTCGGCGAGGCCCGCCTTGTCGTCCTCCGCGAGCATCTGTTTCAGGTCGGGAAGCAGAAGCTGGTGGTACACGGCGGCCCCCATGAAAAGGCAATAGGCAGAAAGCAGTAGGCAGTAAGCAGTAAGCAGGCGGCGCCAGACAGCGACGAAGCGAGAACCGGCGATGGAAGTCGCCGCGTCTTGCTCTGCGCTCCTTCTGCGCACTGCCTCCTGCCGACTGCTTTCTGCCTACTACTTACTGCCTACTGCCTACCGCGGTCGGCCGCCGGCGATCACCGCTTCGAGAACTGGAAGCTCTTGCGGGCCTTCTTGAAGCCGTACTTCTTGCGTTCGACCATGCGGCCGTCGCGGGTGAGGAACCCGCCGTCCGACAGAGCGTAGTGCACGTCGGGATCGAGGGCCTCGAGGGCGCGGGCGATCCCGAGGATGATCGCCCCGGTTTGCCCGGTGGTCCCTCCCCCTTCGACGCGGACCCAGAGATCGACCTTCCCGAGCCGGCCGGCGGCCTTCAGCGGGGCCTCGATCATCAGCCGGTCGCGCTCGATGCGGAAGTAGTCTTCGAGCGGCTTGCCGTTGATGTCCGTCTCCCCGGAGCCGGGACGGAGGCGGACGCGGGCGACGGCGGTCTTGCGGCGTCCGGTGCCGATCGCGCTGCCGAAGCGGTCGAGCTTGCCGCGGAGCAGCGCGGGAATGGCCCGTTCTTCGGAGAGTTCTTCCTCCGCAGCGCCGCTGCCGAGCGTCAGTTCGGGGGCGGCGGCCGCCCGTTCTTCGCGCGCTTCAGGCTCGGCAGGGAGCGCGTCGCTGGTTTCGGGAGCGGGGTCGTCGGGGGAATTCACGCTGGCCATCGCGACTCTCGTATTCGTGGGATCTCGGAGAAGTTCGAACTCGTCGGCACGGATCAGGGACGCAGATGCTCGGGCAGCTCCTGGGGCTGCTGGGCCTGGTGCGGATGCTCCGGCCCCGCGTAGAGCTTGAGCTTGGCCAGCATCTGCGTGGCGAGCTTGTTCTTGGGAAGCATGCGGCGGACCGCCTCGGAGAGGATCCGCTCGGGGTGCTTCCGCCAAACGTCGAAGGCGGTGGTGATCCGCCGGCCGCCCGGATAGCCGGTGTAGCGGTCGTAGGTCTTCTCGACCATCTTCGAGGTAAGGTAGGGATTGTCGGGATGCGCGATCGGAGTGCCGCTGAAGCGGACCCGGTCGGCATTGACGACGATCACGTAGTCGCCGCAATCGACATGCGGCGTATAGGTGGGCTTGTGCTTGCCCATCAGGACCGTGGCCAGCTTGGTCGCCAGCCGCCCGACGATCTCGCCGTCAGCGTCGACGACGTACCATTTGCGATCGACGTCCACGTCGCGGGCCATGTAGGTCTTCGTCTGACTGCGCATCCCAACACCTTGGCGTACGGTGACTTGCATCGAAAATGGACGGCCCGCGAACGGGGGCCGGGCATCGCCGCGACGCACCCGGCCGGCTGCCGTGCCCGCGGAAACTCAACACGATAGCGAGTTTGCGTCCGCCGATCAAGGAGCGGGCCGGAAAGAAAAGCGGGGGTTATCGCTCACAGGAAATTGAACAGGTTCAACTGCTGATTGCTGGCGGCGATCTGCAGCGTCGCCTGGAGGGCGGCCTGCGTCGCGGCGACCCGCGTGACCACTTCCGTCAGGTCCGCGTCGAAGTGGCGGGAGAGCGCCTCTTGCAGCCGGATGTCGTCGTCGAGCAGCCGGCCCTCCACATTGTCCAGCAACTGCAAGCGGCCGCCGATCTCGCCGCGCAACGCCGAGAAGCGGGCGATCTCCGCATCGGCGAGGTCGTCGAGGCGGGACAGCGTGCGGTCGTCGCCGCTCCGCAGCGCGGCTTCGAGGGCCGTCAGGATCGCGAACACCCCTGCCGGCCGCTGCGGGTTCACGTCGCTCCCGACGAGCGGTACGGCAGGATCGTTCCCCGACTCGGTCCCGGCGAGGCCGAGCGCCGTCGCGACGTCGTTGTCGTTTACGATGAGCGGGCCGGCGCTGACGCCGTCGTCGTCGAGAATCGAGATGCCGTTCCCCACCGCGTTTTGCGACGCCACCAGGACTCCGGGATCGACGGCGTTGATGGCGTCGATCACCTCCTGCACGGTCCGCAGCCCCTGCAGCTCGATCGCGATGTCGCTGCCGTCGCGGCGGGTGATCTCCAGCGGCGCGGAAATCAGGTCGCCGTTCTCGTCGCGCCGCTCGACCGGGACGCCGAGGCCGCCGTTCAGGTCGGCCAGCAGGGTGTCGCCGTCGAACGTGCGGATGCCGAGGCCGGCGGCGTTCGTCCCGCCGTTTTCGCCGATCGCGAAGTCGGCGCCGCTGGCGCGGCTGGCGATGGCGAGGCCGTTGCCGGCGTCGTTGATGCCGAAATCGAGCGGCAGCCCCGTCTGGCGGATCGCGTTGAACAGGTCTTCGACGGTGGTCGCGGCGGAAAGATCGACGGTTTTCGTGGCGTTGCCGAGGACGATCCGCAGGCCGGCGGCGGCCGTCGCCCCGATGCCGGTCCCGCCGTTGAGGTCGGCGAGGTTCGTCTGGAGCGTGAGGAACGGGTCGAGATCGCCTCCGTTGACGACCGCCTGCGCGGCGGCGGCGATACCGAGATCGGCCGCCACGCGGGCGCCGTTCACGTCGGCGATCGTCGCGGTCCCGCCGGAGGGGGTGATGCGGAGGCCCGATCGGCTCGCGGGGTCGATGTCGACGGCCAGCGTGGGGGGGCCGCCGGCGAACGCGGCTTCGAGGACCGTCTTGATGTCGCGAATCGTGCGGGCGCCGGCGAGGTCGACGTTCCGCGTCGCGGCGGGGTTCACTCCGTCGTCCACCGTGACCGCGATTTCGCCGAGAACGAGGCCGCGGCCTCCGTGCAGATCGGCGATGCGGGTGTCGAGCGAGAGCGCCGGGTCGACGTCCTTCGAGATCGGCGCAGTCATGCCGCGAAACGCCTGCTGGCCGTCGACGTTGTTGGCGATCGACAGGCCGGCGTCGATGAAGGACTGGAGCGCCTGCCGGTCGCCGCGGTAGACGACGGTCGATCCCTGGATGTCGAACGGCGCCTGCTGCGAGGCGGACCCGCCGAAGAGATATCGGCCGCGGAATTTCGAGTTGGCGGCGCCGACGACCTGGCGGAGCAGCGCGCCGACTTCGACGGCGAGGGCGTCCCGCTCGGCGTCCGAGACGTTGTCTCCGGTCCCCGCGAGAATGAGGGCCTTGGCCCGGCTGAGCGCCTCGCCGACGTCGGCGAGGGCCGCCTCGCTGGCGACGAGCAGCGAGCGGTCGGTCGCGAGGCTCTGGCGGAAGTGGGCCTTGCGCTCGAGCGTCTTCTGCAGGAAGATCGTGCGGATCGCGTCGGTGGGGGATTCGCTGGGAAGGAAGAACTTCTGCCCCGTGGCCGCCTGGTCCTGCAGCCGCTGCATCGCCTGCGTCGTCTGCCGCAGGCTCGACGTGAGCCGCGAGGCGCTCAGCGAGTTGGGGAGCCTGCCGGGAAGTAGGGGCCCGATGGACATGGAGAGTGGGCAGTGGGCAGTGGGCAGTGGAAAGCGGGCGAGGCCTTCCGTTTTGCGATCGACTCTCGACTCTCGACTCTCGACTACATATTCAGCAGCGTCTGGAACAGTTCGTCGATCGTGGTGATGATGCGGGCGGAGGCCTGGTAGGCGCGCTGGAATTCCAGCATCTTCATCGCCTCTTCGTCGAGGCTGACGCCGGAGAACTGGTCGCGCTGACTGAGCAGCGAATCGCGAAAGCCTTCCCGGCCCGTCGCGATCGCCGTCTGCGACGCCGACTCCTGCGCGATGCGGGTGATGAGGCTTTCGTAGAACGAGTCGATGCTGACGCCGCCCAGCAGCGCGCTGGCGTTCTCGCTGAACTGCGCGAGCCGGACGGCGTTGCGGTTGTCGGAAGGCCCGCCCCCCTGCCCCGCCGCCACCATCCGGAAGTTCTGCCGCACGAGCGGATCGACCGCAATCGTGCTCGAATCGGTCCCGCCGAAGAAGGTGTTGATTCCCAGCGCGGCGAGCGCGCCGCTCGTGTCGTCGGCGAAGGCGAACTCATAGCCGCTGGCGGCGGCGATCGCGAGCCGGCCGTCGGTGGTGACGCTCGCCGACAGGTTCGCGATGCCGTCGAGCGCCGCCCGCAGGTCGTCCAGGCTCGTGTCGGCCCCGATGCCGTCGAGATCGACGGCGATGGTGTGTGTTTCCGCCAGCCCGGTCGTCGCGTTGACGACTTTGATCCGGAAGCTGCCGTGCTCCGGCGCGAAGGGAAGCCCCGCTTCGTTCAGAACGGCGGCGGGATCGACGGCGCGGTACGTGCCGGTGATCGACTGGAACCGCGACGATCCTTCGCCCGAGGCGTGGATGCGGTTGAACTCGTGAATCACTCCCGCCGCGAAGGAGTCGAGCGCGTCGACGAACCCGCCCAGCACGGCGTCGCGGCCTTCGAGCAGCCCGAAGAGCTGACCTCCGTGGCGCGCGACGTCGGAGCCGGTCTCCGAGAGGGTCACGGTGTGGATCACCACGCCGCGGTCGACGCTGCTGGCCGTGACGAGCTGCTGGGTGCGGTCGCCGAGGACGAGATAGTCGGACCCGGCGAAGACGTTGACCGAGCCGTCCGGCACTTCGACGAACCGGATCGAGAGGATTTTGGAGAGGCGATCGAGGGCCACGTACCGCTGCGTGCGCAGCGCGCCGGCGTCGCTCTGGAGCAATCCCGCCGACTCGAGCCGCGTGATCTGCCCGTTGAGCTCGCCGACCTGCTGGATCAGGCGATTGGCCTCGGCGACGGTGGAATCGACCTGGCCGGTCAGTCCGGTGCGGATCTCGTTGACCCGGTTGCGGAGCGCGACGATCTCGCCCGCGAACTGCACCGCCTGCTCGACGACGATCTGCCGCAGCGCGTCCGATTCCGGTTCGGCGACCAGGTCGTGGATCGCCCCGAGGAAGCGGTTGAGTCCGGTCGAGAGGTCCCCTTCGCCCAGTTCGCCGATCACCGTCTCGAGCTGCTTGTAGATCGCCTGCAGCATGTCGGCGGTTTCGAACTCGCTGTTGGCGGTGTGAATCCGCGATTCGAGAAAGGTGTCGATCTGCTGCCGGATGCCGAGCGCCAGCGCTCCGGTCCCGAAGATGAGCGTCCCCTGCGAATACGGCAGGTTGGCCGCGATCTGGAGCTCTTCGCGGATGTAGCCGGGCGTGTTCGCATTCGCGATGTTCTGCCCGACGACCTGAATGCCGGTGGTGGCGAGCTCGAGCGAGCGTCCGGCGGTGGCGAGTGCGGCGTTGAGGCCCATACGTCAGAGATCAGAGGTCAGAGATCAGGAGACGGTGGCAACGGACAATGGACGATCAAGCCGAGGCGTCCAGGATCGCTCCTCCGATGGAGTTTCGCGGTTCGCGCTCTTGTTCATAAACCGGGGAGCGGCGGCCGTGGCCGGCGACCAGCTCGATCAATTCGCCGTAATGGCGGCTGGCCCGCCGGGCGATGATCCAGTGAATCCAACTTTCGCGGCGAAGTTCCTCCGAGCGACTCCGCCCGCGCTCGATCCGTCCGCGGAGCCGGTCGGCATCGGGTCCGCCGATTCGCTCGGCGAGCGCCGCCAGCGAGTCGGCCGGAATTCCGGCCCGGCCCGCTTGCTGGAGCAGGCGGCCCCGCCGGGCGAGGATCGCGCGGAGGCGCGCGGCCAGTTCGCCTTCCGTCCGCGCGAGGGCCGCCAGCTCCTGCGAACGGGCCTCGACCAGGGCCGCTCGCTTCCGCGCGTACACGGCTTGAAGCTCGTCCTGGGCGGACTCGAAGTCGCCCACAAGCGACTTCAATTCATCCAGCAGCGTGCGCTCCATCGCCGCGCTTCCTGCGCATGAGTAATTCCGAACTGCCTCGAACAGCGGCACGCCCCTCCGCGCAGCCGTTCCCCGCGGGAGACGGGTCTCCTACGGAAATCATCGGCGCGCCAAGGCCGGAATCTTCGGTGCGATCGCGACAACCGGTGCAGTCCGTTCGTCGCGGTTGACGCGTGATTCACCACGAAAGGCACGAACGACACGAAAGGAGATGCGTCAGGTGAACGTGCGGCGACAACTCGACCTCGCGTCGCTCGACAGCGCGTTGAAAGCAGCGATGCGGCTCCGCGCACCGGCGCCGCTCGAACCCCTGCGAATTCTTTCGTACTACAAAGGCTTCGAAGTTGCGCCTCTGCGCAATTTTCTTGACCACGGATCTCACGGATCGGCACTGATGAAGAATGAAATCAGTGCTGTCAAACGCTCTGGTCACTGCGAAGCGCGTGGGCGCGGAGGCGGGCGGCGAAGGCCTCGAACAGCGGCTCGCTGAACGCCTGCCCGTGCCGCGCCGCCAGATCGTCCGCGACCTGCTGGTCCAGTTGATTGCGGAACATCTCCTCGGCCTGGCCGCCGTGGAAGTAGGCCGGCTTGTCGTGCATCTTCCGCAGCGACTGCATCATCTGCCGATAGAACGTCCCGGCGACCGCCGCGTCGAACTGTTGCCGCAGCGCGGTCTCGCCCGACGCGGCGGGACCACCGGACGCAATTCCGGATGGCGCGGCAGTGATGCTGGAGATCGGAGCGGGCATGAGGGTGGTTAGTGATCGTCGAAGGTGGCGTGGAGCTTCCCCGAGCGGTGCAGCTCGCGGAGGATGGCGATGATGTCCGAGGTCGGGACGCGGAGCTGCTCCAGCGCGGTCACCAGCTCCTTGAGCTGCCGCGTCGAGCTGGGATTGAACTGCCCGCCGAGCGGCGCCCAGGCTGCGGCGGGGACGACCTCGCCGTCGCCGCCGTCGCCGATCTCGACGGTGAGGTTCTTGTGCGAGACGACCACGGGGCTGATCTCGACCTCGCCCGTGACGACGACCACGCCCGTCTTCTCGTTGACGACCACGCGGGCGGCGGTGTGTGGGTTGTCGATGCCGACCTCGAGCACCTGGGCGATGAACTCGACGGCGGCGTCGCGGTACTGCTCCGGGAGCGCGACTTCGACGACGCCCGGCCCGACCGCCCGCGCGAGCTGCTCGCTCCCCGCCTCGAAGCTGAATTCGGCGTTCACCACGCGGGCGACCTCGCTCGCGGCGTGAAAGCTGGAGTGGGCGGAATCCAGCAGCAGCGTCACCACGTGTCCCCGCTCCTTGTCGATGAACGGGGCGACGAAGTTCTTCTCGAGCGTCGCGCCGTTGGGGACCTTGCCGGACGTCGGCACGTCGGCGTCCTCGACGAACACCGCCCCCGAGGCGAGCCCCATCACCAGGTCCGACCCGACGGCGCTGGCTTCGAGCGGCGTGACGAGCAGCCGCCCCCCGCGGAGGCTCTTGGCCCCCATGATCGAGCTGACGTGGCAATCGATCGTCTGTCCGCGGCGGAGCCCGGTCCGCGGGATGGTCGCCTCGATGAGCACGATCGCGACATTCTTGGCGTCCTTGAGCTCGGCGACCTGCGTGGGGGTGTTCATCAGCTTGAGGGCGGCTGCGAGCGAGCGGATCGCCGGGATGCTCCGCCCGCCGTCTCCCGTCCCGGCGAGCCCGACCACCAGGCCGATCCCCGTCAGCTTGACTTCGTGCTGGCCGTAGACCGTGCAGATGTTTTCCAGCCGCACGCGGGCCGCGGCGGGCCGCGGCGCCAGCGCCGCGGCGAGCGCGAGCAGGGCGACGAGGGAGGGGAACAGGATCCGGCGGAGCATGTCGTCGAGTCTTCCTATCGATGATTCGAATGTAGCGGAATTCGCAAGAATTCAGCCCCGTGAACCGGTTGAATTCACGGAAGCCTCAGCCTCCGAGGAGGCTGAATTCTTGCGAATTCAGCTACTTCAAAATGGCGATAACATGTCGTACAGCGCCATTCCCCACGGCCGCTTCGTGCTGTCGCGGACTTTGCCCTGCTGCTTCTTGATGATGTCGAGGTTGGCGATGTTCTCGCTCAGGGCCGTGTTGTCGCGGTTGATGTCTTCGCTGCGGAGGATGCCGGTCAACGAATACTGCCACAGGTCGCCGTCGGTGCGGATGCTCTTGCGGGCCTCGAGCACGAGGTTGCCGTTGGGGAGCACGTCGACCACGGTCGCGGCGATGCGGTAGCGCATCCCCTCCTGGTCGGTCGCCTGCCCCGTCGATTGCAGGCGGCTTTGCAGGTTGGTGTCGATGGTGGGCTGGTCCTCGGCGGCGGGCCGCGCGTTGCCGCTGTCTCCCAGGCGGACGAACTCCTTGAGTTCGGCCTTGAGGGTCCCATTCCGTGTGCGGTTGTAACGCGAGTTGAGCAGCGTCTCCGACTTCTCGTCGACGATGATCGTGACGATGTCGTGTACCTTGATCTCGTACGGCTCGGGGGCCGGGATGTAGATCCACGAATAGTCCGCGATCCGCGGCCCGAGCGGCCCTTCCGCCTGCCGGTAGAAATCGAGCAGCGGCACAGGCGGCCCCGGCATGGCAGGCCGCGCGACCGGCGGCCCCGGCATCATCGGCGGCGCGGGTCGGCCCCCCGGCGGGGGAGATTGCCCCAACGCCGGCGATGCCGCCGCCACGATCAACGCCGCCAAAGCCAACCGAGCTCGCCGTCCCCTCTCCCCCGGCTTTGCGGGGGAGAGGGTCAGGGTGAGGGGGGTTGCGGTCTGCCGGAAATTGGCGGCCTGACACTCGTCGATAGGGTCTCCGGAGCGAATCGGCGCGGTGATCGCGTCTCTGTTCGGAATCTCCAACAGTGAGGCGGAGCACTCGGTGTGCAGTCCCCTCTCCCCGACCCTCTCCCCCCAAAGGGGAGAGGGGAACGCGGTTCCGAGAGTCGGCGAGTCGGTGCGGTCCATCATCGCCGCGTTCCTTCTTCCCGCGTGAAGCCGGCCGGGCGCACGCCGGACGGCGCTTCCGCGGTCGGAACGAACCGCACGTGCGACGCCTCCGCGCCCATCGAGCCGACGGCCTCGGCCTCGTGATATCCCGTGACGCGGGCCACGATCTGCTGCCGGCCGTCGAGCGTGACCACCGTCACCTGGTCTCCCGCCGAGCCGTCGCCGCGGGCCTTCATCAGCCGCTTCACCGTCACGCCCGGCTGCCGCGCGTACACAGTGACGATGTCGTTCGAGCGGATCAGCGGGACCGTCTGAATTCCGGCGGGGTCGATCGGTTCGTCCGGGCGGAAGGTGCGGCTGGTCTCGCGGCCGATGACGTCCTCGGGCCGGCTCGCGACCCCCTCCGTCTGCTCGACCTGCCGCCAGACGAGATCCTCCGGCTTCAGGATGTGGCCCCGCGGGACCGCGTATTTCGCGGCGATGACGAACGGCTTCTGACTGACCCGGCTACGGACCTGGAATTCATCCACCGACTCGGCGGACCGGCCCTTCGGACGAATCGAAACCGTGTGCCAGGCATCCCACGGCCCGTTTCCGCCGTCGGCGACGAGTCCCGCCGCCGCCAGCGAGAGCACGCGGGGGACGTCTTCGCGATCGAGGCGGACTTCGACGTTCACCCTCCCCAATTGCGGAGCGGCCGCCGCGACGTGTTGCCGAACGGCTTCCACTACCAGCGTCTCGGCCCGACGGATTTGCCAGTCGGTGATTTCGGAGCGGACCGCCGGCTGCGGCGCGGGACTGCGGGGCGCGGCCGGCTCCGGCGGAGGAGGGGGCGACTGCACCTTCACCGAGCTGCTCCCGGAGAACTCCAATCGCGAGAGGTCCACGCCGTGCGCTTGCAGCCGGCCGCGGATCGTGGCGAAGTCGAGCAGCATTTCGCCGCCGGGCGCGGGGGCGGGGGCGAGCGTGATCTCGCCCAGCCGCTGCATCGCGTCCGGATCGGCGTCGGCGACGTCCGCCACGTCCGCCAGCCGCACGACGGCGGAGGAGACGGTGGCCGAGTTCTTGAATCGCACGATCGCGGCTTCGGCGACGCCGGCCGATCCGGCCGCGATCAGCAGCGTCATCGAGAGTCGAAGCAACATGGAACTTCGCCTTGGAATCCGAGGATCAGAAGCGTCGCAGGTTGGCGATCAGCGCCATCGCCTGGTCGGCCGCCTGGACGGTCTGGCTGTTCAATTCGAAATTCCGCTGCGTCTGGATGAGGTCGACCAGCTCGCGGACCGGCTCGACGTTCGAGGCTTCGAGAAAGCCCTGTCGGAGCGTGCCCAGCCCGTCCTGTCCGGGGTTTCCCTGGAGCGGCTGCCCGGAGGCGTCGGTCTCGGAGTAGAGGTTCTCGCCCATCTGCAGCAGCCCCTCGGGGTTCACGAACCGCACGAGCTGAATCTGCTGGAGGGGCGTCAGGTTCGGAGTCGCCGGGGTGCGGACGGAGACGAAGCCGTCGCTGGAGATCACGATGTCGGTGGCGTCGGTTGGGACGGTGATGGCCGGGTCGAGCAGCCGGCCGCGGTCCGCCGAGGCGAGGACGATCTGACTGTCGGCGTTCAGCGTGAACGTGCCGGAGCGGGTATAGAGCGTCTGCTGTCCGTCCTGCACCTGGAAGAACCCGCTGCCGACGACGGCGACGTCGAGGCTCTTGCCGGTCTCGATCAGGCTTCCCTCGGAATGATCGACCTGTGTGCTGGCGACGCGCGAGCCGAGTCCGACCGAGATGCCGACCGGCGTGAGCAGCCCCTGCGAGTCCTGGGCGCCGGGGATCTTGATGTGCTCGTAAAACAGGTCTTCGAAGTTGGTGCGGGACCGCTTGAAGGCGGTGGTGCTGGCGTTCGCCAGGTTGTTGGCGATCACGTCCAGGTTGAACATGGTCGCCTGCATGCCGGTGCCGGCGGTGTGAAGGGCGCGAATGGCCATGAGAGAGTCGAGAGTTGAGAGTTGAGAGTCGAGAGTCGAGAGTCGAGAGTCGAGAGTCGAGAGTCGAGAGTCGAGGTATTGCCTACTGCCCACTGTCCACCGCCCACCGCCCACTTATCTTCTCGCCACCGTTTGCAGCAGGTTGCCCAGTGATTCGTCCTGCGTGCGGATCATGTTCACGTTCGTCTCGAACGCCCGCGAGGCCTCGATCATGGAGAGCATCTCGAGCACCGGCTGCGCGCCGGCGCCTTCGATGTGCCCCTGTCGGACCTCCGCCACGCCCGGCGGCGCGGTGCGCTGCCGGCCGAGATTGCGGTAGTATCCGTTTCCCGCCTTCTCCAGGAGCGCGGTAGTCTCGGGAAGGACGACCTCCAGCCGCCCGACGATGCCGGCGTCTCCGTCCGGCCCGAAGGCCCGCACCGAGCCGTCGGCGTCGATCTCGACCCGCGAGGCGTCGGTCGGAATCCGGATGCGGCGGCCTCCCGCCCCCAGCACCGGCGAGCCGGTGCTCTGCGTGACGAGTTCGCCGCGGCGATCGAGCGTGAACCGCCCGGCCCGCGTCAGGAATTCTTCCCCCTTGCCGGCGACGCGGAAGAACCCCGGCCCCGCGAGGGCCACGTCATACACGCCGCCGGTGGGGACCAGCGAGCCTTGCGAGAAATCGGTGACGACGGCGGCGAGCGTGGTGCCGCCGGTGTGCTCGTTGAGGTTTCCCGGCAGCTCGCCGGCGGTCCCGTCGATCACCTCGCGCGGCGGGTGCGCCTGGAAGATCGCCAGATCCCGTTTGAAGGCATCGGTTTGCGCGTTGGCGATGTTGTTCGCGACGACGTCGAGCCGTCGCGATTGCACTTCGGCGCCTTGGGCGGATAGGTAAAGTCCGTAAAGCATGGACGATCGTCCGGGTGCGCGGAACGCAAGCCGCAACCGAAAGATCGTCCCGTTACAATCGTTATCTTGAGCACAACCGGCAAATTTTCCCGAAGCTGCCCGGCTTCGCTGACCGGAAGGATCGGGTGCGACCCGTTCCATCGCTGTCGTCTGACGAAAAGCCGGGAACATCCACAGATTACGCAGATTTCGCAGATTCGGAAGTAATCGCCGCGTTCTTCGAATCTGAGCAATCTGCGTAATCTGTGGACGATTTCACAGCGTTCCCTTCGAGGAGGGGATGCCCGGCTCGCGGGGGTCGATGGCGACGGCTTCGCGGAGCGCGCGGGCGGTCGCCTTGAACAAACCCTCCGCGATGTGGTGGCTGTTCGACCCGTGGTGCAGCACGAGGTGCAGGTTCATCAGCGCGTTGGCCGCGACGGCCTGCCAGAACACGTCCACCAGCTCCGTGTCGAACTCGCCGATCTTCTCCGTCGGGAACTCGACGCGGTATACGTACCACATCCGCCCGCTCAGGTCGATCGCCGAGGTGACGAGCGTCTCCTCCATCGGGATCGTGCGGCTGCCGTAGCGGACGAGCCCCCGCTTGTCGCCGAGCGCCTCGGCGAGGCACTTTCCCAGGCAGATGCCGACGTCCTCGACTGTGTGATGCGCATCGACGTGCAGATCGCCGTCCGCCGCGACTTCGAGGTCGAACAACGCGTGCCGGGCGAGCAGCGTGAGCATGTGGTCGAAGAACCCGACGCCGGTGCGGATCTGCGACCGGCCCGAACCGTCGAGCTCGAGGGTCAGGCGGATGTCGGTCTCGGCGGTCTGGCGGTGGATCGAGGCGGTGCGGGGCATGGACCGTGGTTCGCGGTACGAGTCGGGATCGATGCGGCGATGCGCCGCGATCGTCCATGCTACGACAGCGAGGGGTTGCGGCGAAATGGCGCGAGGTCCGATTCGCGCGAGGTATGGACATTCCGGGCATTAGGCTCGTCGCAATCAGAGATTCGACGCAAAGACGCAAAGGCGCAAAGGTCCGCAAAGAAGGAAGAGGAAGAGAAGAACCGTCTCGATGGGAGTTGAAGGCTCGAGTGGGTCGGGGCGGTTCCGCGAGGGTCATCCGCCGAGAACGCAGAAGACGCGGAATGAGAAGAATGGAGAGCGACAGCGTTCGCGGACGATTCCCGCGCCGTTTGAACTCTGCGTTCTCTGCGTTCTCTGCGGCGAATCTTTCGATTCTCAGCCGATCTCCCGCAGTGCCGCCAGCATAGCGTCCACTTCGGCGTCGGTGCCGACAGTGATGCGGAGGCCATCGACTTCGCCTCCCGGCGCGCCTTCCACGTCGGGATAGCGCATGTAGCGGACGAGGATCTTGCGGACCTTGAGCGCTTCGTAGAGGCCGCGGTGTGCTTTCTGGGGTCGCGTCGCCCACACGAAGTTCGCACGGCTGTCGACGACGTGAAATCCGAGGTCGCGGAGCGACTGCGAGAGCCGCGCGCGGGTCGCGCGGATCTTTTCGCGGTTCTGGAGCATCCACGCGGGATCATCGAGCGCCGCGAGGGCCGCCGCGATCGAGAGCGTGTCGCAGTTGTAGCTGTCCTTGACCTTCCGCATCCCCGCGATCAGGTCGGGGTGCGCCAGCGCGAACCCCATCCGCACGCCCGCGAGACTGTACGACTTGCTCAGCGTCCGCGTGACGACGATCCGCTCGCCCAACGCCGAATGCAGCAGCCGCGGACCCGTCGCCTCGTCCCCGAACTCGGCATACGCCTCATCGAGCACGAGCACGCCGTGCGGCGGGACGAGGGCCGCGACCTCGTCGTCGGACCAGCGGTTGCCCGAGGGGGAGTTCGGGTTCGGCACGAGCATCAGCTTGCTCCGCCGGACGATCGGCTCGCACCGCGCGTGGTCCCACGACCAATCGGCGTTCAGCGGGAGCCGCGCGTGCGATCCTCCCTGAATCTCCGCCAGCGTCTCGTACAGGACGTAGCTCGGATACGGATACGCCACCAGCTCGCCCGGTCCGACGAACGAGCGGAGCAGGATCGTCAGGCACTCGTCGCTGCCGTTGGCCGGCAGGATCCACTCGGGATCGACGCCGTACGCCTCCGCCGCTTTCTTCCGCAATTGCGTGGCGAGCGGGTCGGGATAGACGTTGAGCCGGCCGCGGGCCGCCTGCTCGATCGCCGCGACGACGCGCGGCGACGGCGGATACGGGTTCTCGTTGGTGTTGAGCTTGACCCAGCCCGCCTCCTGCGGCTGTTCTCCGGGAGCGTAGCCTGCGATGCGGTCGATCTCGGGGCGGAAGAGGGACATGGGGAGTTGGGAGTTCGGAGTTCGGAGTTGGGAAGGACGAAGGCAGACGATATTCAATCGTTTGCCTGACGGGCTGATGCGAAAACTTGGAACTACTGGATTTCGCCCAGGCGTCTACGGACGGTCGATTCTCCGCGGGAGTCGAGGGAGCGTCAACCCGGCGTCAATGCGCGTCGCCGCCGGTCAACGACTGCTCCACCGCGTCGGCCCGCGACGCGACCTCGAGCACGCTGCGGCGGATCTCTTCGGCATCCACGGTGCTGCGGGGATAGGTGTCGGCCATGATGAACCGGGGCCGCCCCTCGACGTCGCGGATCGCCAGCCCGCCGTGCGGGATCTCCGAATTGAGGCGGAGCGCCGCCTCATAGTAGTCGGGCGAGGCGTCGCAGCAGATGCTGTAGATCAGGAGCAGCCGGCCGGCGGCGGGATGATCGGCCGCTTCGACGAACGCCCGCTGCCTGCGGCCGTCCGGCAGGCTGACGTCGAGCTGGTAGCGGTGGTGGGCGGCGCGCGTCCAGCGGACGGCGGGCACGCTCTCGAACGCTTCGTGAAGCAGCGAATCGAGGTCCTGCACCTCCCCCCACACGGCGTGCAACAGGGACAGCGCCTCCCGCGCGTCGCGCGGCCGCGCCGCCGGGTTCTTCCCCAAGAGCAGGCTCACGCACTCCGCCATTTCGAGCGTGACGTCGGGAAAGTCGCGGCGGACGGCAGGGACCGGCTCGAAGGCGACCGCCTCGCGCAGCGCCCGCAGGCTGCCGCACACGAACGGCAACCGCCCCGTGAGCAGCGCGAAATAGCACACGCCGAGGGCATACACGTCCGAGGCGGCGTTCGCGGGCGTGCCGGCGAACAGTTCCGGGGCCATGAAGTTGGGAGTCCCGGCAAGTTCGTCGATCGGCCGACCGTCGTCGGCGTGGACCCGCTTGGCGAGGCCGAAATCCCCGATCTTGGGCGTTCCCCGGTGCGTGAGCAACACGTTGTCGGGCTTCAGGTCCCGGTGGACGATCCCCGCGGAATGGGCGGCCGCGAGCCCTTCGGCGATCCGCACCGCCAGCGCCGTCGCGCGGATCGGCGTGCAGCGGCCCTCCGTCCGCAGCAGATGCTGCAGGCTGCGGCCGGGGACGTACTCCATCTCCAGGAAATGGCATTCGCCGGCCCGGCCGATGGCGTGCGTGGTCACGATGTTCGGATGGACGAGCGCCGCGGCGGCGCGGCCCTCTTCGAGAAAGCGGGCGACGTAACCGGCGTCGCCCTCGGCGCCGCGCGGCGCGAGCACCTTCAACGCGCAGGGCCGTTCCAGTTCGAGGTGCCGCGCGAGATAGACGCGCCCCATACCCCCGGCGCCGAGGAACGACTCGCAGCGATAGACGTGCAGCGTGCGGCCCAGCAGCGGGTCGCCGCCGGCTTGCGTCTCGGAAGCGACGGCGGGGCGCGCCGCGGTCTTCGGCTCCTCGCGATAGAGCAGCGTGTCGTCGAGCGAAACGTCCGGCGGGGCGTGCGCGCGGGCGCCGCACGCGGGGCAGACCGGCTCGCCGTCGATCCAGCGGAACCGCGCATTGCACCCGGCGCAGAACAATCCGCCGGCGGCCGAAGAAGATTGCGAAGATTCCCCCACCACCGCCTCGTCGATTTGACCGGAGAAGAAAGGCCGAACTACAGTTCAACTCTACCCGCTGCGGCTCGGCCGGTTCCATCCCTCGGCGAATTCTCTGGCTCGGTAGCGAATCCATCATGGCCGACTCGATCGACGACGGACTGCCGGCGCCGGAAGCGCAGGGGACCGCACGACCCACGGACGACGCGGCGGCGCCCGGTCCGGCGGAGCCGGCCGGGGGCGAGGTGGCCGGCGAAGCGTCGCCTGGGCCCGCCACCGTGCAGGTCGCGTTGGCCCGTCCGCCCGGCCCGGGATTGCCGGAGGCGCTGGGCTGGACGATCGGCCTGATTCCGGCGCAGTTCGCCTGCGCGGCCGTGGCGACGCTGTGCGTGATCGTCGGCGTGGGGCTGGGAGTGATCGGCCGGACGGAGGATCTCCAGGCGGTCGCGCAGGATCCCTCTTCGACTCCCGATCTCATCCGGCAACACGAAGGAGCGATCACGGCGGGCACGCTGGGGCTGTTCGTCCTGCTGGCGATCGCGGCCGCCCGCCTCCGCCTCGGCAGAGCGATGCTCCGCAAGCTGTCGCTGCGGCGGGTCGGCGTGCCGCACGCGGCGCTCACTCTGTGCGCGGTGCTGCCGGCGGCGCTGGTCGCGGGCCAGACGAACTGGTGCGCGCAGCTCGCGTGGGAGCGGTTGTGCGAGTGGGCGCCTGGACTGAGATGGCTCGACCCGATGGACGTGAGACAGGCCGTGTTGACGATGCTCGATCAGCTCCCGTGGCCGGTCCTCCTGCTGGCGCTGGCGGCCGCGCCGGCGATCGCCGAAGAGATCCTGTTCCGCGGCGTGATCGGGCGGGGGCTGGTCGCCCGCTGGGGGATCGCCGCGGGGGTGGCGATCACGTCGCTCCTGTTCTGCGCGATCCACATTCATCCGGCGCATGCGGTCGGAGTGTTGCCGCTCGCGATCGTCATCCACCTGATGTACCTGGCGACCCGCAGCTTTTACGTGCCGATGGCGATCCATTTCCTCAACAATTCATTCGCGTTGGCGGCTGCGCGGAGCCAGGCGGAGTTCGAATTGCCGGGGATGAATGACGCCGCGCCGGTCCCGCCGCTGTTGTTTGCGGCGTCGCTCGCGTGCTTGCTGGCGATCCTGTGGACGGCGTGGAAGTCGCGGGTGGAGTTCCGGCTGCCGAACGGGGAGGCGTGGGACCCCGGCTTCCCGACGGCGGAGGCGCCTCCGCGGGAAGACGCGCGGAGGGTGCGCCGCCGGGCGGGTGTCGTCGAGTGGGTGCTGGTCGCCGTCGCGATCGCGGCGTTCTTCGCGACGATGGCGGGCTACGCGATC
>JBBDNU010000093.1:21511-26162 GCA_040877365.1 Planctomycetales bacterium
GCTGGTCGCCGTCGCGATCGCGGCGTTCTTCGCGACGATGGCGGGCTACGCGATCTCCGAAACGGCGAGCGCGGATGGCAACGCCCTGTTCAGTCCATCGGCAGGGCGATAGAATCGAGACGGATTGCCGCCGCACCGCACCGCTCCTCTCTCTCTCGACTGCGAAACCTCTTCATCGTGCCGATCACCGCGCTGCCGACCACGGAAACCTCCGCGAAAGGGACCTACGCCTTCGTCAGCCTCGGCTGTCCCAAGAACCTCGTCGACAGCGAGAAGATGCTGGGGACGCTGGCCCTCGACGGGTACACGCTCGTCTCCGATCCCGACGGGGCCGATTTCGTCATCGTCAACACGTGTGGCTTCATCGAAAGCTCGCGGCAGGAATCGAAGTCGGTCATCCGCGAAATGCTCGATCTGAAGCGCGCGGGGCGCACTCGCGGGGTGATCGTCGCGGGGTGCCTGCCACAGCGGCTCGGCAGCGGGCTGCTCGACGAATTGCCGGAGATCGACCACATCGTCGGCGTGTTCGGGCGGGACGAGATCAACCGCGTGGCGGACCATCTCATCGGCGGGGCGCGCGAGCAGCGGGAGCTGTTCCGCCCCGCGCCGCTCAAGGCGATGGACGACCGCGCGCGATTGCGGATCACGCCGCGGCACTTCGCCTATCTCAAGATTTCCGAGGGCTGCGATCGCACCTGCACGTTCTGCGCGATCCCCAAGATGCGGGGCAAGCACATCACCAAACCGATCGAAGCCGTGCTCGCCGAGGCCCGCGAACTCGTCGCCGACGGCGTGCGGGAGCTGGTGATCGTCGCCCAGGACACCACGTATTACGGTCTCGACCTGTACGGCGAAGTGCGGCTGGCGGAGCTGCTCCGCGAGCTGGACCAGGTCGAGGGGCTGGACTGGATCCGGCTGATGTACCTGTACCCGGTCCACTTCAGCGACGAGCTGATCGACACGATCGCCGGGGCGCAGCGGATCCTCCCGTATCTCGACATGCCGCTCCAGCATATCAACGACGTGATGCTCAAGCGGATGCAGCGGCGGGTGAACCGGGCGCAGACCGAGGAATTGCTCGGCAAGCTGCGGGAGCGACTCCCGAACCTCGCGCTGCGGACGACGTTCATCACCGGCTTTCCCGGAGAGACGGACGAGCAGTTCGAGGAACTCCGCGAATTCGTCGCCCAGACGCGATTCGAACGGATGGGGGTGTTCACGTACTCGCTCGAGCCGGGAACTCCCGCGGAACGCCTTTCCGGCCATCTGCCGGAAGACGTGAAGGAGGCCCGCCGCGACGAGCTGATGGCATTGCAGCAACGGAACGCGTTCGAGTTCGGCGACTCGCTGGTGGGCTATGAATTGGACGTGATCGTCGACGCCCCCGTCGAGGAGGGGGTCTGGCAGGGGCGGACTTTCGCCGACGCGCCGGAGATCGACGGCACGGTGTACGTCGCCGGCGAGGGGATCGCGGCGGGGGACCTGCTGCCCGTCGAAATCACCGGCCGCGACGGCTACGACCTGGTAGGGAGCTACGCGCCGGACGGGGAGTGAGAACGAATGCGGAGTGTGGAATGCCGAATGAAAGCAAGCGCGGAGTTCGGAATGCGGAGTGCGGAGTGAATTCCACACTCCACACTCCGCACTCCACACTCCACACTCCGCACCCGGTCGCGCTGCTCGATCGCCGCTCGCTGAACCTGCCGAACGCGATCACGCTCGCCCGGCTGCTCTTGGCCGGGGTGCTGTTCGTGATGATCCAGGTGCAGGGGTTGTGGATCACGTCGGCGATCGTGTTCCTGGCGGCGGCGGCGACGGACGCGATCGACGGCTGGATCGCCCGCCGCTACGGGTTGATCACCACGCTGGGGCGGATCCTCGATCCGTTCGTGGACAAGATCATCGTCTGCGGGGCGTTCGTGTTCCTGCTGGAGAAGCGGGAAGCGATCGAAGTCGCCCCGGGGATCCTCGCCTCCTCCGGCGTGACCGCGTGGATGGTGATCATCGTCATCGGCCGCGAGATGTTCGTGTCGAGCCTCCGCGGGTTTCTGGAGCAGCAGGGGCTCGATTTTTCGGCGAGCCTGAGCGGCAAGCTCAAGATGTTCATGCAGTGCGTGGCGGTGACGGCGAGCCTGTTGTCGCTCAGCCCGCACTTCGCCGATGAGCTGTTCCATCAGGTGCGCGACGCGCTGTTGTGGGGGGCGGTGCTGGTGACGGTCTGGAGCGGGCTGGTGTACGTGCTCCGCGCCTCGACGCTCCTCCGCCGCCACGCCCGCGGCTGAGGAGCGCACGACGCGGTTCGCGATTCGCGCCGGTCCCACCGACTCACCGCATCCGGCGCAGCATCGGTCCGGCCACGCCGAGCAGCATGCCGACGCCGAGGCCGACGCCGTGGGCCGTGTTGGCGATCTGTCCCACGACGCCGGTCATGCAGAGGAAAAACCAGGCGATCATCCAGAACACGAGGTTCGGCGGCATGAAGAACCCCGAGAACGGGTCGAGCTTGCTCTGCATCCACATGTAGCCGAACAGCCCGAACACCACCCCCGACATGCCGCCGAAGAAGGGGCCGCTCCGCGAGTCCGTCGCCATGTTGACGTGGTATTGCGCCAGGTTCGAGACGGCGGCGATCAGCAGCACGAACCACAGGAACTTGAGGCTCCCCCGCCGCAGTTCGATGGCGACCCCCAACTGCCGCATCCAGAGCATGTTGAACACGATGTGCAGCAGGCCGAAGTGCATGAAGATCGGCGTGACCAGCCGCCAGATCTGGCCGTGACGGATCGCCTCGAGTCCGCGGACGGGATACCAGCCCAGCAACTCGCCGGTCTGAGCATCGACGACGAGCGGAGCGATGTGCAGGTGGCTCGTGACCGGATGCAGAGCGGCCTTGGCATTCCAGTTCAGCGGGTCGCTCCAATTCGTGGTGAATATCGTCGCCAAGATGCTCAGCGCGATCAGAACCGCCGTGATGGGCGCCCGCGCGAACCACGGCCGCTCCCAGCGGCGGCGGATGTCGACCGACTTGCTGCGGATTCGCTTCTCGCGCCGCGCCTGCTCGCGGCGGAGGCGGTCCGCCTTCTCGCCGGCGGCGGCGTATTCGGGCGCGGCGGGGTCCCGCTGAAATTCCGCCAGCGCGCGGCGGGCCTCGCTCACGTGGTCTTCGTCGATGATCCACACGGACCATTCCGCCGACTCGCCGTCTTCCTCCTCCACCTGCGACGGCATCCCGTTCGCGAGCAGGTGGTTGTGGAAGGTGCGGGCGGCTTCTTCGTTCGGCAGATTTCCGATGTGACGCATGGAGCCACGATAGCAACATCGCGGCGCGAAGTGGATCCCCGGCGGGGTGGCCGAGCGCGCTCTTCTCGATCGAGGCGGGGCCGTGGCGGGGGAAGCCGGCGACACGCCCCGCGTTTCACGTGAAACGCGGAGAGCGGGCCGCGAGCGTTTCACGTGAAACGCACGGCACGTTTGCGATGCCGTTGCGCGCGGTCCACCCCCAGCCGCTGCCGCGTTCTCCCGCGGCCCCCACCACATCTGGCGTTCCGCTCCTCTCGACCGGGCGGATTTTCGCAAACGGCGACCGTCGCCGCGGGCGTGCGGCGATCGAAATTCTCCGCTGCGCCACGGCGGACAGGTCAAACGTTTGTTGTTCCCTGTCGTCCGGACCAGTTCACTGCGGACGCCTCCACCACTGGAGTTCGCAGTCTGGGCGGGCCGCGCGAAAGCGGTTCGCTCCCTGCTCCGTGACGTTGGTCTCGCGGCAGTCGAGTTGCCGCAGTGAGCGGATCGAGGCCAGCCGCGTGAGTTGCGCGTCGTCGAGATTGCTCGCCGCCAGGTAAAGTCCCTCCAGGTTCGGCAGGCCCGCGATGTGCGCGAAGTGCTCGGCCGTCAATTCCGTATTGTTGAGGTACAGGCCCTTCAGGTTCTTCAGCGCTTCGCAGCCGGCGAAGGTCCCGGCCTCGAAGCGGCATTGATTGAGGGCCAGCCCTTCGAGTCGCTCCAGCGACCAGAGCGGGGCCGACCGTTCCGTCGCGAATCGCGACGATGCGTCCAAAGTGCCGCTTCTTGTTCTGCTCGCACCAGGCCTGGAACCACTCCGGTCCGGGATACTCGAAGACGACCTGATGCCCGGTGGGCTGGAAGGCGTCGGCCACACGGAGCATCGCCCGCACCGCGAGGGCGTGCCGCACCCCCAGCGCGAGCAGCACCGCGAGGCAGACCGCCCCCCCGCGCAGCAGCCAGCGGCGAGCGCGCTTCGCCCGGCCTGCGGCGGGCGGGGACAGTCCCGCCGAGGCCGGCTGCTTCCCAGCCGCGGCCGCGGCCTTGCGCTGCTGCGCATCGCCCGCCGGAACCTTGCGTCCCGATGGAATCGCGGATTTCACGGCGCTATCTCTGCTCGATGGCATGAGACCTTTGACGTGCGCCGCTGGCACCCACTCGCCGTCCGCTCCCCGACGAACAAGCGAAGCTCCCGCAATCGTTCCCGCCGCGGCGAGGCGCTTCATCTCGGCCGCCGTCAACGGCCCATGCACAATTTCGCCGTCGCGGTAGTACCAGGAAGTCGGCATGGGTTGGGCGGGTGATGACATTAAGCAAGAGGAGAACACGGTGGCCGAGAACTCCGCTGCGGTTTCCGCCGCCTCGCCGG
>JBBDNU010000094.1:0-4731 GCA_040877365.1 Planctomycetales bacterium
ATGCCCGCGAAGGCGGGCATCCAGCGGCGGCGCGGACGACGGGCTGGATTCCCGCGTGCGCGGGAACGACGGAATCGCGTTCCTGGAAGTACTGTCGCGCAGCGACGCGTCCCTTTTCGTGTCGTTCGCGCCTTTCGTGGTTGAATGGATTCCAGAGTACCTCCCACGGACGGGACCACCATGAGCAGCGACGCCGCGGTTCAGGACATTCCGGCGACGGCGGTGCCGCCGACTCTCAGGCGGGTCGCGCCCGGCCGGCGGTTCGGGCGGCTGGTGCTGCGGTTTCCTTACTTCCGCCAGATGCTGGCGCGGATGCCGCTCTCCTGCCGGCCCGCCCTCTATTTCGACTCGCTGGCGAACCTGGGGACCGGCTGCCTGATGGCCCTGTTCTCGATTTCGCTGGTGGTGCTCGAGACGGTCCTGCACGCGCCGCTCTGGCAGCAGGCGCTGCTCACGATGTTGTTCTTCGCCAGCAGCCTGTTCAGCCCGGTGGTGACCTGGGCCGGCCGTCAGGTGCCGATGCAGCTTCTGGTCGTGGTCCCCAACGTGATCGTCGCCGGACTCCTGTTCTTCACGGCGGCCCCCTGGGGCGGGTCGCTGTCGTTCACGCTGCTCGTCGGGTCGAGCTTCTGGATCCGCTCATTCCCGCGCGTGGCCGAGATGAACATGTTCCGCATCCGCTACCCGGTCGCGCGGCGCAGCGCCGCGATCGGCTGGACGCAGGCGCTCTCCGCCCTCTCGGGCCTGGCGATCACGTTTCTGAGCTGGGGCTGGTTGGCGCTTTGGCCGAGCGGTTACGCCGGGCTGTACTGGCTCGTCGGCGGCATGGTGCTGACGGGGGCCTTCTTCTACAACCGGATTCCGGTCTCGCGGCGGAACATCTTCGCGGCGGCCGACCTGGCGGGAACGGCCCGCTCGCCGCTCGCCGCCTGTCGCGACGGGGCGCGCGTGTTCTTCGCCGACCGGCGGTTCCTGCACTACCAAGGAGCGTTCGCGGTGGCGGGGATCGCCAATCATCTTGGCCTCGGATTGATTCCCCGCGTGCTGAGCCGGTCCGTCGGCGCGGGCGGCCTGACGATCGCCTTCGTCGTGGCCGTGCTCCCGACGCTCCTCGTCGTCGCCTCGTCGCCGATGTGGGGCCGCTACCTCGACGGCAAGAACCCCATGACCGCCCGCGCGATCTTCAACGGCCTGCAACTGGTCGCCTACGTCTTCTATACGATCGGGGGGTTGACCGGCAGCCTCGCCGCGATGCTCGTCGGGACCATTTGCCACGCCGTCAGCAACGGCGGGGGGAACATCAACTGGCTCACCGGCAGCCTCTACTTCGCGAAGGCCGAGCACGTGCGGCTGTACAACGGGATCCACGTGTTCCTCACCGGCATCCGCGGGCTCATCGGCCCCTTGGCGGGACTGGTCCTGTTCGCGACCGCCGAGCAGGCGGCGCGCTGGGGACTGCCGGGACTCGGTCTCGGCTCGTGGGTCTTCGCGATCGCCGCCGTCTTGTCGCTCGGCGGAATGCTGTGGATGCTCGCCTTGCGGGCGGGCGATCCCGGTCCGCAGGAGCGGCTCGTCCCGGCGCCGAAACAGGCCGAACGCCGGGCGGCATGAAAGTCGGCTGGAGTCCAGCCTTCAGGCTGGCGATCGACCAGCCCGGCCCGCCCGTGCGAGCAGGCAGGCTGAAGCCTGTGCTCCAGCGTCGCACGCTGGCAGCGTGCGCCACGATCGGTTCCAATGGACGAGCAGCAGTACGTCCCGCCGGCTCGGCGGGACGTAGCTCGCTGACACGCCCGACCTCGATCACTCGACCAACCACTCCGCAACGCCCAGACGGACTCCGCCCGCACCGGACGAACGGATGCCCATTCGCCGCGTGTTTCTCGACTGGATCCGCCCGGCGCTCCCCGCCGCCGCGGAGTGGCTGCGCGAACGCCGCGCCGCCAACGGCCTGTGGGATCTTTCCGGCGTGATCGTCGCCGTGCCCGGCGGCCAGGCGGGGCGGAGGCTGCTGGAGGTGCTCGTCGAGATGGCCGAGGAGCACGAGCTGGCGTTCGTCCCGCCGCGGATCCTCACGCCGTTCGCGCTGCCGGAGGAATTGTACGTCCCGCAGTTGCCGTTCGCCGACGACTTCACCCAGGAGTTGGCGTGGGTCCGCGCCCTGCGGGAGACGGACGCCGAGCGACGCCGCAGGCTGGCCCGCGCGCTCCCCGAGCCGGACGACCTGTTCGGCTGGCTGGCGCTGGCGAAGCTCGTCGGCCAGTTGCACCGCGACCTCGCCGCCGACGATCTCGACTTTCCGCAGGTCATCGCCCAGGCCGAGCACCTGCCCGCTTTCGACGAAGCCGAGCGGTGGAAGATCCTCGCCGACGTGCAATGGCGCTACCTGCGGATCCTCGACGACCTGCACGTGTGGGACCGGCAGACGGCCCGGCTCGTCGCGATCCGCCGCCGCGAGTGCCGCGCCGAGCGCGACATCGTCCTCGTCGGCACGGTCGACATGAACCGCGCGCAACGGCAGATGCTCGACCAGGTCGCTGACCGCGTGACGGCCCTTGTCTTCGCGCCGGCGGAATTGGAAGACCGGTTCGACGAGCACGGCTGCGTGGTCCCCGAGGCGTGGCGCGAGCCGCCGCGGGCCGTCCCGGAGGAGATCGTCGAGATCGTGGACGGCCCGGCCGAGCAGGCGGACGCCGCGCTGCGGGCGATCGCGGCGCTCGGCGGACAATACGCGGCGGATGAAATCACGGTCGGCGTGCCGGACACGCGGCTCGTCCCCTGGCTCGCGCAGCGGTTCGAGGAGTCGGAGCTGCCGCACCGCTACGGCGTCGGGCGGACTGTCGAGCAGACGGGACCGTTCCGATTGCTCGATGCGGTCGCCCGCTATCTCGAAGAGCGCGACGCCGGTTCGATGGCGGCCCTCCTGCGGCACCCGGCGCTCGAAGCGTGGCTGCGGCGCAGCCACGTGGGGCAGGCTTTCCAGCCTGCCCTCGAGCCGCCGAATGAGATGAAATCGGCGGACGCTTCGCACCAGGCAGACATGGATGTCTGCCCCACGGGTTGGGTCGGCGATTCGCTGATCGACGAACTGGACGACTACCGCGCGACCCGTCTGCCGACGCGGCTCGACGCGCGGCGGATCGCGGCGGCGGGCGGGCGTTTTCGCAATTTGCACAAGGCGGTGAAAGCGGTCGATAAGCTGCTCGCTCCGCTGGCGAAGAAGAAGCGGCTGCCCGGCGAGTGGGGCGATCCGATTCGCGAAATCCTCGTCGCCTGCCACGGCGCCGAGGCGCTCGACCGCGACGATCCACGCGACCGCGAGACGCTCCGCGCGTGCGACGCGATCGTCGACGCAGCCCAGCAGCTCGCCCGCGCGCACCGCAACCTCGCTCCGGCGATTCGCGGAGTCGAGGCGCTGCGGCTGGTCCTCTCGACCGCCGCCGCGGCGGTCGTTCCGCCGCCCATGGACGGTGCCGCGATCGAGCTGCTCGGCTGGCTCGAACTGCCGCTGGACGACGCGCCGGCCCTCGTGCTCACCGGGTTCAACGAGGGGATCGTTCCCGGCTCGCGGAACGCCGACCTGTTCCTGCCGAACGAGCTGCGGCGGCACCTGCAACTGGAGGACAACGATCGCCGCTTCGCCCGCGACGCCTACGCGCTGTGCCTGCTTTCCGCGTCGCGGAAGGAGCTGCGGATCATCGCCGGGCGGCGGTCGAGCGACGGGGACCCGCTGGTCCCCAGCCGGCTGCTCTTCGCCGGCGCGGAGGAGCGCGCCGCCGAGCGGACGCTGAAGTGGTTCGCCGCGCCGCCCGCGCGAAGGCGGATCCTGCTCCCCGGTTCGCTGCTCGCCGCGCGGAGCGGGCGGACGTTCCCCATCCCGCCGCTGCCGCCGCTGGAAGAGCCGGTCACGTCGATGCGGGTCACCGAGTTCCGCGATTACCTCGCCTGCCCGTACCGCTACTACCTGCGGCACCGGCTGGGGCTGGTGGGCTGCGACGACGCGGCCGAGGAGCTGGACGCCGGCGCGTTCGGCACGCTGCTCCACGACGCGCTCTTCCGCTTCGGTTCGGATGCGGCGCTGCGTGAATTGATCGATCCCGCCGACGTTTTCGCCGCCCTTGATGAGATTCTGAACCGCCGGATCGACGCCGATTTCGGCAACGATCCCTTGCCCGCCGTGCGGGTGCAGGCCGAGCAGATTCGCCAGCGGTTGCGGGCGTTCGCGCGCTGGCAGGCGGAGTGGGCGGCCCGCGGCTGGCGGATTCGCTATGTCGAGGAGAGCTTCCGCGACGAGCGCGAGGCGCCGTTCGACGTGGACGGCGCGCCGATGCGGCTCCGCGGCAAGATCGACCGCATCGACCAGAACGACGACAGCGGCGAGTGGATCGTGTTCGACTACAAGACCGGCGAATCCGCCGCGTCCCCCGAGAAGACGCACCGCCGCAAACGGGAATGGATCGACTTGCAGCTCCCGTTGTACCGGCACCTCACGCGGCTGCTGGACGGGATCGGCGAGGAGTTGAAGCTCGGCTACATCGCAATCCCGAAAGGCTCGGCCGGCACGAAGCACCACCTCGCCGATTGGACGCGGGACGATCTCGATTCGGCCGACGAGACGGCCCGCACGGTGATTCGCGGCATTCGGGCGAACCATTGGAGCGACCTGCGGCCGATCGACCCGCCGCCGATGTTCTTCGACGAGTTCGCATCGATCTGCCAGGATGGCCGCTTCGG